>CAZGYB010000003.1:0-38615 GCA_964530235.1 uncultured Gammaproteobacteria bacterium
CCGACTTTGTTGGCTTGACGGGCGGTGTGTGCAAGAGGCAAGAACGTATTCACCGCAACGTGACTGATTTACGATTACTACCAATTCCGCGTTCATGGGGTCGAGTTGCAGACCCCAATCCCCACTGAGAATGGATTTAAGGGATTTGCTCCGTCTTGCGACGTGGCAAAACCCGTTGTTCCCTTCATTGTAACATGTGTGTAGCCCAAGGTATAAGGACCATGCTGACTTGACGTCTGTCCCTCCTTCCTTCCCGACAAAGTCGGGACCGTTTCTTGTGACAAATATAACACAAGATGGGGGTTGCGCTCGTTGTCCCACTTAAGGGCACTCCTCACGGAACGAGCTGACGACAGCCATGCAGCACCTGTTCCAACCTTCTTGCGAATTTCCTCTATTTCTAGAGAATAGAACGTTGGGATGTCAAACCTTGGTGAGGTTCTTCGGTTCGTATCGAATTGAACCACATGTTCCACTGGTTGTGTGCCTCCCCGCCAATTCCTTTGAGTTTTAACCTTGCGGTCGTACTCCCCAGGCGGTCTGCTTAACGGGTTACCTTTCCCACACGATCCGACGAAACGTCGGATCATGCAGGTAGCAGACATTCGTTTAGGGCTAGGACTACGCAGGTCTCTAATCTGCTTCGCTCCCCTAGCTTTCGTGTCTCAGTGTCAGTAATCTGCCAGGAACTTGTCTTCACCATTGGTGTTCCCCAAGGTATCAACGCATATCACTACTCCTCCTTGAGTTCCAGTTCCCCTTCAGAAAACTCTAGTTTAACAGTTTTATAACCAATTCCAATGTTGAGCATCGGAATTTAAGAAATAACTTATCAAACCACCTACACGACCCTTTACGCCCAATAAAACCGGATAACGCTTGAAGCCCACGTATTACCGACGCTTCTGGCACGCAGTTAGCGGCTCCTTTCTAGCAGGGTACCGTCAAGTCCGACGTAACGTCGGACCTTCTTCCCCTGCCACAGTAGTTTACACTCCGAAGAGCTTATTCCTACACGCGGCGTCGCGCGGTCAGACTTTCGTCCATTGCCGACTATTCCTGATTGCTGCCTCCCGTAGGAGTGGGGGCCGTGTCTCAGTCCCCCTCTGGCTAACCATCCTCTCAGATTAGCTACCCGTCATAGGCTTGGTAAGCCGTTACCTTACCAACTACCTGATAGGACATAGGCCTATCCCTTGGCGAACAGTTACGTTCTTTACCCCGACGTGACGTCGGGGACTATAGAGTATTACTCCTGCTTTCGCTGGACTATTCTCTACCGAGGGGCAAGTTCCTATGCATTACTCAGCCGTCCGCCGCTCACTCACACTTCGCACGAGAGAGTCTAAAGTCCATTAAGTCCTTAAAGTCCATAAAGTAGTATGTATTTATAGACTTGATAGACTTTTGGCTTTACAGACTGTCTAGTGCGAAGCATAAATGGCGCTCGACTTGCATATCTCAAGCACGCCGCTAGCGTTCATCCTGAGCCAGGATCAAACTCTTAAAAAAACAGACACCTTTAGGCATCTGTTGTAATCTGTTACCAATACTTTCAGTTTGGTAACCATCGGGCGCCGTATGGTGCCCGACCTAACCCGTTTAATGAACAAAAACATAGCTTATGAATTGTTAAAGAGCAAAAAGAAGCAAACTCCATTATATGTATTCGTATACCAAAAGTCAAGACGATGTTGTTAGCTATCGTTTTAGTGAAAGCACTTTTTTCAGCAGGTGATTTGATTTTTCAAGTGTGATTAGTCCATTAATGGTTGCATCTGCAAAGTTTTGCGCCCTGGTTACTGGAATTTTAAGCTCGGTATGAAAAAAATCTTCGACACCGTGAATTGAAGCCAACTGGCCGGTTAAAGTTATTCCCGATTCATAAATACCGTCAACGATTTCAGGTGGAGAAAGTTCAATAAGCTCCTTTGTCGCATCAACAATTAGGTTGAAAGTATTTATCAGCGATTCTTTCAGTTCATTTGAGGTAACTTTTACCGACTTTGGGAGACCGTTTTCTAATGATTTTCCCCGAACGAGTTGAACTTTTTCTTCTCCGTCAAAGCGGAATGTTTCTTTTTTTAGTTTCTCACAGGTTGCTTCGCCAAGCAGAAGTCCGTGTTTCAAATAAATATAATTTGCAATCTGTTTATCCATGTATTCTCCGGCGGTTCTTAAGCTTTTATTTCCAACAATTCCTCCTCCGCTGATAATGCTGATTTCAATGAGTCCTCCTCCCATGTCAATAATGAGAGTCGGCTTATGTGAAAAAATATCAAACCCGCATCCAGCAGCAGTTGCCAGTGGTTTTTCTACAAGAAATACTTGAGAGCACCCCGCTTTCAATACTACTTCTTCCACTGCTTTTTGTTCAATCTCGGTCGCGTTAAGAGGATATACCGTTAATGCAGAGATTGACGGTTTTAAAATCGCGAGTTGTTGTACATAAGGGCTGATTGATTTTTGAATACTGTATGTTGATATAGCTACCTGTGCATCAAAGTCAGAAACGATTCCATTAATCATTGGTCGGACGATCTTAATGAAAGGAGGCGTTTTTCCAAAAATATGTTTTGCCTCACTCCCAAAAAAAATATAATCTTTTGTTTGCATGTTGTACGCAAGATATGTTGGCTCCTTAAATACCGTGCCTTTCTCCTTTATTGCGATTCGCATATATGAGGTACCGGAGTCAATAAAGAGGCGAATAGAATGTAAAAAAGGGAGTTTTATCTCAAAAAGCTTCTGCAATATGCTCATGAATACGGATGAATAAGTGAATTATGTATAATAAATTTATTATATACTTCTTGTATTTACATTTGCAAACTCTATGTATTCGGTTGAGTGTATCTCACCGGATAGTAGGCTAACTATTTTAAAAGTCAATCCAGTATGATCCAACAAATCTTGGGACTCCTTTACAATCTGCTTTTTTTTCTTACTCCCCTGATTATGTATGGAAAGACCTCTGAACTTTTTGAGTTCAATAAAATGATTTGGATATATTTTTGTTCTGTAAGTGTTGCGATGATTCTTATGCTTCAATGGGTCCTCACAAGAAAAGTACCGTTAAAACGGACTTTTTTAGACATTCCCATTCTTATTTTTTTTGTTTCTCAAGCGGTCTCAACTTTATTTTCTATTGATCTTCACACCTCTTTTTTCGGTTATTATGGCAGGTTTAATGGAGGGTTGTGGTCAATAATTGCTTTTATAGTGCTCTACTATGGTTTTGTTTATTTTCTTTCGTTAGTTGAAAATAAAAAAAGCGCAGTGTTTCAAATTCTTCAGGTTTCACTATTGTCTTCATTGTTTTCAATTCTGTGGGCAATACCCGGGAAGTTTGGCCATGATTTAAGCTGTTTAGTATTTGTCGGTGAGTTTAATAATGCCTGTTGGACAGTACAGTTCAACCCGGCGGTACGTGTTTTCTCCACACTTGGACAACCAAACTGGTTTGGGGCATATCTTGCAGTTCACTTTTTTATCGGTCTTTTTTTTGTATTTAGAGATAAAGACAAAAATTCAAAGTTTACACAGTGTCTTTATCTTTTCTATGTAATTCTTAATTTTATAATGATTTTGTTTACCCGATCTCGTTCTGCAATCATTCCTGTCCTTGTAGGTGTTGTTTTGTTTGTTGGTTTATGTCTGCTACGCGCATTCTTAAAAAAAACTGAGTTGATTAATACTTTAATAATGGCCTTGGTTATATTTGTTTCTGTATTTGCAAGTCTTGTGGTTTTTAAAACAGGTATTGAAAAAGTGGACAGGCTATTTATGTACAAAACATATGTTCAATTGTTTTCTGGACGTCAGAGTCCGGATAAACAAGAACAGACTCAAAGTGTAAGGCAGGATGAGTTTGTTGTTGGTGGTGTTACCGATTCGTTAGATATTCGAAGAATCGTATGGAAGGGCGCAATTGAGTTGGGAAAAAAATATCCGCTGTTTGGGACCGGAGTTGAAACATTTGCATACGCCTACTATTTTGTTCGTCCGCAGGAACATAATTTAACCTCTGAATGGGATTATCTTTACAACAAAGCCCATAATGAATTCCTCAACTATTATGCCACGACTGGACTATTTGGATTGGCTACATATCTTGTTTTGATTGGCTGTGTGGTTTTTCTTTTTTTCCGAACAACCTGGAAAACAAAAGCAGACAGCGATATTCCATTGTTGTTGACTGCACTCTTTTTTGCGTACGGATGCATTCAAATTACCAATCTGTTTGGCTTTTCAACAACCACTATTAACATACTTTTTTATTTACTTCCGGTTATCCCACTGATCCTACCGGTTAAAGAGCAGCCTGATAAGTCAGTTGAAAAACATCGAACGCCCCTCACTTACTCAACGCTTACCGCATGCGCTTTTGTAATTATTCCCTATATTCTGATTATCATTTTTCTGTTAAATTACTGGTTTGCCGATACAAAGTACGCAATGGCTGATACGTATATGAAGATGAATGACTTTACGACCTCTACCACTTTATTTGAAGAAGCCCTGAACATACATTACGAACATGTATTTGAGGACAAACTTTCAAATAGTTTTGCGAATATGGCTTTTATAGCTTCATACCAAAAAGATAAAGAAAAAGCAGAAGAGTATATGAAAAAGGCAAAGCTATTTAATGGAAAATCCCTTGACGCATCGCCGTACAACATTGTGTATTATAAAACTGCAGCGAAAAACAGCTATTTGTTTTATCAGATCTCATTGAATCGGCAGTACATAGAAGATGGTTTACAAGCCCTTGAAAAAGCCAAAAAAATAGCTCCAACAGACTCCAAAATTACCTATTATCTTGCAACATACTACTCAATGCTCTATGACGAAGAGACAAACAATTCTAAAAAAAAGAACTACCAAAATCGCGCCCTTCTAGCGATAGATGAATGTATCGTTCAAAAACCAAATTATATTGACTCGTATGTTTTAAAAGGACAGTTATTTAAAAAATTCGGGATGACAAAACAAGCTCGAGAAGTATTTGAATTTGCACTGAAAAAACTTGACCCAAAACATGATGTTATTTTAAAGGAACTCAATTCACTCTGATTCGTCGCTGATTGTCGGGAGGGGGGTTATGTTTGAACTTGAAACAGTATAGTTGCACACAGAACATCCGCATGATGTCGGAGCTCCGGTAAATCCCGAATGACTCACGCCTTCTCCGGTATCATCTTTGTTTTCAATACAGGAAAACAAACGATAATATGTTCCAAGACTATCAGTGGTGTAAACATACTCATAACTCGGGTTTGGCTCATCCGGAAGCCTGCCCATATACATTTTTCCAGAGGCGGTGTCAATAAAGGCTTTCTTACGCCGGATAAATCCCTCAGGGCTGACGATATGGTTCGTTATTTCATACTCATCTGCCGGGATGGGAGGATAGGATCGTTTATCCTCATAATAGGTTTCAAGAACCTGGCGAAGTAGGGCCAGGTCTGCCTTCCGTTTTGCGTCTCTCCCCCGTTTTAAGGTTGAGGTAAAGTTGCCGATAATAAGCAGTGCAAGCGACGAAACGATCATCATTACCACAATAAGCTCGATGAGGGTAAACGATTCCGTTTTTTTTACTAACTGAAAAGTTTTCACGTAAACTTCATTGTATACTTTTTTTTAATGAAATGTCACTTTCTTTGTTTCGTCTGAATCATTTTTGAGAATTATTGAGATATTCCTTTAGTTCTTTGAATCTTTTATTTTGAAGGTCGCAGGTATTGAAGTAGTGAGTAAGAGAATTGGAATATTCTTGTGTTTGAGTCATCTGCTCCAGAGTTAAATCCTCCACATATTGTTTTGCCTCAGAACATTTTTGCTGTTCCACAAGTAGATTGAGTAAAATAATGCGAGTTGTGAGGTCTTTTGTTCTGTATTTTGAATAGATTGTCTTAACTACTGTTGTTGCCTCATTTTTGTAACCAGCTGCAAAGAGATACTTGCTGTAGCTCATATATGCTTTGAGGTACTCATCCTGAACGTCTTTTGCATGAAGTATGTTTTTGGCATATTTGTCTAGTTGAGGAATTGTGTATACACGAGTCCATAAACGTTTATTTTCTTTTAGCAGATTCGCTTGGTCTTTTTTCATATCTTCATATGTCGGGTAATACTTCCATAATAGTCCATACGGCTTCCATGAATCGGTGGCAACCGGCGTTTCAAAGTAAATGCCGTTTTTGTTATTTCCTCTGAGAAAAGCATTGACGAATTGTGATGATTTAACCGGATATTTGGGAAGAACGAGATTCTGGTACTTTTGTTTTAAATACTTCTGATAATGGGGTTTATCCATGAGAAGTAAAAAAAGAAAGGTAAGGTCCGATCGGAATTTTTCTTTTTCAAAAAGATAGTATGAAGGAAAATAACTATTATCAAAGCCTATTTGGATGATAGCATTTTTCGGAGGGGTATTGAGCAGATCCATTGCATATGTTTCAAAAACGTTGAAATGTTTAACCTGCTGAATTATTTTGTAGTTTTGAATGAATACTACTAATACGAATAACACAGGAAACATTGCTGGTAAAAACCGTACCGCTTTTTTTAGCGCGGGATGAGAAATGAGGGGAGTAACTTTTTGGATTATGAATGTGGAGCAACTTGCAAATCCAAAACCGAGAGGAATAATCAATACAGCGTATAACGGTATGAGAAATCTTTCATACATTGCCAGGGTGAATGAACGTGATAGTCGGAAGTTTGAATAGAAATAAAAAAGTATATGAGCAATACTTGTCAGAGCGACAAATAAAAAGAGTTCTTTATTTTTTTTGTGAAGGGTTAAAAAACCAAGAGCAATAAAAACCAGGCCAATAAAACGGAAGTCATGAAAAACAAACACGAAAAAAGAAAAGGTATCAAATAACTGATTAAACATGTCCCATGTTGATCCTCCGTATGCTTTAAATGTTCCATACATCGAACGGGTAATGAGTCTAAAAAATCCTTGGACTGTTTGAGCATTTTCCCAGTCAATGATTGCGCCTAGTCTACTGATTATCGGAGGGTATGCATAAAAGGATATGCCCAAAATAAATACTAACAGGAGTAATAATTTTTGACGTCTATGGACTGATCGTAAAGTTTTTACGATGTTGCTTTTTAAGAGTAAATAGATCCATCCGGGAAGAAAGAGAATAAAGGTATGATGATGAGAAATCTGCAGTCCAAGGAGAAATATGATAGTTCTAAGAAAGCGGATATGCTTGGTTTTACGATACCGAATAACAGTATATGTGGCAAAAAGGGCAAGACAAGCATGGAGTGTAAAGACTTCCGGTAAGAGAGAATAAAGCCACACGGGAAACAAAAAAATATAAAGAGTCGAAGCAATCAAAGAAATAAATCGGCTAACTTTCAGTTCACTGAGTATTTTGTATAAAATATAGGATGAAACTACGGTTGAAAATGAGGAAATGAGACTGATTCTCCAGGAAGGAATTGAAAACGGTACAAGACGAACGATCAAATTTGATATAACTGTGAAAAATGGATACCCCGGCGGGTGAGGGATACCCCAAATTGATCCGGTCAAAGCAAATTCTGCGCTATCTCCTCCGAATAAATGAAGAGCTGATCGAAATGCAAGGAACAAAAAAATAAAGGCAAAATAAATGAATATGAACATAAGGATATATGATAACAAAAAAAAGCCGGCTTGCGCCGGCTTTCGCTTAAATTTCTTTTTTAGCGAACGCACCACAAACATACACCTGAAGTACCGGAACCTGCTGCATTGGGGCAGTCAGTGGTTTCAACAACTTCACCGTTAGCAGATCCAAATTTTGTATTTGCATCAAGCTTAAATGATTTTGCCTGAGGTGCATAACACACCGATACTTTGTAATCAGATGAGCCGTTTAGACCGGTAATATAAATTCTATCGAGTTGAGTACCCGCCAGCTTGGTAAAATCGCTTTTCAACTCACCAGCGTCAACAATATTTTGAATAAAAGTACTACCCTCTGGAGACATATTAGTTCCAGAACCAATGAGTGTCCAAGGAATTGTTCCTGTTGTGCTAAAAGGAAGGACTCCTCCCTTTAACGCGGAATATCTTATTGCTCCCCCATGAATTTCAGCTACAGTGTTTCTTACACCCGTGTCAGTCCCTTTACGAATCTGTTCAAGCGGGTCAAGAGCAGCAAGAAGTGCAACTGCTAAAGCTCCTAAAAGTGCAATAACAATAAGTAACTCGATCAGGGTAAAGCCCAACTTTAATTTTTTCATATTTACTAATACATTACTGAAACTATCAATCATTGTCAAGAGGTATTTGCTTCGGTTGAATTTATTTGATTGATGAGGTTAAGTTATAGATTGGAGTGATGACCGAGAGAACCAAAAAGCCAACCCCAAGGCCTAAAAATACTAAAATCAACGGTTCGATAAGAGTGGTCAATGTTTTTATTGCAATCTCAGACTCCATTTCAAAATACTTAGAGATGCGAAGGAGGGTGTCATCAAGGTGGCCGGTTTGTTCTCCGACCGTTGTCATCTGAATTAAAATGGGTGGGAATAACCTTTGGTTATCAAGAGCTGATCCCAGGGAAAATCCTTTCTCCACTTGTTTATAAATTGTTCTAAATGCGTCCTGATACACACTGTTGTTTGTTGTTTCAATAATAATATCCAGACTTTCAAGTATCGAGACACCTGAGCCGATTAGAATGGAAAGCGTTCGTGTTAAGTCGACTAATGATGAAATTGTCACAATTTTCCCAAATCCAGGAACTTTAAGTATGAATGTATCAAACGAACGTTTCCCTTGTTTTGTCTGGAGGTAGTTGCGAACAAACAAGACAGCTCCTACAACTCCGACGATAATAATCGGCCACAAACGGGTGGTAAAATTTGAAATCATAATGAGAATTTGCGTTGAAAGCGGAAGGGTTATATTAAAGTCTTTATACAAATTCAGAAGTTTGGGGACTACAAAGGTAACCATCACAAACATAACGCAGACCATTCCCACAACGACAATAACCGGGTATATAAGAGCACCTTTGATTTTGGATTTAAACTCCCTTTCCTTCTCAAGATTGTCTGAGAGTCTAAGGAGCACGTCACTTAATTTCCCGGAAGCCTCGCCTGATTTCACTAACGATATGTAAAGGTTGGGAAAGTAAGACGGATATTTCTGGAGTGCTTTTGAAAAACTACTCCCTCCCAGAACAGTTTTATTGATAGTTTTTATCATTTGGAGAAAGGCAGGTTTGGAGATCTGTTTTTGCAAAATTGAAAAACTGTCAATGAGAGTGAGTCCGGCATTGAGCATTATAGCAAGCTGACGGGTGAAATTTACTATGTCGTTAAAGTTGATACGGTCGAACAACGCAAAAAATTCGGGAAAAAGCGGACGAATCTCTTTTACCTGTATCGGAAGATAATCATTTCTCTTTAAATAATCCAACACTTCTCTCTCCGAACCCGAGTCAATTTTATTTTTTACGATCTTATTGTCTTTAACTGCTTTATACCAGTACACGTTATTTAAACAGTTTACTTATAACCGAAGGCCGGAGCGCAAAGCTTATGGCGGTTTCCCGGGTAATCAAATCATTTTGGTAGAGTTTATACAAATATCGCTCGAATAAAATCATTCCTTTCTCTTCACTGGTCTCCAAGACCGTATCGAGCATAAACGTTTTTCCTTCACGGACAATTGCAGAAACGGAAGACGTATTCACAAGAACCTCAACGGCAGGTACTCTCCCCGTGTTTGCTTTATTCGGTATAAGTCTTTGTGCTACTACCGCAATAAGTTCTTGTGCAAGCGTGCTTCGTATCTGGTTCTGCTGATGGGCGGGAAACATGTCCACCATTCGGTCTACCGAGTCTTTTGTTGATCCGGTATGAAGGGTAGAAAAGACTAAATGGCCTGTTTCAGCAATGCGGAGCGTTGACTGAACTGTTTCATAATCCCGCATCTCCCCAACAAGAACAATGTCAGGGTCTTCCCGTAACGCGGATTTTAATGCGGAGTTGAACGAAAGCGTGTCTTGGTGAACTTCCCGCTGGGATATGATTGATTTTTCAATCGGGTAAACAAATTCAATAGGATCTTCGATTGTAATGATATGTTTTGAAAAGTTAAGGTTTACTTCATTGATAATTGATGCGAGCGAAGTTGATTTTCCTTCGCCGGTTGGCCCGGTAAATAAAATAAGCCCTTGATTATATTCCTTAAACGTATGGAAAATGGGCGGTAGCATCAGTTCATCAATGGTTTTAATAACATTAGGGATGAGCCGGAACGCAGCACAGATTGTTTTTTTGTGAAAGTACAGGTTTACGCGAAACCGGGTTTGATTGAATTCGTATCCAAAATCAATTTCTTTGTTTTCAAGAAACAAGGTTTTTTGCGTGGGGTTAAGAAGTGATAGCAACAGTTGTTCCGAAAGTTCTGGTTGAATAATACCGAAATCTCTGAGAAACAGGAGTCTGCTGTTGATGCGTATTGAAGGGTAGTAAAAAGGAATAACATGAATGTCTGAGGCCTGTTTTTCGATTCCCGACTGGAGCAAATGCTCGATAGTTGGTATCATACTTCTGCGACTCTGAGAACTTCTTCAATGCTGGTTATTCCTTCGAGGGCCTTTAGAAAACCGTCCTGTTTCATAATGATGAGACTTTCCTTTTTTGCTTGATCTTCAATCTCACGGGCTGATGCTTCTTTCAAAATCATACGGTTTATCGTCGGGGTAATCTTTAATACTTCAAAAATTGCAATTCTTCCCAGGTATCCAGAAAAATTACATTCGACACACCCTTTTCCTCGAGCAAGAAGCATGGGTGACGTTGTGTATTTTTGGGGAAGGAGTGGGCCAAGAGTAAATCTGATACTTTCTTTTATTTTTTCTGCCGGTTCAAACGTTTCCTTGCAGTACGGGCAAATGGTACGTGTTATACGTTGGGCGACTGAAGCGTTCAGAACAGATGAAATGAGGAATGGTTCAGCTCCCAAATCGATAAGTCGGGGAATTGCGGTTGCAGCGTCATTAGTATGGAGTGTTGAAAAAACAAGGTGGCCAGTAAGAGCGGCTTGGATTGCAAGTTGCGTAGTTTCTTTGTCCCGGATTTCTCCGACGAGGATTATGTTGGGATCTTGGCGTAAAAACGAACGTAATCCCGCTGCAAATGAAAGTCCAGCCTGAGGGTTGGTTTGCACCTGGTTTATTCCCATAATCTCATATTCAACAGGATCTTCCAGTGTTACGATGTTAACGGAAGGTTTGTTGAGTTTGGTAAGAATAGAGTAAAGGGTAGTTGTTTTACCTGAGCCGGTTGGACCGGTAACAAGGATAATGCCATAGGGTTTTAAGATTGCCTCTTCAAGATCTTTAAACTGTGTGCCCCGAAGACCAAGCTCATGCAGCAGTGGAAGGCCTCCCGTTTTTTTTAGAATTCTCATAACGACTTTTTCTCCGTGTACGGTCGGTAGCGAAGAGACCCGAAGATCAACTTCCTCCGCCCCGAGTTTAAAGCTGAATCGTCCGTCCTGCGGAATACGTTTTTCATCTATTTTCATCTGAGAGAGTATTTTTATACGTGAAACAAGGGACTCATGTATGCTTTTTGGGAGAGTAAGTTTTTCCTGAAGAATTCCATCGATGCGGTATCGCACTCGTGTTTTATCCTCCTGAGGTTCTATATGGATATCTGAAGCGCGACCTTTCATTGCATATTCGAGAATTGTATTTACAATTTTTGCAATTGGAGCCTCTTTTACCACAGTGGTTACTTGTTCGGTAGTATCCTCTGTATTACCCGATACTTCAGCAAGGGCTTCCTTTACTTCGGGTGAAAGTCCATGAATGTAGAACATATTTATCGCCTTCGCGATATCTTCTTTACTGCTAAGTGCGAGAATAATTCGTTTATTTGTTTTCTTTTCGAGAAAGTCATTTAGGGAAAAGTCAAGGGGATTTGCAGTTGCAACCATGATGGTGTTAATTTTGGCATCATAAGAATACGGAAGGATGTTGTAGTTTCTGGCTACAGATTCAGAAATAAAAGCCAAAGCCTCGGGACTAATCGCGATAGTTGCAATATCGACAAAAGGGACATGAAAAAGCTCCGCCTGTGTTTTCAACACATCTGTTTTGTTTATTTTTCCGTATACGAGCAGGTAGTCATAGATGGAAAGGTTTTTGCTTAATGATTCGAGTTCGTATTTTTCACCTTCTTCTTGAGTTATTAAGTGTTTTTGAACCAGTGCATTAATAAACTGTTTCGGTGATATTGCCATTCTTTCACTATAGATATTTTTTTGTTAGAATGCAATATCATATGTTTCCCGTTATTCTAGTGACAGACAATGAGTCGGAGGGTGAATCTTTTATTAAAACGCAAATAAAAAAATATCAAATACCCGAGTATGGAATCTATCGTATTAAGCCCGAAAAAGGAATAATAACCGTTGAACAAATCCGAGAAATTCGTTCAGAATTTTATCTCTCCTGCCCTTATGATCGGATGTTTATTTTTTTTGATTTTGGAAACGCATCTTGGGAAGTTCAGAATATGTTGTTAAAACTTCTTGAAGAACAAAACGCTCGAAATCACTTTGTCCTCATTACCGGATCACTTTACGGACTATTGCCCACCGTTCGTTCCCGATCTAAAATAGTTTTTCAAAAGCTTTACAGTAAACAAAAAGACTTTCATTTCGAAACGGATCAAATTAATTTCGGCAGCTATCCCGCCTCAATTACCCGTGAGTTTGCACTAAAACAAATCGACGGGCTTTTAAGCTCTTATCTTGATAGACTTCGACTACAACCGGATTTTTTTGAAGTTACTATTTTACGGCGTGTTCTTGAAACGAGGACAAAACTCCTCCTTTTGAATATCAATCCAGCGCTCGCTTTAGACAACCTGTTGATTTTTATTACAAGGAGGACTAGTATGAAAGCACAGTAATTGTATCGACCAAATGAAAAATGCTTTTACGCTTATCGAACTTTTGGTGGTAATTGCGATCATTAGTACACTCACCGCAGTTCTACTGCCAAATTTTATGGAGTCACGTCAGCGGGCCCGAGACATACAGAGAAAAGCGGATTTGAAACAGCTTCAAACAGCACTTGAACTTTACAAACAGAATCAGACTCCCCAAGTGTATCCCTCACCGCCTGTGGGGGCTAATACCTTAGGAGTAGCGTGTTCTGCTTGGACTGTATCCGGAATCACGTATATGAATAAGATTCCCAAGGATCCAGCAACAACCTGTTCTTCTCCTAAAACATACTTTTATTCTTACAGTAGTTCAGATCCAACAACATTTACTTTGTCCGCCTGTTTGGAAAATACCGCGGATCCCGAAGGTGTATCCTGTCCAGGAAGCTATGTATGCAGTTCGCAAAAATGTTATCAAGTTACTCAGCCCTAACATATGTTCAGAAAAGATGGTTTTACGTTGCTTGAAATGCTCGTGGTATTAGGTATTATTGCTGTTATCATCACGGTTGTGACCTCTTCGTTTTCTACCGCCCAAAAAAAAGCGCGTGACTCCAAAAGAAAAACTGATTTAAAAGCAATTCAAAATTCGCTTGAGCAATATTATTCTGTATGTGGCTTGGCATATCCAACACCGGTTACGCTGAGTGGGACTAGTACATTAAGTACAATTCTATGTCCAAACCCTGTTGCAACCATATTGCCAGTCGTTCCTAATGATCCGAAAACAACCGTACCATACGTGTATACAGTAGCGTCTGGAGGATATACTTTATGTGTTCCCACAAGGCCAGCTGCGACCCCGCCTGTCTTTGAAGCAGAAACAGGCAGTTCGTACTGTCTTTATAACCAACAGTAATATGAATAAAGCTTTTACCCTTGTCGAAATATTGGTTGTATCCACCATTATTGGTTTTTTGGCACTTGCAGGGATTGTTTCTTACACCCAGTTTATGAAAATATCTCGTGACTCAAGGAGAAAAACAGATATAGAAATGGTAAGGGCCGGAATCGAGATGTTTCGAAGTAAAAACAACAGGTATCCTTACTCTGCTGAGATTGTTTTTAATGGTACCGCTGACCTGTGCGATCCAGGAGGATCATGTTCAACAGGTACATATATAAAAAAAATACCGAAAGATCCAAAAAACGAATACAACTACTATTACAATTATATTTCAAACACCGATTACATGATTGGTGCACATTTGGAGCAAGGATCAGGATCAACTTCCTGCGGAAACAACTGTGGATCTGGTGCAGCATGTAATTATTGTTTGGGTCCTTACGGTCAACTTTAACATATGCGGTTGCAAAATGGTTTTACTCTCATTGAAATTCTTGTAGTGACCGGTGTGATCGTATTGTTTAGTGGTATATCTATATCGTACTTTAATCAGTTTACCGAAGAAAAAAAACTGGTAAATCATACAAAAAAAATAATGAATGCAATCGAGTTAACAAAGTCAAAAACGAATTCATTTGATAATACATTATGTCGGGGTGGGATAAATATCACTCCGCTTGTACAAAACTATACGTTTCAAACAGGGCTCGGTCCCGGAGCTAACCAGTTTAAAATCATTCCGAGTTGTCTTTATGGCACGCCAGTTCCTGTTTCCTACTCTGCTGAATCCGGAATTGTCATGCCGACACGTTCAGTGGTATTTAATAAACTCTATGCTCCTGTTACCTGCACATGCATATTATCGAGAAGTGATATACTCAATAAATGCCGATATGTCAAAGTAACTGAGGCAGGCGTCATTGAGGACGGTGACTGCAACGAATGCAATACCTGCTCGGTATGCAGTTGCCCGTAATCGTATGAGATATCAAAAATCAGAACAGTCGTTTTCATTGCTTGAAGTGCTTATCTTTGTAACTATTTTGAGTCTTTTTTTTGTGGCTGCGCTCACTGTTACGATTGCATCGCTTCGTTCAACAAAAGTCAATGAAAATAAGCTTATTGCAAAACACTATGCTCAGGAATTGTACGACTGGCTCCGTACGCAAAAAGAACTCAACTGGGGCGGAACCTGTTTTTACAGTCCAGCTGAAGCAGGCACAGTACCAAGCTGTTATTCACCAACTGAAAATGAAAATACTTTTACAATACGTGCTTCAACTTTTCCGAGAGAATACTGTTTTCAAACCTCACCGATCACCAGTTGGCCAAGTATTCTTGGCTCTTTAGATAATTGTCCTTATACGGTTGGCGGTGGGTTTCAAAGATATGTGAAATTTACTTTGGTTACCAATGAAAATCAAGCGTATATTGATAAAGTTAAGGCATCAATCGTAGTAAAGTGGGTGGATGCAGGAACAGTGTACGAGACACCCATAGATACTGTTTTTTCAATATGGGAAAATTCAAGTAATCAAGATGATGATTAGATCACGCAGAGCCTTCACTTTTATTGAGATTCTTGTTGTTCTTACGGTAATTTCATTTATTCTCCCTGCTCTTTTTGCGATTATTTTTTCTGTGTTAAGGCAGGAAATACATCTTTATGCAGTTAAAAATCTGAAAACTCAGGGAGATTATGCTCTGCAGAGTATGAAAAATAGTATTGTTCAGAATGGAACGGATATTATTGATGAAAATGGTCAGCAAAATGTTTGTCCTGTATCGACAAGCCCTACTCCGACGCCTTTTCCTGTATTGCGGATCATGGGAAAGTCACTTGAGGATTTTTCATACAGTACTTTGAACGATAAAATAGCTTCAGAAAGCGGTACAAACACTGTTTATCTGACGAATGATCAAGTAAGAATAAGTAATTTGTTATTTACCTGTTATCGAACAAACAGTTTTAGCCCGTCTATAGTGACCGTGTCCTACATAGTTTCAGATTCAGCATATAACACCTTACAGCTTCCCTTTTATACCTCGTTTCAGTTGAAAAGTTATTGACCTTCACAGATCAAGCTTGACAATCAACTGAGAATTCATAATACTAAATACATGAATAGTGACAGTTTTTGTATTGATATTGGGGAAAAATTTACTCGGGTAACGGATATTTTATACAAAAAAAATAAAATACTTATACAGTCGGCGGGATTTCAAAATACAGTATCTGATTATTACTCGGACGATACCGAAAAAAGCATTGCGTCAGAAGCAGAGGTTATATCTAAGCTGTATGCAGATTTAAAACTGAGCAAACGGACTGTAAATTTGATCATTCCCGACACATACTGTTATTCGCACATAATGGAATTGTCTATTCTTAATGAAAAAGAACTCATGTCCGCTGTTCGCTATCAGGCAGACCAGTTTATACCGGTTCCGCTTGATGAAGTAATCCTTGATATTGAAGTTATTTCGATTGATAAAGTAAATAAGAAAAATTCAATACTTGTTGTCGCTTGTCCGAAGCGATTAGTAGAAAGAGCAGAAAAGTTATGCGAGATGCTCAGTTTAATGCCTGTTTCGCTTGAAAACGAATTGAGCGGTATTGGAAGATTATTATCCGAAGTATTCAGAAAACAGACCGATCAATCCTATATCCTAGTAAACTTTGGGTTTACTACAACCTCTTTTTACCTGGTTGATGGAAAAAGTTCACTCATTTTAATGACTCATTCGATAAAACTTGGTTTTGATCTTTTTGTAAAAGAAGTAATGTTTAATTTGGAAGCCTCTGAAGTAAAATCAATTGAGCTATTGAAGTCCATAGGCTTTACAGAAAATGCTTCCTATGATTTGGGAGCAACAAGCGCAAGTATTGTTCGTGAATTGGTGAACGAACTTTCAAAATTTATTATTCTAACAAAAGATAAGTACAATCTTAATGTTGAATCAATGCACCTTTTTAACTATGCTCATCTTATTTTACTGTTCGATCAAAAAATCTCCAACCTCCTCCAGATACCTGTTTCTTTATTCACCCTATCGGATGTTTTTGAAAAAAACCCAGTAAGCGTATCTTACGGGAAAGATATAACTTCATTCATTGGATCCATTGCGGGTAATTTGAGATGAAAAAAAAAATAAATTTATTGGCTCGGAAGTCAAACAATAACAGCATTTTTCAGTATGTAGAAAAACTGAAGGTTGGAATAACTGTTATCGGTTGTCTCTGTTTTCTTGTCTTCCTGTATTTTATGTACTTAGTGTTACAGATTCATGGGCAAATTGCTGATCTTTCTGCCAAAAAAAAGCTGTATTTAAGTTATCTTGTCGAAAAAAAAGATACAGAAGCAAATATCCGGTATTTTAAAAGCAAAGAAAGTCAACTCTCAAATTTTATGAACGACGACGCGCGGTTTTTACCCTATTATTCCATTTTGAGGGACGCACTTTCAACTTCAACGCAGTCTGCCGTTCTCGATGAAATCCGAATAAATAAATTACGGGAAACCTCATTTACCGTCCGTTTTACCAGTTATGAGGGGGTAATATCCTTTTTTAAGTATGTCGAATCTGACGACTTTTTATCACATTTTTCACAGCTTACTTTATCCAGTTTTGGGTTGAATAAACAAACCCAGCTTAATTCTGAATTGAATTATGAGTTAGAGTTCAGAGGAATTTTTAAAAAAATCAATGAATAGTCTCAAAATTAAAAAATTTCAGTTTTTTGTAAAAGACAACTGGATAGTTTTTGTAACGTTTGTTGTTCTCATTATTATGATTCTATTAGCTTGCTATTCATTCTTTACATTTCAGAAAGGTCTGGATGAAAAAAAAACGTTGCAGAAGGAGTTGGATCTTCTCAAAAATCGTGTTGATGTAATGCGTTCGAATAACGATCTTCGCTTGGAACAAATACAATCTTACAACAAAATTCTCAGCACCCTCATTCCCGACCAGGAAGACTTTTTTACCATTATTTATGCGCTGGAAAAAATTTCTTCCGAAACAGGTTTTACTATTTCGGAGTACACTATAAATTTGGCAGCTACCTCAAGTGAAAGGCTGTCTTTGGTAGTTCGAGGAAAAGGTGATCTTTCATCGTTTATGGAGTTTTTAAAAAGTTATAATTTCGTTGGAGGGAGATTGACAACGAGTGAGGTGGTACGATTTTCAGGAACGAGTGTCAACACGGAAGTAAACCTTAATTTCTACCACAAAAAATACGAGTTTGACAATAAAATAATCCCGAAAATTTCCGAACAAGATCTTTTAGATATTGAAAAGATAAAGAATAAAATTACGGTAAATCTAAGCACCCCTTCAAATCAAGAACCGGGGTACGATACTAAGACGAATCCATTTCAATAAAAAAAGACCTTATTTTGCAGTTTTTTTGCCTTTAAGAAGTTTTCTTATTCCTTCGGAAACAAGCGCCCCCTTTAAAATCCAATTTTTGTACTTAAGTTCATCAAGGGTAAATACAGCTGGGTTTTTTGTTGGATTATAGAAGCCAATTTTTTCCAGATACGCGCCGTCGCGTTTTTTTCTTTTGTCTAGAACTACAATGCGGTACAGTGGTTGTCCTTTTTTTCCAAACCTCATAAGTCTTATAGTTGCAGGCATAGATTGTATTTAAACTGTGAAAATAATTATACTCTATAAAACATTATTTTCCAATGCATTTTTAGCAGCTGCCTCCTCTGCTTCTTTTTTAGAGGCTCCTTTTCCGGAACCGAGAACTTTTTTTTCAAAACTAACCGAAACTGAAAACATTTTTTTATGTTCAGGCCCTTTTTCTTCAAGAATCGAATAGTCGGGCAATTTCCGGTATTTAGCTTGGAGAAGCTCTTGGAGTCTGCTTTTTGGAGACAAGTACAGTTTATCGGTTACAATACGTTTAAGATTGTTTTCAAAGAGCCAGGTAACAATAAATGTGTATGCGGTATCGAATCCCTTTTCGATAAACAGTGCTCCAACGAGGGATTCAAAACAATCTGCAAGAATATTTTTATTTTTTCTTCCATTGTTTCTTTCTTCTCCTTTTGAAAGCAAAACAAGGTCACCGAGTCCTAATTTTTTTGCAATTTCTGCAAGACTTTCTGTACGAACTACTGATGCTTTTATGTCAGTATAAGTGCCTTCGTTTAGTTCAGGAAAAGTTCTATATAAATATAACGATGTAATGAGAGAAAGAACACTGTCACCAAGAAACTCGAGTTTTTCGTTTGAGGGGAGATTTTTTTTCTTATGTTCATTCAGGTACGAGCGATGTGAAAAAACATTGACAAGTAAAGCCCTATTATGAAATTGAATTCCGATTTGTTTTTCAAGCGCAATAAATGGTTTATCCATGTGTAGACGCAATTTTTCCTAAGACTCCATTGACAAAGGAAAAAGACTTTTCTCCACCAAGTTCTTTCGCAAGTTCAACTGCTTCATTGATAACAACCTTTACCGGTTGGGTTTTGTCAATGAGGAGCTCATAAACAGCAAGTCGAAGGATAGCTAAGTCGACTTTGCCAATTTTTTTAATTGGGAATTTAACAGCATACGTACTTATATGTTTATCGATATCTTCGATATGTTGGACTATTTTATCAGACTGGGTATCTGGTTTATGGACAAAAGAATTTACAGAATTTGAAAACGAATAAGAATATATATTTTGGATAATCTTCATTCGTTTTTGATGGCGAATATCCATGAAAGCTGTTAAGAATTGCAATATTTGCACAATCGGTGGGGAAGTTTCTTTTTTCCACACTTCTTGCACAATACAAGCTTCGGAAGTGATTGTGATTTATGGGTGATTCGTTTGCCTTTTCTCTGGGTTGAATGTTTTCTTTTCGGTAACGGTGCCATACCAAATCATACCACACTCCTTACTTTTTGTATAGTGATTTATGGAGATTTATGGGGATATTATTCCTTAATTATCGGCAATAGGCTGGGAAATATAAGATGCCAGTTTGGAGTTGAGGAATGAATTGTGAAGGCTTTGGGGGTACTTCTGAAGGTACTCTGAGACTGCTTGTTTTGATTGGCGTACTAACGATAAGTCGTTGAGATCAGCAATATTTAGCTTAAGGAAGCCGTGTTGTTCTAATCCAAAAATATTACCCGACCCCCTTTGTTGCATATCAAATTCTGCAAGCTTTCTTCCCGATGTATTTTTAGAGAAAAATAGTAACCTTTTGGCTTTTTCTTCACTGAAAGAATCAGTAAACAAGAGGCAGTATGATTGTTTTTTTCCCCGTCCTACTCTTCCCCGAAGCTGATGAAGTTGGGCGAGCCCAAATCGTTCGCTTCCCTCTATAAGTATTATTGTTGCGTTTGGAATATCTATTCCCACTTCAACAACAGAGGTGGTGACAAGAATGTTAATCTTGTTGTTTTGAAATAAACTCATGATCCTGTTTTTTTCTTTCACGCTAGATTTGCCGTGGAGAAGACCTACCTTAAGGGGTGCAAAAATAGAGTTGATAACCAGGAATTCTTTTTTCGCGGCGCGGACTGTAGTATTGGTTTCTTCCTCAGTTTCCTCGATACGTGGGCAGACGATAAAAACCTGTGACCCGTTTTGAACGATCTGACTTTTTATCCAGTCATAGGCCGAGGTTCTTTTTGCGTTCGGGACAACATATGTTTTTACCGGTATTCTTCCCTCAGGGGAATTATTTATAATCGAAAGCGAAAGTTCGTTAAAAAGCGTTAGTGCGATAGTACGCGGAATCGGGGTAGCAGTCATGGACAGAGTGTGAGGGAAAATCCCTTTTTCTTGAAGGAGCGCTCTTTGTCTTACTCCGAATCGATGTTGTTCGTCAATAATAACGAGTCCTACTTTCTTAAATATAATTTTATCTGACAATAACGCCTGAGTGCCCACAATAATATGTGATTTGTTCAAGAGTTTTTGGGCTTCACTTTTATTGCGTGAAGTTAAAAGCACAGTGTTTAGATGGAAGGGTTTTAAATAGGTTTCGCAGGTTTCTGCATGTTGTTTTGCAAGGATTTCCGTAGGCACCATGAACAACGTTTGATAACCGGAAAGAGCACAGAGATAAGCTGAAATTAAGGCAACAATTGTCTTACCTGATCCAACATCGCCCTGTAGAAAACGGTTCATGGGGAAGTTTTTTAATAAATCTGATTTTATTTCATTCAAAACCGAAGTTTGATCTACTGTCAATTGAAATGGAAGCGATGTAATAAACCTTTGAAGGTGCTTTTCGTGTGATGGAGTAATAGAAATCCTGTTTGAAACTGTTTTATCCCTCCATTTTTTTTGAATGGTGTGGACTCCAAGCTGGAGCATAAAAAGTTCATCGAAAGAGAGTCTTTTTTTTGCTGTAGCGAGTTCAGTTTTGGATACAGGAAAGTGAATAGCCTGAAGTGCCTTGTCAAGCGGAAGAAGCGAGTAAGCCTTTAATATCTCTGTAGGAAGGAGCTCTTTTATATCGGTAATTTTTGAAAGAGTAAGGGCGATTTTTTCTCGAATTGTTCTTGAGGTAAGACCACGTTTTTCAGAGTAAATCGGCACAAGACGTCCCGTGTGAGTAAAATTACCTTCTGATGTAATTTCATATTCGGCGGGCTGAATGGTAAGTGTATTTCCTAGAGATACAACTTTTCCAGAAACTGAAACTTGTTTTGAAACCGAAAGCAATCTAACAAGATAAGGTTGATTAAACCAAACAATCGTAATAGCACCTGTTGCGTCCTGAATGGTTATTTTTTGTATGCGTATATTGTTTCTGGTATAGTAATTTTTTGATGCAATGACGACTCCCCGAACCGTTACGGCTTCACCCGAAGTGAGGTGTGCAATGGATTTATGTGATGAGTAGTCTTCATAGCGAAATGGGAAATAATAGAGAAGATCAAGGAGTGAATTTATATTGAGTTTTTTAAGTCGTTGTATAGTTAGTGATCTTGTTCGGGGGAGTTGTGAAATAGAGGTATCTGGATTCATACTGCTCTATCGGATCAAAAATAAGGGGGCAAGGGAAGACAGAACAAGCAAAAGAGAAGAAACAACAATAATTACTTTCCAAATACTCTCAACCTTTATCTTTTTACGAAACAGTTTCACAGTATTATTATAACAAATACTTTTGTATACTTTCTCTATGTATATTTCCCGCAGAAGAAAGAACACAAAGGCTTTTTTTTCTCAAACCATCTTGCTTTTTCAAAAAAATATTTATCTAACGGTCGGAGCCGTTTTTGCTTTATTTCTTATATTTCTTTTTGTTTTATTCGCATGGTACGCAAGAGATTTACCGGCTCCAGGTAAGCTTTCGCAGGTATCAGAAAATGCAACGGTATTTTACGACCGCAATGGGAAAATTTTATTTGAATTATTTAAAGATAAAAATCGATTACCGGTTCAGATGAATGAAATTGCACAATCTCTCAAGCAGGCAACGATAGCAATCGAGGATAAAAATTTTTATAAACACGGCGGCATATCTCAAATGGGCATACTGAGGTCTGCGTTTAACTTACTTCTGACGAGAAGAATTTCCGGTGGAGGTTCAACAATCACTCAACAGCTCATTAAAACCGTTTTGCTCGATTCACGTCAAACTGCTTCGAGAAAAATTAAAGAAATCATTTTGGCTATCTCGGTTGAGGGAAAGTATACAAAAGATCAAATACTTGAAATGTACCTGAACGAGATTCCCTATGGAGGGAGCTTTGTTGGTATTGGTTCAGCTTCAAAAGGATATTTTAACAAATCTCCCAAGGATCTTACCGTAGTTGAATCCGCGATACTTGCCGGTTTACCTCAGAGCCCAAGTTATTATTCCCCGTTTATTGGCAAAAAAGATGCTTGGAAGTCTCGAACAAAAGACGTTTTGCGGAGGATGAGAGAGGATAAGTATATTACCTCAGATAAGGAGAAACAAGCTCTTGCACAACTTGACTCGATAGTCTTTTCATCCTCAAAAATGTCAATAAACGCACCTCACTTTGTGTTTTTTGTAAAGGAACAAATCGAAAAAGAGTTTGGTCCAAAGATTCTTGAACAGGGTTTAAAAATTAAAACAACTCTCTCTCTTGATGTGCAGACATCAGTAGAAAAAATTATTAAGGAAGAAATTAACGCTATTAAAAAAGAGTATCTGGTAGGAAACGGATCTGGGGTTATTCTTGATACAAAGACAAATGAGATACTTGCTATGGTGGGTTCGTATGATTTTAATAACGAAGAATACGGTAAGTTTAATGCAGCTCTCGGTCTTCGACAACCCGGATCTTCAATAAAACCTATCACTTATGCAGTTGCTTTTGAAAAAGGATATACACCCGCAACCACTCTCATGGATGTACAGACTGTGTTTTCGAGCAAAGGTCAGGAAGATTATATTCCGGTAAACTATGATGGAAAATTTCACGGGCCCGTTCAGCTTCGTTTTGCACTGGGTAACTCTTTTAATATTCCAGCTGTAAAGCTTCTCGCTATGGTAGGGATTTCAGATTTTCTGCAAAAAGCGAATCAGATGGGACTAGAATCTTTGGCACCAACTCAAGATAATATGAATCGTTTTGGACTGTCTATTACTCTCGGCGGAGGTGAAGTCACCTTGCTTGATATAACCTCCGCGTTCTCTGTTTTTGCACGGGGAGGAATAAAAAAAGAGCTCCAATCTATTCTTGAAGTAAAGGACTATAAAAACAAACTTATTTATTCGGCAAAAAAAAGCAAGGAAACAAAGGTTCTTTCTCCTGAAACATCATTTTTGGTATCGCATATTCTTTCCGACAACAATGCACGTGAAATAGAGTTTGGTTTGGGTTCTTATCTTAATATTCCCGGAAAAACAGTGGCGGTGAAAACAGGAACAACTGACGATAAGCGCGACAATTGGGCAGTTGGTTTTACCAAAGGAGTTACGGTGGGCATTTGGGTTGGCAATAATGATAATACAAAAATGAATCCCCGTATCTCATCAGGAGCTACCGGAGCTTCACCAATTTGGTACAAAACCATGGGTATGCTTCTAAAAAAATACAGTGATGGAATTATGGATAAGCCAGAGAAAGTTGAAGCCCTGACTATAGACGCGTTATTTGGGGGTTTGCCAAAAGATGGTTCGCCGACTCGATCTGAGTATTTTACCGAAGGGTCAAAACCCAACGATGTTTCCCAGGTTTACAAAAAACAAAAAATCTCAAAGTCGAACGGAAAACTTGCAAATGATATTGAGATAAAAACAGGTAATTATGAAGAAAGGGATTGTTATGTTATTCAAGAAAACGATCCAGTTTCAACCGATAACAAAAACAGATGGCAAGAAGGAATTGATAAATGGCGCAATGAACAGTCTGACGATAGGTGGAAATGTCCGACAGATATTTCTGACAATCGATCAGAAGATGTTTTTGTTTCAATTAAATCCCCTTCCGATAAATCTAAAGTTGAAGGAAAAGAGTTTACTATAAAAGTTAAACTGACCTCACTTTTACCACTGAAGAATGTAAAAATATGGCTGAACAATGAAGAAATAAAAAACTATAACGAGGACAAACGAGATATTGAGGAAACGATAAAAGATAAGTCCGACGGTGTGTATGTTCTTAAAGTGCGCGGAACGAACGAGAGAGATAAAACTGGTGAGTCATCGATTCAATTTGGATTGAATAAAGATTGGAATTTTTCCGAGCCAACTTCAGTTCCAACAGAAACACCCACTCTCTCTCCCACTCCAACACCCGAATAATGTATCAGGATGGAACCGCTGAATCATACCGATAAACAATATTTCGTTTCAGGCACGTTTCCGCTTTTGCAAGTTCTGAACCGATAAACAATGCATGGTCCGTTCGCGATATGAGGTCATAATGCCGGAGTAAATATATTAGCTTGCGGGACGAACTTCCTTTCAGTTCAAAAAGTTTATTTCCCGTCTGCGGATCTTGAAGGGTTACTATAATAGTTTTATTGACAACTTTTATAAACAAAGATCCCCGTTTATCGGAGTCAAGTATGGGGTCAAAAAACATGCGAGGTTCCTTTTTGGTTATCATGGTGTTTACAAAATCATTCACTCTTGCGAAGTCTCTTTCGTATATATGTGCAGATTCCGATTCAAGGATTAGGTATCCAAGTTTGTACCCGGTCCTTGAGGCGACATACTGTTGTAGTGACCGAATACCATAATAGTTGTAAAACCAAGCTTTTGTAATATCGTGACTGCGGAAAAATGCATGTAGGTCAATGAAACCGTGTCTGACTGAGAAAGAAAGTTTGTTCAAACAGGGTCTGCCAGTTCGTAGGTGTATATTTTTCCGGACGTCCCAAAGATTTATTTCTTTATCTAAGTCATCAGGTGAGTTTTTGATCCGATTTATTACATATTCAACTTGATTAACGGAAGGAATAAACCAAGCGGTTAGTATTGCTTTTCGGTGGTGAACGCCCTGAATAACTTTTTCCATTTGATTTACTCTTTTTATGTCGTTTTTTATGTTGGAAGAAAATGAATTGAGAATGAATTTTCTAAAACCTTTGTAATCCATTCTTCGATATACTTCATTTACAGCTTTATCTAACTCCATAGGTCTAGGAAACGCGTACAAAAGCTCTGCATATAAATAGCTATAGTCTTTTGGCCGAACGAATTCATATGTGTTTGGATAAATCTCCTTTAAATAACGGGAGTTTGAGAACTGGGTCATGGTATATTCCTCAGCTGAGTCCCGAGTAACCCCGAAAGCGGGGTGTTTTTCTAGCCAATCTGGGATAGTTATTGGAATGGTTTCATCTTCAATTACAACAATCGCTCCCCGAATTTCTTTTACTTTTTGTCCTTCTTGGTCAATTTTTGTTAGCTGTCCGTATTTCCATATACTATGAAGCAGACGAAGAAATCCATCAGCGCCGGTTTGTGAGCGCAAATGAAACGAGTATTTCTCGGACGGAAGTACTTTTGGGGTACGTACTTCAAAAGGGGGAAATAAAACAGGCTTCATATACGGCTTTCCAGCGAAAGTATTGGATTGGTTTTCTAAATCGGGTGGCGAATTTTTTTTCCAATGAATCAGGGAAACATGCTTACGAATCAGATCGAGAGTATCAGTGTCAATTTCTGGAAGTTTTTCAAACGAATCATTACGCCATAGTTCAAACAGCTGATCACTTCCCTTTCTTCCAATATCGGTATTACTTAATGCATCCGGTCCCCAGATGTATACGGTATGGATTTGTGGATTTCGAGCGAGATTATAGAGAGCAATGTTAATCCCAAAGGGAGATCTCAGATTTCCGATAATACTAAATTTTTTGGCTACTTGAGGAAAGTACTGTACGATACGGTCGATGTCTTGCCATACAATACAGAGTGCTGACGCACTGTTTTGATTGCCAACAAAAACCGGATACTCATCAGGTTTGTACAGGGATATCATTCTTTAACAAGATTGTTTTGATGCATTCAAGCTCCTGAATTGCCTCTTTCTCTGTATAGTTTCTTGTTGAAGATGAGAAAGTGAAATGTAGGGTTACATTTTCTTTATACAAGCTTTTTAAAGATACTGCGTTTAGATGAGGCGCCGCACTTTTTGCTTTTTGAACAATTTGGTCATATTGCATTGTCAGCGGAATGGTAAGGTCAAGATGGATTGTTGCATAGGGATGGAATGGAACATAGACCGGCATAAGTTTTGCATGTGAAATTAAATACTCAAAGTCAAACTCCGCTGCAAAAAATTGATCAGTTAGCTCAAATGAATCAAGTATTGTTTGCTTCAACTTTCCAAAAGCTCCTACCGGTTTACCGTTCATAACGAGTTCGGCTTGCAGATGATCAGAAAAATATGGATGATGCGAAGGTTTAAACGAATAGGCGGAAATAAACAAATCTTTTAAAAGCGCTTCAACGAGTCCTTTGAGTTCAAAAAAAGTTTTTTTGGTGATAAGCGAAAGTTGAAACACCTCCTTGGGTAGATCGTTTTTAACTGGTGTATAGGTTTTTGCTATCTCAAAAAAATGAAGGTTTGAACTGTGGCCATGGTTATCCAAAGCGTTTTTTAGGAGTGAGGGGATCAGGGATAGTCGCAAATACTTAATCTCCTCAGAAATTGTATTGGTTATTTGGAGATGTAGTTCGGGGTTTAGGTTAAAAGCCTTGAGTAGTTTTTCAGAGTAAGCTGAGTAGTTCATCATCTCGTGAAAAAGATTATGTTTTAAAAAGATTTTTACCAAGTGTTGGTAATCGAAGAAATGTTCGGTTGCCTTTGGTTGCTGTATATATGTCAGAGGTGGTAACTGGCCGGTTATGTTGTGATAGCCATAAATGCGAGCAATTTCTTCAATGATATCCTCTTCTGCATTTACATCAGAATGACGGAATGAGGGAACCGTTACCAGAAGTGTGTCGTTGTCGGAAACGACAACGAATTCCAGATCGGTTAATATTGAAATAATTATTTCCTTTGGAATTAGGACTCCGATTTTTTTGTGAATATATGAAATGCTTATCTTTATTTTTTTTTCTTGAATCGGGTCAGGATAAACATCAAAAATTTCGCTTGCCATTCGGGCTGAAGCGAGTGTTTGATAGAGTTCAATTCCTCGATGGAGGGCTTCAACTACCAGATTGGGATCAGGACCCTTTTCATTTATTGAAGCAGCCATTGTTCTGATTCCATGAACCATGGATGAACGGCGGATAGATTGAGGATCGTTTGACTCAATAAAGAAGATAATTCGTTGAGTTGAGTCAGTAACAACGCTGTTTTCAGTACCCATTATTCCGGGCAAATCGATTACTCTACCGGTTCCGTCATCAATGATAATATCTTGTTCAGAAAGCGTATAGTTTTTTCCATCAAGCGTAACAATTCTTTCCTCTTTCTTTGCGTAACGAATAAAAAATTTATTCGTTTTAATACGGTCATAGTCAAATATATGGGTCGGATGCCCAGTTTCAAGCATGACGTAGTTTGTGATATCAACGAGGTTGTTGATTGAACGAATTCCGGCAGACTCTAAACGAGTAGTAACATATTTAGGGGATTTTTTTACGGTAACATTATCCATGATAACCGCCATCAAACGTCTACACAGTTTCTTTTCATCGGAAAGGAAAAACGGAAGCTGGTGAACGGGAGGTGGCGGGATAAAGGGAGCGGGTTTTTTACATTTTGCCGTGATTGAAAACCGTTTTAAAATTGCTGCAATCTCGCGTGCGAGACCTCTGATTGAAACGGTATCTATACGGTTAGAGGTTATTTCAATGTCATAGATATAATCATCCTTAACTTTTTCGATGCGTTCTATTGAGGGTCCGCATAAAGAAACATACTTTTGAATTTCGTATGGGCTTATCGGTGTGTCCAAATATTCGAGCAACCAGCTGTGAAGTATTTTAATGTTCATTACGATATGTAACGTGTAACGTGTAACGCACAACATTTTTTAAACGTTATACGCTATACGATTCGCGTTACGTGATTAGAATTGTTCTAAAAATCTCAGATCTCCCGAGTAATAACTTCTGGTATCGTCAATTCCGTATTTCATCATGATAACGCGTTCTATACCAAAACCAAAAGCCCAACCCGAATAATAATCAGGATCAATTTTTCCCGATCTGAGAACATTCGGGTGAACGATTCCGGTGCCACCCAACTCAAGCCATCCAGATTTGCAGATATTGCACCTGGTTGAGGAATCCTTATTCTTCCCGGTTCCCCCGCACTTCACACAGGTTATATCAACCTCAAAAGAAGGTTCGGTAAACTGAAAATGGTGCGGACGAAGTCGTGTTTTCGTTTCATCGCCAAAGTACTCTCTTGCAAAAAAATCTAGCGTACCTTTCAGGTGGGTAATATTGATATCAGAGTCTACGCACAATCCTTCAAACTGGTGAAACATTGGAGTATGGGTAGTGTCCCAATTCGGCCGATAACACTTGCCAATATTAATCATACGAATGGGTGGATGACCTATCCTCCACATTTCTCTGATTTGACCTGAAGATGTATGGGGCGTTAAGATCATTTTTCCGTATTGACTATTCCGGTTCCCGTTTAAAAAAGTTGTTTCGAAATCGTCTCTAGCAGGATGCGTTTTTGGCATATTGAGTGCATCGAATGCGAAGTATTCCCACTCAACTTCAGGATAGGACATGCGAATAAAACCAAGTTTAGCAAAAATACTCGTTATTTCGCGTACAGCGACCGATATTGGATGGAGTGTTCCTGTGGGAAATGAAACACCTGGCAATGTGATATCCACGGTTTCTTTGTTTTGTTTTTCGGCAAGTGTTTTCTTTTGATTCAGGATTAGTGAAATTATGTTAGTTTTAAACCGATTAATAGACGCTCCTGCTGTTTTTCGGTTATTTTTATCGAGTTGGACAATTTTTTTTATAAAGTCATTAACTTTTCCATTTCTTCCTAAATACTGAGATTCAATTATTTGCAATTGGCCGGTGGTAATGGCAGTTTTGATAAGCTTTTTTGCAGAAACTAATTCTGCTTCCAAGTCAATTTCCATACCTGATTAGTATACTGGAGAAATGTGAAGAATGAAATACTATTTCTGAACTTCTTTTACCAGTTTTACAAAAACTGATGGGTGTTCAACTGCAATCTTTGAAAGTATTTTTCTGTCAATTGTAACTTTTTTTACGCTGAGCAGATTGATAAGTTTTGAATAGGTTAGTCCTGATTGTTTAGCAGCAGCATTCAGTCTTTGAATCCACAAAGACCGAAAATTTCGTTTTCTTTCTTTTCTCCCGTTAAACGCGTATTCGCCGGCATGCAAAACAGCTTCTTTCGCTTTTTTAAACTGCTTATGTCTGGTCATCCAGTATCCTTTGGCGAGTTTTAGTACTTTTTTATGTTTTCTTCTGGTATGTACTCCACCTTTTACTCGTACCATATATTATTAGTTTGAACTATTTATTTAACAGCAAGCATTTTTTTAACTTTTTTTGCAAAGGCTCCAGTTAATGGTTTCATTATGCGTAGTCTGCGTAAATTTCGCTTGCCCTTTCCTGAACGCAAATGACGGAAGCCTTTTGATCGATGTAAGACTTTACCGTTTTTTGTAACCCGAAACCTGCTAGAAGCTGACTTTCGAGTTTTTTGCTTTACTTTCATTTAAGTACGATGAAAAATGCTAAATTATTGTTAGTGTATACTGTGATTATTTTAAACTATTTTTTTCTTGCAACAACAGCCCGTATTACTCTTCCCTCCATTTTCGGCTCTTTTGATATATTCACTTCACCAAGTTCGCTGATAAATTTTTTCATTAAGTCAAATGCCATTTGTTTTTTTCCCATCTCTCTTCCTTTCAGTGTTAAATTAATCCGCACTTGACTTCCGGCTTTCAAAAACTCTCCCGCCTTTTGGATAACTCTTTGTAAATCCGCTGGGCCGATAAAAAGCGACAATTTTATATCTTTTACAATACTTTTTTTTATCCCTTTCCTTGCCTCTTTCTGTTTTTTTTCCTCTTGATACAAAAATTTTTTAAAATCAATAATTTTTGCAACAGGAGGTTCTGCGTGTTCTGCTATCAAAACTAGATCCGAGTCTCTTTCTTCCGCCTGTTTTAATGCATCTTGTTTTGACAGAACTCCAAGCTGTTTTCCTAAACTATCGATCACCCTCAACATTGGCGCCTCAATACGATAGTTGAGCAAATAAAATTTTTTCTGCGGTCTTTTATTAAAGGTATTTCTCAATGGTGCTTTTCAGTTGGGAAATAAACTCTAAAAGCGATATCTGTCCTAAATCCTTTCCTTCTCTAGTTCTCACAGATACAATATCTTTTTTATTGTTGCTCTCAAAGCTTTGTACTTCCTTGTCTCCAATTATAACCATAAAGGGGATTTTTTGCAAGGTTGATTGACGAATCTTTTTACCGATAGTTGCATTTTCAGTATTCATATGAGTCCGGATACCGTTTTCGATGAGAGTGTTTTTCACTTTGTGCGCGTAGTCGAGATGTTTTTCAGAAATAGTGAGAATTTCAACCTGAATTGGGCTTAACCACAGCGGAAACGCTCCAGCATAGTGTTCAATCAAAAATGCCATGGTGCGTTCAAAGCAGCCCAAGGATGCTCGGTGGATAACAATCGGTTCGGTATCTTGACCGTTATGGTCAGTAAAAGTAAGTGAGAAACGCTTGGGCATTACAAAGTCATATTGAACAGTGAATGCGGTATCCTCTTTCCCATTTACATTTTTGATTTGAACGTCAATTTTAGGTCCGTAAAATGCAGCTTCATTCGATGCTTCGTAATAAGGAGCCTTGGATTCACTGAGTACTTGTCGAAGAATTTCCTCTGCATGGTCCCAGGCTAAGTCATCTTTAAAATATTTTTTACTATCATTTCTGTTCCCCAGCGAAAGTCGGTATCGGTAATCAATGCCTTTTTTCAGACCAAGGGCAGTGTTTACAAAATCAATAAGTTCAAGTACGTTGTATATCTCCTGCTTTGCTTGATCGGGTGAACAGATGATGTGTGCATCTGCCAGCATGAACATTCTAAGTCTGATAAGACCGGTGAGTTCACCGCTTTTTTCGTAGCGAAACTGCGGAGAGATTTCGGCTAAGCGAATGGGTAACTCTTTATAACTATGAGGTGTAGATTTATAGAGCATGAAGTGGTGTGGGCAGGTCATTGGTCTCAAGATAAGTTCTTCGTTATCAACACTCATAGGCGGATACATAGTGTCCTTGTAATAAGGATAGTGACCTGAGGTTCGATACAGATCGACTTTTGCAATTGGAGGAGTGATAACATGCTGATACCCTCTTGCCAGTTCCTCATCTACGATAAAGCGTTCGAGAACCCTTCTTAAAGTTGTTCCTTTTCCAGTAAGCATCGGTAAACCTTTACCAACTAAGTCTGAGAATACAAACAAACCTAAGTCCTGGCCGATTTTCCGGTGATCACGTTTTTTCGCTTCTTCAAGTTGAGAAAGATATTTTTGTAGAGCTTCTTTTGTGGGCCAGATTGTTCCGTAAATGCGAGTTAACATTTTATTCTTCTCGTCCCCACGCCAATATGCACCCGCAACTGACAAGAGCTTAAAATGTTTAAGTTCTTTATCGGGATGAGTTACATGACCTCCTTCACAGAGGTCTGAATACTTTCCTGCCTGATAAAAACTGATTATTTTTCCGTCTTTTGCAAACTCATCGATCAACTCGTGTTTATATTGGTTACCCGGATATTCTTTTATTGCATCATCTGGCGATTTCTCAGATCGAATAAAAGACTCCCACGTTTTTGCAATTTCATGCATTTTTTGCTCTATACGAGCAAAGTCATCTTCGGATATTTTTTCGTCACCGAAATCAAAATCATAGTAAAATCCGTTTTCAATTGCCGGACCGATTGTCCGTTTAGCTTTCGGCCAGATTGCAATAACCGCAGCTGCTAAAAGATGCGCGCACGAATGCCTCAGACTATCAAGATTTCTATTATCCATATATTTTGATTATACACTGGTAATTATTTTGTGGCTATAAAAAATCCCTCCTATCGGAGGGTTTTCGCCAAACAAAACAACCCTCCTTAACAGGAGAATGTAGTTGTTTTGAACAAAAATAGACAAATCATTACGGATAGTATACTATAACTGCATATTTGTACAAGAGTTTAATTTATTTTGGTACACATGACACCAACTGAACTTACTTCGCAAGAAGGAGCAATTTCTTTAATTACTCAATACTTGTCCGGTCCGGCGGAGGAAATAGTCACCGGTTTGTATAGGCAAAAAATACTTGCCTCAGCTAACTCATATCGATATGATCTCAAAAATCCTGAACAGAGGGTTCGTTATGAAAGTTTAAAAAAAATAGCAGTCGGTGAAGCCCGGGATAATCCGGATGTATTGATTGGAGTAGTAGATTTTGTAGGCACAGATACAGCTGAATCGATTGCTTGTAAACTGTCAGCAACATTAGGTCTGAGTATTCCTGAAGCAGAAAAAAATCTCAATGGAACAAAACGGGCGATTGACCACGAAGGAAAAGATATTATTTTGTTTCTCGAGAATATTGATCAGCTTGAAAATGCAACAGCTGGAAAATTACGGTCCTTCCTTCAAAAATTATCTCATAGACAAACTCGAAAAGCAAAATTTTATACGTTAGCGGATATTGAGAATTTATTACAGAGGCAAACAGAAACGTCCCCTTTAATTAATATCTTTATTTCCGAGGGAACAGTCAATGATTTGCCAAAATTTGACGATGCTCAAGCGCATACGGTCGTTAAGGCATTTCAAGAAGCTATACAAGTACTGGATAAAGAAGCGTCAGCTGACCTTTCGCTTCCTTCTGGTTCGGGGAAAACGTCTTTCGCAGGTTATTTATGTGAATTAAAAGGTGCACCAGCAATGATGATAACAATACAGGATCATTTAAAAGAGGGCACGCAACAAGAAGCTGCTGACTTATCTGATCTTCCCTTAAATCCGAACAACCGGCTTGTGATTATTGATGAAGCACAGATTTTGACGCATTTACAAAAAAAAGAACTTGTTTTGCGGTACGGGAAAGTGCTATTTCTCAATACTATTCAACCTGAATCTTTAGGTGACCGCTAAGGGACTTGAACCCCTGGCCTTCACAATGTCAATGTGACGCTCTAGCCAACTGAGCTAAGCGGTCTATATTGTGGCGCGATGGACGGGACTTGAACCCGCAACCTTCGCCGTGACAGGGCGACGCTCTAACCAGTTGAGCTACCACCGCATATTCCTTTGTCATTGTATCATGTTTTTATGATGCTGACAAGGATTTAGCAATTAACTTGCCCTTATAAAAGTCTACGATCTGAACGGGGTGAATTGTTCCGTTTAAATATTTGGAGTCTGGAATATTGACTGGAATCTGATTATCCAGAAGAGCTTTTTGCATACTTTTTGTTTTTGAATCGATAAAAAGAGCTTGAGAAATTCTTCCAATCTGGGTTTTTTGAAATGCTTCATATTTTTTTTGTGAAAGTTCCCGTAAGATCTGTGAGCGGTTTTCTTTGGTTTTAGGAGATGGTTCAGAAAGTCTTTTTGCGAGGTAAAACGCAGCTGTACTGTTTCTTCGCGAAAAACGGAATACATGAAACTTGGAAAAGGGGCTATCGGAAAGAAAATCATAGGTTGTCTGGAAATCGGAATCCGACTCATCGAGAAACCCGACTATAACATCGGTTGAAATAAAAGCGTTCGGGTTTATGCGTTTGATTGAATCAATTTGTGTTTTAACTTCACGTGAGGTATAGTCACGTTTCATTAAACGTAATATTGAGTCGCATCCTGACTGTACCGGAACGTGAAAAAAATTAACAAAACGGTTTTTGTTAAAAGCGTTTTTGTACCAATTCAAAAAATCGGTCGTAAGGCTCCACGGATGAATAGAGCCGAAACTTACTCTTGGGATTTTTGTTTTGGATGTAATTGTTTGAATGAGATTAATAAGGGATTCGTCTGACTCTTTTCCGTATGATTCAGTGTTTATGGCAGTTAAAACGACTTCATTCGGGTGGTTTTTGTATGACTGAATAGTGCTGAGAATATCTTTTATTCGTTTAGACTGAGGAGTTCCTCTGAGATACGGAACAATACAATAACTGCAAAAACGGTGACAGCCATCCTGGATTTTTATCATCACCCGGCCTGAGGAAAGGAATTTATCAGTTACAACCGTATCGTTCTTCTTTGACTTAAGAGGTTTTACCGATCGAAAAAACTTCTTGTTAATAATATCTACCAAAAAGTCTTTTTGAATATTATCAACTAACAGGTCGAAGGGCAGTTGATTATATTTTTTTTGTTTCTTCCAGTATGTACCGGAACATCCTGTAATAATAATTTTTGAGTTGTATTTTTTGGAAAGCTGATAGATAAGTTGCCTCGCTTCTCGCTCGGCTTTTGCTGTTACAGCGCAGGTATTTATAACAATAAAATCCGGGTTTATTGGAGTGTATACATATCCGTGTTTTTGAAAGGAGCGCTCAATAGCAAGCTTTTCAGCCTCATTTACCCTACAACCAAGGCTAATAACTTGAAAAGTCTTTTGCTGTTTATACATATAAAATCCTTATTTAATTGTATAGCTTGACATACTTATAATTATATGCTATAATACGCTTGGATCCTAAGGTTTTTCTACCAGTTAGAAGAGCTTTAGGATTTTTTTTATGAGAATAATTGCTCTATTTTTTTTAGTAATTATTTACACTGGTGCAGCAAAAATCTCGCATGCCCAGTTGATTGCTGGTAATTCAGCAGGTATTTATTATACCTTACCGTTTAATGTGGACGGTGAACATTCTCTCATGCAGGCTAAAAAACTGAGTATTAAAAAAGTACTTGATTCGTACAACTCCCCTTTAGCACAGTATGTTGACGCCTTCGTTCAAACCTGCTATAAATATAAGCTCGATTGTTATTTGCTTCCCGCAATTTCCGGTGTTGAGTCTACTTTCGGAAAATTCCTTTACCCGGGTTCTCATAACCCGTTTGGGTGGGGTGGAGGCATGATTATGTTTAAAACCTTTGAGGAAGGTATCGATACTGTTGGAAAAGGACTGCGGGAAAATTATATTAACAAGGGAGCAGAAACCGTTGATCAGATCGGGAGGATTTACTGTACCGGATCAACATGGGCGGGAAAAGTAAGTTATTTTATGAAAAAGTTCGAACAAGAGGAGGAACGCCAGTTGCTTTTTGTATCAAATACGTTACAATTATAACCTATGATAAGTCATACGCTTAAAAAACTACCTGCCCAAACATATGAAATTTCCTTAAAAATTTCGTGGGATCAAATTCAGACTGAGTATCAGAAAGCATTTGACGCTGTGCTTTCCCAGTTTGAGTTTGAGGGATTTAGAAAGGGAAAGGTTCCGCGTGCTATTGGAGAAAAACACATAAAAAAACAGGTCGTTTACGATCAAATGATCCGTTCTTTTATTCCGGCTGTATATGAGGATGTTATTAAAAAAGAATCGCTTAGACCAATTGTAAATCCTCAAATTGATCTTTTGAAGGCCAAAGAAAACGAGGACTGGGAGATAAAAGTTGTTGTTGCGCAAAAACCTGATGTGAAACTGAATGACTATAAAAAAAAGGTGCTTGAGGCAAAGGCGGGTTTAAAAAAAGATGAGATTTGGGTTCCAGGGAAGGATGAAAAAAAGTCAGGTGAAGACGAAAAAACGAAGCAAGATCGTCAGTTAAACGCAGCACTTTCTGCACTGTTGAAAGAAATCTCATGTGAGATTTCACCATTAATTATTGAGGCGGAGCTCAATAAAAGACTTTCTCAAGTTGTTGACGATGTACAGAAGCTGGGCATGACTGTTGATACATATCTTCAATCAAAGGGCATCACAATGGACAACCTAAAAAAACAATATTCCGATGAAATTACCCAAATGTATAAGCTGGAATTTATCCTTTTGGAAATTGCAGAGGCTGAGAATATCAAGGTGGAGAATGATGAGCTTACAAAGCTGTTTTCTTCTATTAAAAACGAAAAAGAAAGAGCTTCAGCTCAAGCAAATTCCTATTTTTACGCCTCAATTGTTCGAAAACAGAAAACCCTTGATTTTATTATAGGCCTTTGATATAATAAAAGGGTATGACAAACGCAACTGTCAAAACTCAAAAAACAGTAAAAAGTACCAATACGGTTGAGTCCTTAAAGGATTTAGGAACTTCTATAGGAAAAAACGTTGTTGATTCTTTTCAAGATCTTGGACGCGGTATGTTCGACCAGGCATTCGGATCTTTTTCCCCTTCTCACGAAACTCAGGAGCATGTGGACCCGAATTCCGCCGAAAATCAAGAATTAAACAAAAAACCTCTTCAGAGAGAAAAAAATCTTTTTAACTATCAAGCGCACCATGAATCGACCGTGATTACTGAACAAATCAAACAGCTTATTGCTCAGATTAGGCAGGAAATAGATTATATTAAAAAAGCTGATAAAGCGCTTCTCAACGAGGTATCGGATATTCAAAAAATATCGCTTGAGTCTGTTTCGGAAAAACCGGGTATTTACCATGTTCGATTTCTCGAGATTGTACTTCGAACGCTTCGACTCCTTCGAGAGAAGATTGGGGAATCAAAAACCTGGATGCAGGCCCTCATATCGAAAAAGAAAAAAAGAGGGTCTCTTTTTGCCACCCGTTCAAAAAAAAGCGGGACTCAGTATTCTCTCTCACAGGAACTTTCTTCAGCACGCAGCGTGCAATAAACAGTAGACATGGAACATAAGTAAAAGATATCTTTCATTAAAAACATAATAATCTACTCAATGATATTCAGGAATGTATTGACTCCATAGGCCCAGCTTCCGTTTGAAGGAGGTGTATACTTGCGCATAATCTGCTCAGGGGTAGTTAGCCCCTTATCAATGTAATACGTTTTAATTCCTTTGCTAATTGTCTCAATCGCGTCTTCATAAGAATCAAAACGCGTAACTTTACCGTCGTAAATCCCCCACCCCCAGCAGTTATGAGAATTAACCGGGATATACTTGCATAAACCTGACTCCTGCATTGCAATTGCGGGGAGCAGACGGTAATCGAACTCATATTTATCAGCGGTTTGAACAAAGTAATCAGCTTTATCATACAAAACAGAATTGTATTTTCGGAAAAAGTACTTTAAATTTGCTATTCTGATATCTTTTGTTTGGAACTCTTTCAGAAAATCAGTTGGTGAGCCTGTTTTTCCGATTTCAAGAGAAAGGGCTTCACTGATATTGGTAAGGTCTGAGATCACGTTCTTGTAGTAGAGTAAACGGGTATTACGAACCTCAATAACGCGAGCAGTAAAAAACTGTACAAAAATGAATAAAAAATAAAAAGATAGAAGAAACAACGCTTTTTTAAATATGTTTTTCATAGGACCTTTTAAATACGGTAGTAAAAAGTGGAAAACGGTTCAGAATGAACTGTTTTAAACAACTTTTTTTCCCATCCCTGAATCTTGAAGCCGTGTGAAATTAGCACGGTTCCTGAAGGAAGTTGCGATAATTTCGGAAGGAGTTTTAGGATGAGCTGTGGCATAAGAAAAAGATAGATAACATGAGCTTTGTTCAGGTCAGTTGAAAGAACATTTTCCGTTTTAAACACTACGTTTCGTAGGTTCTCCGCTTTCGCGTATAATCGAGATAAGAGTGTTAAAATTGGATTTACCTCAATACCGATACCGGTTACCCCATATTTTTTGACAGCATATCGGACAACTCTGCCATCACCGCACCCTAGTTCAATAAATGTATGTCCTTTCTGCAGGTTTGCTTCTTTTAATATCTCATCAATTCGTTTTTTTGATGTAGGGACAAACGGCGCTCCTTTTACTGAAGAGTAGACAAGCGCTAGGCTATATATAGCGACTGTAACGAGAACTAAAAGCTCAATGCAGAGAATAAGGACATACAAAAACACTGTCATGATTATAGTATACTAAAACAACAGAGTATATGCGTTGTTTCAGTATCCATCTCTCTAAGTTGCTTTGATTTGTTTTGATTTTCAAATCAGCAAGAGCGATGTATAATACAAAAAACTAGCCTTTATAGCTCAACGGATAGAGCACTGGTCTTCGGAACCAGTGATGGGGGTTCAATTCCCTCTAAAGGCACTCAACTCGCTGTTTCCGATACGAAGTGAGGATTACAGCGAGTTAGTACTGAGCGAAGCGAAGTATCCAACTGAAAGTTAGTACTGAGCGAAGCGAAGTATCCAACTGAAAGTTAGTACTGAGCGAAGCG
>CAZGYB010000003.1:38715-165977 GCA_964530235.1 uncultured Gammaproteobacteria bacterium
AAGAACAGAATTAATAAAAATGATAAAATATGTGGTTTGTTTACATTGTGCAATGTAACGATGATTCACTTTATACTGGTATAACAACAAATATAAAAAGAAGGATAAAGGAACATAATAGTTCTAAAAAAGGTGCAAAATATGTTAAGAGAAGATTACCGGTCAAGCTCATATATTTTGAAAAAAGCGTAGATAGATTAATGGCATCTAAAAGAGAACGAGAAATAAAGGGTTGGAGAAAAGAAAAAAAGTTAGAATTGATAAGATTGAAGAAATTCAAAACACTTCGTCCAAAATGTGAGGACTTTGTGTAAACGCTTCGCCCTGTGAAGAAGGGCTCAGCGTAAAGGGCCACTAGCTCAACTGGTAGAGCGCCTCCCTCTTAAGGAGTTTGTTCGGGGTTCGAGTCCCCGGTGGCTCACACTGAATAATTATTTTCGAGTTTGAGGAGAGGAATATCCCTCACCTTGAATGAGGCGAACTCGTTCTAAAAAACCGTCTATTTTCATACCTAATATCTGTTCTGCGGAAAGTCCCTCTTTACTTACCATATGTTGCAATAGTCCAAAGGTTTCTGTTTCTGGAACTACAAGACTTCCTGACTGGAACAACCAATTTTTTAATACGGAAGGGTGTAGTCTTCCCAAATTCTGAATATTAAAAAAGACGCGGTCAAAGCGTCTACCAAAAGGCGTTAAAAAGGTTGTATCTGACTTCTCAACATCATATAAATGATGCTGGTTCCAATAATCATTTGCTCCTTCTTTATTTTCTTTTTCTCTTAACGCCATCCATAATACCAACTCTGCAATATGTGGTTTGGGGAATGCTCCAACGCCAAATGAATTTAGGCCTCTATAACTCTTTAAAACAAGCGAAACGTTCGTTGAACTTAATGCAGCAACAATCGTCTGAGGGGGTAATGAACCTTCTTTAAATGATCTATTTAACCATTCTATTCCAGATCCGTCGCCTAAGTTATTATCAATAATAAGTCTTTCTGGAGGACCATTCTTGAAAAGAAGAGCATTTAAGTCGCTAAGTCCGTTTACCCACCATACATCTCCTTTAAAGGCTAAAGCACTGGCACAAACCGCAAACTTTACTGCATCCGCGGTATCGTCTTCAACAAGGACTGTACTCATTTATTTATATTTATACTCACTTTATGAGCATTAAACAATACTTTTGAACTCTCGTTAAAGTTTTCTAAAAGTATTATTCGAATTTTAAAAAATATCGCTTATATATAAAATTTCTATAAAGTTGTTGGACTATCTTTGAAACCCTTACTTTGTTTGAGTGGTTAAGGCATACTGGACATTTAAAACTTATAGTATTATAATATATTGATATGGGTTATTTTTTGTATTTGTTAATATGAAGAATGCTCTTATTCTTTTTTTCGGTTTTCTCCTTTTTATTTCTATTTGTAACGATGTTTTTGCAGCAAAATGCACACAAAGTTATACTGAAAAGAGATCGGTAACTAAGTATAAAAAAAAGTGCTCAAGGATATGTATAATGGGTGATACTGTACATGGGTGCACAAGGTATTCTGGTACTTCATGTAAAGATTATCCATATTTAGAGTACTATTATCACACGACTGCTACTTATTGTGTTACTCAAAACAATCGTTCGTATTGCGCTAGTGCAGATGCGAATTCACGTTATATGTCGACTTCCAAAGCTTCCGCATGCGCACAGGCTGCAATAAAAGTCAACGTAAATGGTGCAGACTAACTAACTGCTTTTTGTAAACGCAGTTACTTTGTTTTTAAGAAGTTGACTATTTTTGATACGTAAATTGTAAAACATAAGATAATACTAACAACATGTTCTAGGGATATTATTATTTTATTCTCTGCTCCGGAAATAGGGACACAACTTGTTGGGACAACTTCATCAAACAAAGGTCTTATGGTAAGGATTTTCAGTTTATCGTGAGAGGTAAGGTTTTGAATGTTTTTCTCACAGAGTAGGACTGATTCTTTGAATGAGGGACTTTTTATTGATGCAGTGTCAAGCGACGGAAACACATTCTCTCCCCTTCTCAATCTTCCGCATACATTAATTACTTTATAAATTTTATTTTTTTTCTCGCAAAACGCGTTGATTACTGCACTTCCTCCTGCACTTGTCCCAATCAAAGATAGGGTTTTATACTGTTTATAGACCTTGTCAATAAGAAGTAAAAGCTTTAACAGTATTGTGTGAAAAGACTTTTTGTTTTTCCATCCCATTGAATATACAATCGGAACAATATTTAAACTTTTATCCCAGTGTTTTGTAACCCATTCTAATTTACTTGCATCATCCCCTAACCCGGGAATGATAATAACGGCTTGTTTAGATTTCATAACAGCCAAAAATATTGATTAGTATGCATAAATTATTATATACTGTTTCATATGAAAAGCACTTTACTCGCTGAATCTTCTTTGTGGGTACAGCTTTCCTATCATGCTCATAAAATAAAACAAATGCATATACGGGATTTATTTAAAAACGAGCCTGAAAGAGGGAGAGCAATGCATCGTGAAATCAAAAGCCTTCAGTATAATTTTTGCCGTGAAAAAATTGATATAGAAGGAATGAACCTGCTTTTCGGCTTTGCACAGGAAGCCCGTTTAAAAGAGTCAATTCACGCCATGTTCCGGGGAGATAAAATCAACACTACTGAGAATAGATCTGTGCTCCATACTGCGTTACGGCTGCCGAAAGATAAAACGCTTATTGTTGATGGAGTAGATGTAGTAAAAGATGTGCATAGAGTGCTGGATCAGATGACAGACTTTGTAAATGATATTTACCGTGGAAAACGGTTGGGATTTACCGGAAAAAAAATCCGGAACATTATTAACATCGGAATTGGGGGCTCTGATCTTGGAGCAAAAATGGCGTATCAGGCTTTAGCAAAATACCGGAATAACTCTGTCCAGGTTCGATTCCTTTCAAATGTTGATCCAACAGATTTTTTTGAAACTGTACATGGAGTTGAACCCGAGGCAACTCTTTTTATTATCTGTTCGAAAAAATTCACCACGGAAGAAACGCTCGCAAATGCAAATTTAGCAAAGGACTGGATTACAAAAAATTTAGGAGAAAATGCAGTTTCCCATCACTTTGTTGCTGTTTCCGCAAACAAGGAATTGGTGGCAAGTTTTGGCATCAGACCGGAAAGTACATTTGAAATGTGGGACTGGGTCGGGGGGAGATTTTCTGTAGCAAGTTCGGTTGGTCTTTGTCTTATGCTTGGAATAGGGCCCCAAAACTTTCGAGATTTCCTGAGAGGCATGCATGAAATGGATCATCATTATCAAACTTCTGAATATAGAAATAATATTCCTGTTATCATGGCTTTGTTGAGCATATGGAATACTGCTTTGTTAAACAATGTTATATATGTGCCGGCCATCTACGATGTATTTTTAAGACTTTTCCCAAAACATTTACAACAGCTCCTTGCAGAGAGTCTTGGAAAATCCGTAAATCTGTCCAATAATCATGTTTCCTATCAAACATCTCCGGTTATTTTAGAGGCTGTTGGAACTGATTTCGAGCACTCGTTCAATCAGCTTATTCATATGGGCACGGTAAGACAATTTGCATTGACATTTGTAAGCTGCAGAACCTCACTGCAGGATAATGCTGAAAAGGCACAAAGCACATTGCTTGCTCATATGTTTGCACAGGCTGATTCTCTCGCGACGGGTGTTGAAAATAAGGATCCCCATAAATCTGAATACGGAGACGTCCCATCTTCAGTTTTGCTTCTTGATAAACTAACCCCTTTTAGTCTGGGCCAGCTTATCGCGTTATTCGAACATCAGGTTCATGCGCAAGCTGCTTTGCTGCAAATAAACGGATTTGACCAGTTTGGAGTTGAGGCGGGAAAAAAGGCAGCTACAGAAAATATCTTACGGTTTGCACAAAACGGGTTTACCCTAAAAACAATTGAGGACCTGTTGAAAAAACAATAATTTTATTCGCCCGTCTATGAGATTCAAAAAAGTTCTCCTGGTAAATCCGCCCAAAGTTGATCAGGGCGGGTATAAACCAAGCCCACTGGGAATACTGTATCTTGCGTCATATCTTCGTAAGCACTGTCCAAAAGTTAAAGTTAAGGTAATTGACGGAGCAATTGAAGGTGAAGGCGCGGTACTACGTGCGATTTCCACCTTCAATCCCGACCTTGTTGGCGCTTCGTCTTTGACGCCGGGCAGACATCAGGCATTATGGGTAATTCGAAAAGCGAAACACATTATTCCTCAGTGTAAAACTGTTTTAGGCAATGTTCATCCGACAATTATGTGGAAACAGATGATGGAACACTACGATGAAATAGATTTCATCATTCGAGGTGAAGGTGAGGAAGCGTTGTTCGAACTGGTAGTTGGCCAACCATTACTTTCTATTGGTAATTTAGTATGGAGAGATAAAGCTAAAATTGTCAACAACAGAACAAAACCGATGATTACTGATATCGACTCGATACCTTTTCCTGCCTGGGATCTGGTAAATCCAAAACGCTATCCTCCCCGTGGTTCGGGATATGAAAACGGCATTGATTTAAGTCAGGAAGTACGTTTTCCTCTGATCTTCTCACGCGGATGTATGGGTGCATGCACATTTTGCTCCAGCTGGATGATTTGGAAAGGATACAGATATCGCAAAGGGAGGATGGTAGCCGACGAAATTCAAATGCTCTATGACAAATACCACGCACGTCACTTTGTATTTCAGGACGACACATTAACCGGTAACCGCGAAGAAATTATCTCTTTTAGCAAGGAAATTATAAAACGCAAATTAAACGTTGCAATTTATGGGACAACCCGGGCCGATAAAGTAGATCGGGAGTTATTAAAATTTATGAAACTGGCTGGTTTTTATGAACTCTCATATGGGATAGAATCAGGCTCACCCGGGATGCTTATCCGGATAAATAAGCGAACTGAACTAAAAGACAATCTGTATGCAGTACAGATTACTAAAAAGGCAGGAATTAAGGCAAACGCGCTTATTATGCACGGACTACCGGGTGAAACAAAAAAAGACCGTTTACTAACTGAATCTTACCTGCGCACAGTAAAACCAGATGAAACAGGTACGGTCGGAGCAGTCTGGATATTCCCTGGGACAGCATTGTACGAGCAGGCAAAACATGCCAAACTTATTGGTGACTCATTTTGGCTTACCAAAAAAGCCTACTACATATACCGTGGTGGTATTGGAAAAGACAAAGTTAACATCATGCTTAGGTTGAGAGATGAACTGTGGCATCTTTTCGGCAAATCAATGCTATGGAAAACTGCAGACAAGCTTAACTCTTATAAAGAAAAGTTACAAAATAAAGTCTTTACGAAATTAAATTTATTGCGTACGATTAGTATATGAATATTAACTCTGTTATTGAGACACTTAAAAAACAGTTCCCCGGTAAAAAAATCATACTTAACAGTAAAGAAAATTTAACAGAAATCCTGTGTGAAATTGATCCGACCTCCCTTCATCCTGACTATAGTGTCGCAATTTCTGTCATAGATAAAACAGATGCACATTATCATACCCTAACTACGGAAACCTATGAAGTAATTAAGGGCGAGTTACAGATACTTATTGACGGAAAACAGAGAGTATTGGATGTTGGACAATCAGTAACTATTTATCCGAATCAAGTTCATAGCGCGATCGGAAATGAAACATGGGTAAAAGTTACCTCAAAACCCGGTTGGGTAAAAGACGACCACAGACCTCTATCACATCCTGCTTACAAGACGTAGACTGATGAAAAAAAACGTAAAAACAGTAAAAATCATGAAAAAAACTCCCACATAATAATCTGCCGGAGATATTTTGTTAAGATAATTCTTTCGTGGGTTTTTTAGCCGAATAATCATTCCTGCTTTCATATCTTAGAGAGGAATTATAGCATATATACAGTCTAAAATCAAATATGCGATACGATTTTTTTTACATCATCGAGTGAGCTTGCGTGCATAAGAAGATCTCTGATTTTCCGGTAGTGTGGAATATCCGCGCAGTACCAGCAAAAATGTTTACGAAGCGGTGAGATGCCAAGATCAGGTCGGTATTTCATAAATAGATTTGCATGTTCAATCATAACTACAAGTTTTTCTTTTGGAGTTGGCTTGCGGTTTGAAAAAAACCAAGGATTTCCAAGTGCCGCTCTGCCGACGAGCACTCCATTTACCCCATAGGTGTGAATATGATTTTTTGCATCTTTCATCGATTTAACATCTCCATTTCCCCAGATTTTAGTTTTTGTTTTTTTTGCTAGTACAACCGCTTTTTTTATTTCTTCCCAATCTGCTTTACCCGTATATTTTTGAATAAATGTTCTCCCGTGTATAGAAATAATATCGGGAGAGACTTCAAGGAGGTTATCAATCCATTCTTTGACATTCGGCTTGTCGTAACCGATTCTCGTTTTAACTGATATGGTAAAAGTTTTTGTCTTCAGAGCGAAATTATTTTTTTTAATATATTCATGAATCCAAAAGACTAAATTCTCCGGAACATTAAGGTCCTTAATTCTTTTTCCTTCAAACCAGTCGTTCCGTGCTCTTTTCAGGGTTTTAATAATTTTTTGTGCTTGTTTAAAATTTTTTATCAGTCCGGCGCCTCCACCCCTTTTTACCACTCCTCTATCTGGACACCCCATATTCACATCAATTCCATCAAGACCCATTTCGGCAACAACGAAAAATGATTTATAAAAAGAATCCTCGTTAATTCCAAATACTTGTCCAATTACCGGAGTCTGAGATTTGTGTTTCATAAATGCATTGAGTAGTTTGGTTTTACCACGTACTAAACCCTCTATTGGGACGAACTCGGTAAACATAATGGATGGTTTACTGTAGAAATCAACCAGATGGCGAAAGGCAGTATCTGTTATTCCGTCAAGAGGAGCAAGTCCAATAGTATTCATGAAGAGTTATATAATTTCTTCTTTTCTTTTTCTTACAAAAGATATCCATTCTTCAATAACCTCAAAAATGAGCTTAAAGGGTGCTTCGATGAGAAAATCAAAGATAAAAATAAAAAAGTTAAGCTTTGCTAGTCCGCCACTCAAAAATTTACCAATAGAAAGAATCGGCATAAAAAAGAAATCTATAAAAGGAGAAAATGGATTTGTCTTTTCTGATAGTCTGAATTCGTTTACAATCTGCTTTACCCGATAAGAGAAAAAAGCGACAAGGCTGACGAAAAAAACAAAAATAGATATACTGACTAAATTGAAATTGAGTTTTAATAACAGTTCATAGATAAGAAAAAAAGTAATAAGAAATGTAAGTGAGTAAAAAACGGTAAATCCAAAGATAAGCAAAGGTTTTTTTTCTCGAGACTTTTTCGGCATATAAGCAACGGTTGTTTCAAAATCCTTATTTGCGTCAATGATATCAATTAATCTGTTGTATATATTTCTTGTGTTTTCTTCGCTGGGTATGCGGAAAAAAGATATAATAAGGAGCATGAAAATTGCGGGAAAAAGGGTATTTATTCCGACTGCTAAATAATTTACTTCTCCGTAAAGCCATTGCGAAAGTGGAAATTCAAGAATAAGGGCAAAAAGCATCTTCGTTAAAAATATATAGATAAAGCTGCGGATTGAAAGAGCGCGCATTCGCGATGAAAGCTGTTGATATTTTTCTCTACACATGAGATCAACCTCATTCCAGAGTGTTGTGCGGCTTTTTAGTATAGATTCCAGTGTTTGAAATTTGGAACGAACAAAACTATAAAGTATCAGAAAAGGTGGAAGTTGACGTCGAGAATATCTAACAAGATTTTCGACATATGGATTTGCAAGAGTTTCATCTACCTTTTTCATTATCGAAGGAAATTGAGTTGCGAACTTTCTTAATTCATCAAGAGAGTAGTCGTTGATTGGTTTGTAAAAGGTTGTAAAAAGATGATATCTTTGGTACGGTTTATCACTTTTCCTGAAAGACCGTTCCAAAGCTGCGATTAAAAAAGCATCCTTCTGGTCTTCTGAAAGATCCTGAATTTTTATTTTTTTACGAAGTACTTGAAAAATAAAATAAGTGAAACAGGAATATCTTGTAGAATCTTCGGGAGAAAGGGTCTCTTCAACTTCACAGGTGAGCATGTGTAAAAGGAACTCCCACTGGTATTCCCTTTGGTCGACCGTTCTCCCCGAAACCATTAATTTACGCAGATATACATATTTATCGATTATAGATTGAATAATATTCAAATCAAGTCCACCCAAACTTCCGTTTGGAAAATATCTGGCCCAAAGAAGTTCTCGGAGCAGATTTTCTGATTCATTTTTTCCCTCGAGGTTTAACATGAGCCGTCTTTTCAGAATCCTTTCTATTGCAGCTCTGCGAATCAGATGGTCCTCTCGGTATTCAACCGCGTTTCGGACCCGCTCATAGACTAATGCAAAAAGTGAAACGGTTGGAGATACGGTAATTTTCGAGAGATCATCGGGGTTTGGTTTTTTTTTGATGCTTTTTATGCTCTCAATGAGAGCAATAGTATAAGAAGATAAGGTAATTGGTTGATTTGGCAGCTCTTTCGTTTCAGACATACATGAATTACTATATTATATCAAAATGTATCATCGTTGCAAGAGATTACCGAAGTTTCGTTGATTTGACTGTTTGAAGGAGTTGATCGTGTATGAGTCCGTTTGAGGCGATTAAACCGTTTGAAAGAGAGGGGTTTATTTTATAATTTCCTGAACAGTCAGTTACAACTCCTCCTGCCATACGGACCATATGAATACCTGCAGAAACGTCCCACCACTTATAGTGTGCCGAATCCTCCGGTGAAGTGAATGAAACAAAACCTTCATATGCTCCCATTGCAACATAGACTAAGGATTCAATATCCCACTGAGTGCTCCGTATTTTATATGACTTATTCACAAGCGACTTGATAGCTAATACTGTTTTATGTACGCTGGATCGAGCAAGTGATTTGCTTGGCGAACGGACTGATATAAAAGAGCGGGAAAGATCTTTTTCCCCCGAGACTTTGACGACTGAGCCGTTTAAGTACGATTGGGTGTCGGAAGAAAAAAGATAATGGGTTTCAGGTTGGTAAACTGCGGATGCAATCAAATCGCCTTTATACTCTAGCGCGAGAATAACGTAATAATACGGGATTTTGCGTACGTATTCTTTTGTCCCATCAAGAGGATCAATAATCCACCTGAATGGTGATTTGGCTTGAGAAGTAAGTCCTGACTCTTCCGCATAAACAGCGTGTGAAGGATAGGCTTTGTTGATAGTTTTTATGATTAATTTTTCCGATGCATAGTCTGCGGTTGTTGCAATATCAAGCTGCTCTTTCCCTTTGAATTTTTCAATCTGGGCATTACTTTTAAATTCATAGACAAGTAATCCAGCTTTGACCGCGAGATCTTCCGCAAACTTTCGATACTCCTGCTTTTTTTTACTGGGAATCATATTAATCAAGAGATGAGACATTGACTCCAGATGTGAAATCCACTTCACGTATAGATTTCAGTATTTCTTTTACCTGTGTTTTTAAAATGTTGTACATTTTTTGAGTTTTTGCTTCGAACTTGACTGTAAGATAAGGACCGTTTTGAGAAGCTCTGACAATCAACATTTCGTTTTTCGAGTCCATCCGTACTCCGTCAATTTCAATAAATTCAGCTGAGGGGTAAAGCTTTTTAATTTGCAATCCAATTTTGTTGGTTACAATATTAAACTTAATTTTGTCAGGGCATCCAACTTTAATTTCTGGACTAGAAAAGTAGTGAGGAAGGTCTGCAACAACGTCACTTAACTGTTTTTTCTTCCGTGTCAAATACGCAAGGATGCGTAAACTTGCAACAGCGCCGTCATCATGACCGTAAAAGTTGTCGACAAAGTAAAAGTGACCGCTGAGTTCACCGCCGAACGGCGCGTTTACGTCGCGGACTTTTGCCTTAATAAATGAGTGGCCGGTATTCCAAATAATTGGTACACCGCCCGCCTTTTGCACGACCTCTTTTACCTGTTTTGAACAGAGCGTATTAAAAACAATGTTGGATCCAGGTAGATACTCAAGGACATCCTGTGCAAATATTGAGACCAAAATGTCATTCCAAATGAGGTTCCCTTTATTGTCAACTACTCCGACACGGTCACCATCAGTATCATAGGAAAAACCAATATCAGCTTTTTCTTTTAGGACCCTCTTTGCAAGCCGTTCCTGGACTTCACTTTCAGTTGGATCTGCAACGCCAACCGGAAAGTTGCCGTCGACTTTTGTATTTTGTTCGATTACCGTACAGCCGAGTTTTTTGAAAATTTTTGGGAGGAATAAACCGGTTGTGGCAGCACAAGAGTCCACAACCACCTTGAATGGCTTAATCGGATCGCTTCTTTTTATTACATCATCTATATAGATACGAGAAATATCTTTTTTAATGTGTTTTCCTTGTGTTTTTGATTTAATAAACGCTCCTTTATTAACCAGATTTTTAAATCTTATAATATCATCGGTGAGCATTGTTTCAGAAAACCCTGTCGCAAATTTGAAGCCGTTGAATTCTTTCGGATTATGTGATGCAGTTATCATAACCATTCCGCGAGTTCGAAAGTAATACTGGGCAAAATAACATATTTGTGAAAGGGTTATACCGATATCATACACAGTAATTCCTGAGCTGGTTAGTCCTTTTACTAAAGCGTCTCTAAATGCCGGGCTCGAAAGACGGGAGTCGTACCCGACAACACAGTCATAAATTCTCCGCTGCAACAACCAAGTAGCATATCCTTTTCCGAGCAACTCGACGCGTTCTGCGTCTAAATCAGGTCCAACAAGTCCGCGAAGATCATAACCCCGGTATACGTGGTCTGGTATTGATTTTGGTGAGTGTTTCATAGTAAAAAATTTTATTAATAACGCCTCACCATTATAAATAATGGCAGGCCAAAATCTCAAGTGATTTTTGCAGTCCGAAAGAATTATTACCCGACTTGGAAGAACAGTCAATACGGTACAAACCTTCATACCAGCCTTCAAGTTTTTGTTTTTGCCAAAGTTTTGATTGATTGAGCAGTTTTACTTTTTGCCACGGTTGAACTGTGCTTGAAAAAATATTTTGAGAGGCGAGAATCAAAGCTCGCGTATGACGAATGAGCATCACAAATACGAAATACTGATCTTGAACTGTCATTACTGATCTTAATAAAAGTATAAAATTTGAAAGATTCGATGGTTTACATGCGTCGAGGAGTTTAAAAATAGTTTCAGCGATTTTGAATTCTTTTATGCTTATTCCGGCTTGAGCTTTATATTTTACTTCTTTTGCTGGTAAACCATTTTCCCAATCTATAACTTCAATATCTTTTTGGGAAAGAAATGAAAGTTCGGGTAAGATTTGTTTTTTGTCCTTTGACTTTTTATAGTGCCTATTGATGTTCTCAGTAAAAAAAATCATCTTTGTTGAAAAAAGACTCTCGTTTTGTAAAGAATAGTTTTGAGAAAGCAACTGATCTGCAGTTACTGTTGAAATCGAATATCCCTTTTTCACATAAAGTTCTTTTAACGAGAGATAATAATTCCGGGATGATACTGAGTCTTCTCCGCAAATAATGGTAAGCATGGTGTAATTATACAAAATCCTGCACAATCGAGTAATATTGTATATACTTACAATATGTACGATTTAATAAGTATTGGAAATATTAGCATAGATATATTTTTTAAAGGAACATCGCTAACTCTTTCTGACGGTAGATTTCAATTTGCGGTAGGTGGAAAATATTTTGCTGATTCAATTTTTGAGTCTCTTGGGGGTGGAGGCGCAAATGTCGCTATAGGAGGGGCAAAACACGGATTGAAAACAGCGGTACTTGGACAGATAGGAAACAATCCGTTCAAAGGTATGATTTTAGAAAAGTTAAAGCAATCATCGGTTAATCACACCTTCTGCGAATTCTCTGACAATTACTTTAACATCTCAAGTATTTTTTTAACAGAGTCAGGAGATCGTTCAATAGTACACTACACTACTCCCCACGTTCACGTATTTACCGAAACCAATAAACGAAATCTATTATCTGCACGCATGGTTTACCTTGGTAATTTGCCCCATGTTTCTTTTGCTGAAAAAGTGCAGCTTCTACGGTATTTAAAACACAATAACATATTCATTGTTTTAAATCTAGGAGTTGAGGACTGTCGACGCACAAACGAAGAGCTTTCCCAGCTTCTGAGCTTAGTCAATGTGTTTATTCTTAACGGATATGAGTTCGCTGACCTGGTAAAGAAAAAGTTCGAGAGCATTACATTTTCGGATCATGTGGTACAAAAATATGCAAATTCACTATCCGATACAGCTGTAGTAGTAACTTTAGGGAAAAGGGGGAGTTATCTATATAACGGAAATAAAATACTCCACCAAAAAGCCTTTGATGTCCCACAAATTGTTGACACTACAGGAGCCGGTGATGCTTATATAGCAGGATTTACCGCTGTTCTGCATAAGACTCAATCATATGAAAAAGCTATGGAAGAAGGCTCTAAATACGCTTCCAAAATTCTAAAGCATATTGGCGCTAACTAGCGATATTTTTATTCCAATAACAGTAGGATAACCCACAGGCAATTGCATCAGCAGTATCGTCTTGTAAAATTCCCTGCTGATTACCTAAAAGGAGCAGCAGCATTTTCTGAACCGCTCTTTTATCGGCGTTTCCATAACCGGTTATTATTTGCTTGATTTGCAAAGGAGTGAAAAAAACAACAGGAATTTTATGTTGAGATGCAATGAGTAAACTTACTCCTTGAGCCTGTGCAACCTGAATCACTGTTTTTTGATTTTTAAAAAAAAATACGCGTTCGAGTACAAGAACTTTTGGTGAGAATTTTTTGACGAGTGAAACGAGATCTGTATATATTTGAAGCAGTCTAACTTCAAGAGAAACCTTTTTGCTTGTTTGAATTATACCAGCAGTAATAAATGTAAATTTTGAAGCCTCATGTTTTTCAAGAATCGCAAAACCGGTGCGCTCTACACCTGGGTCAAGTGATAAAATTATCATAAGAAAGATATATAGGAAAGTAAAAAGTCAAAAGTGATGGGAGATCGCTCGTTAGTACGCCTCGGCTAAATGCCTTACAGCACTTACACCTAGCGCCTATCAAACCAGTATTCTTCTGGCGAGCTATAGGGATTTCTTATCTTAGGGTTCGCTTCGCACTTGATATGCATTCAGTGCTTATCGTTTGGAGATTTAGCTACCCAGCGATGCCCTTTTAGGACAACTGGTACACCAGGGATCTCCTCATCTAGGTCCTCTCGTACTGTAGATGACTCCCTTCAAAAATCTAATCGCTTGCACCGGATAGAGTCCGAACTGTCTCACGACGTTCTGAACCCAGCTCGCGTACCACTTTAATGGGCGAACAGCCCAACCCTTGGAACCGACTCCAGCTCCGGGATGTGGTGAGCCGACATCGAGGTGCCGAACGACGTCGTCGATATGAACTCTCGGACGTCACCAGCCTGTTATCCCCAAGGTAGCTTTTATCCGTTAAGCCCCGACGGCAAATCACAGCCGTGCGGGGGATCACTAACGCCTGCTTTCGCATCTGATCGGATAGTCATCCTCACAGTGAAGCTAGCTTATGCGTTTGCACTTACATTCCGATTTCCATCCGGAATAAGCTAACCATTGCGCTCCTCCGTTACTCTTTTGGAGGAAACCGCCCCAGTTAAACTGACCGCCAAACACTGTTTCCATCCTATTGGAAAGATAAGGAGAAAAAAGAACAAAGAGAGGTGTTTCATTGACGGGCAAGCCCTCCCTCCTACGCTCAACAGTTATTCTTTTCTCACCAATGTCTAGTTTCAGTAAAGCTCTTGGGGTCTTTTTGTCCAGGTGCAAGTAGGCCGCATCTTCACAGCCATTTCAATTTCGTCGAGCTACGATTCAAGACAGTTATCAACTCGTTATACCTTTCATGCGGGTCGGAACTTACCCGACAAGGGGTTACGCTACCTTAGAACTCTCAGGGTTAGAGCTGTCGTTCACTGGAGCTTGCACCGGAACCTCTTCCGACAACTTTCGCAGGCGGAATCAGCCCCAATGATTAACTTACCAGTACTGGACAGGCATCAGCTCCTATACATCCCCTTTTGGGGTTTGCAGGAACCTATGTTTTAGTTAAACAGTCGATTGATAAACGTTTGCTGAGATCCCGACTGTTACATCGGGACAGAGCATCTCGTAAACTTACGCTCAGTTTTTTATGCAGAGTTCCTTGAATCGTTCTTACTCGAATGCCTCGGTGTACTCCACCAATTCACCTGCGTCGGTTGTCGGTACGGATATACATAAAACTCTTCTGATGACTTTTCCCGGAAATATAAATCTTCCAGCTTGCCCGACTTGCGTCAGACTCGAAATTGTACCTCAATAATAATTTTCATTAAAACTTTGGCACTTAAGCCCCCATATAGAAGGCCTGAAATATCATACTTCGTGATCAACAGAATAATAACGCCTTATATACAGTAGCAGAATATTAACTGCTTGTACATCCCCCCCACCTACTTCGGTGGGAGGTTAGATCCGACTAACCCTCAGTCGATTGACGTTGCTGAGGAAACCTTGAATTTTCGGCATCTCGAATTTTCATCGAGAGAATCACTACTCATGTCAGCATTCTCACTCCCGCCCACTCCAACAGACTTTACAATCTATCTTCACAGTTGGCGGGATGCTCCCCTACCAGACTTAGACCAAAGGATACGGGTGGCAAGCCAAAACCGCAAACGGGCCTAACTTACCAACCAAATCCAATGGTCTAAGAATTTCTGATTTCGGTAAACTTTTTAGCTCCGAATCATTTTAGGCGCATGTTTTCCAGTCCCGATAAATCGGGATTATTCAGGTGAGCTGTTACGCACTCTTTAAAGGGTGGCTGCTTCTGAGCCAACCTCCCTGCTGTGTTGGAAAACAAACGACCTTTTCCACTTAAAAGTTATTTAGGAACCTTAATCGAGAATCTGGGATGTTTCCCTCTAGCCCTCGCTCGCTTATCCGAGTGGGACTGACTCTATCTGTACTATTCATGTATTCGGAGTTTGGTTAATGTATGTAGCCCGAAGGCTCCATACACTATCCAGTCGCTCTACCCCATGAACTAAATCAGATAGGCTATACCTAAATATATCTCGGGGAGAACCAGCTATCTCCGGGTTCGATTGGCATATTACCCCTAACCACAAGTCATCCCATGCCATTTCACCGACAAAGGGTTCGGACCTCCATTCGCCTTTCGGCGAATTTCATCCTGCTCATGGTTAGCTCACCCGGTTTCGGGTCGTCCGACAGCTACTAAACGCCCTATTCAGACTCGCTTTCGCTATGCCTCCTCCCGAAGTATCGGGATTAAGCTAAACGCAACTGTCGAACACTCGCTGACTCATTCTTCAATAGGCACGACATTATCCCGAAGCTTTCGCTGAGGGACTCTGTCTGTTTGTTAGCTAATGGATTCAGGTTCTATTTCACTCCCCTCACGGGGGACTTTTCACCTTTCCCTCACGGTACTTGTCCACTATCGGTCAGTTTAAATGTTTAGCCTTGGATCGTGACCGACCCGGATTCCCACAAGGTTTGCCGTGCCTCGTGGTACTTGGGAAACCCACCAGGGTATTTTTTTGTTGTGAATACGAGGTTGTCACTCTCTTTGACCGGCCTTTCCATACCGTTTTTCTACAAAAAAATACTCCCTACTGTGGTCCCGCAACATCCCGCCCGAAGGCGGGATTTAGGCTGTTTCGGTTTCGCTCGCCGCTACTCACGAAATCTCATATGATTTATTTTCCTTTGGTTACTGAGATGTTTCAGTTCACCAAGTTCCCTATCCCGACAAGTCGGGACTCCTTTCGTTTACACGAAAAGGGGTTACCCCATTCGGAAACCGACGACTGATAATGCCTGCTTAAGGGCTCATCGTCGATATCGTTCTTAAGCACACGTCCTTCTTCGGTTTAAACTGCCATGGCATCCACCATTAGCCTTACTTCTCCCATCACTTTCGCTCTTTACATTTTGTAATGACATATAACATGTCGACCTATACATCTTTCTATTAGACCTCAAATCAACTTATTGTTAATGTGCTTTTTCGCTTTAGCTGTTAGCTCTTAGCTATTAGATAATCTCTCTAATTGCTAAAAGCTAGTTGCTAAATGCTATTCCAGTGGACCTAAGGGGACTTGAACCCCTAACCTTCGGAATGCAAATCCGACGCTCAAGCCAATTGAGCTATAGGCCCTCACCTAAATAGTCAAATGCCAAAGCTCAAATGACAAAGCCAAAAAAGACCTTTGAAATTTGGGTTTTGAAATTTTGAATTGCTTAAGGTAGGCTGTTCGGAGAGCGGAATTAAGTGCTTCCAATAATGCCTTTATGAATACAAATTATTCATTGGTATTTGTAATATTAACACACCTAAAAGTACGTGTCAATACCTATTTTATATCTACAGCCCTTGCATTTGAAGCGCTCATTTGTATATAGTTAATATATATGACTAAAAAACAGCTTGTTTGGTTTGAAGAAGTTAATAAAAAGGATGTTGGTCTTGTGGGCGGAAAAGGTGCAAACTTAGGAGAAATGACCGTAGCTCATTTGCCTATCCCATATGGATTCGTTGTTACTTCTCACGCATATTTTTCATTCATTAAAGATGCCGGATTAACTCCAAAAATCAATAGTCTTCTATCTATGCTGAATTTTGAACACTCAGGAGAGTTAAAACAGGTTTCTGACCATATTCAAGAGTTAATAATGAAAGCTCCTGTTTCAGAGTTCCTTTCACAAGCTATAATTCACTACTACGATAAACTTGTTTCAAAAGAACAGGAGTATCTTAAAAAAGAGTTTCACGCAGGAAAAAAAATCGGAACCTCACTTAAGCAACTCTATAAAAGCCCTCTTGTTGCTGTTCGTTCTTCTGCAACAGCGGAAGATTTACCCACCGCTTCTTTTGCCGGTCAGCAGGAAACCTACTTAAATGTCCAAGGAGAAGCAAATCTTCTCCATTCAGTAAAAAAATGTTGGGCCTCTCTTTTTACCCAACGAGCTATATATTATCGCCATGAACAAGGATTTGACCATTTTAAAGTTGGACTCGCAGCAGTTATTCAGAGAATGGTTCAGTCTGATAAGTCTGGAATAGGGTTCAGTATCGATCCGGTTAATAACGATAAATCAAAAATTCTTATTGAAGCAATATACGGTCTTGGTGAATACATTGTTCAGGGAAAAGTAACCCCTGATCATTACGAAATAGATAAGCGCTCCCTTGTTATCTTGAAAAAAGAAATAAATTATCAAAATCTAAAATATATTAAATCAAACAGGGATAATAAGGAAGTTCGCCTTTCTCGCTCTGAAGGTACACAACAAAAGCTTACTGAAGGAGAGATTATTAGATTGACTCTTCTCATCAAGGAAATTGAGGATCACTATTATTTTCCACAAGACATAGAGTGGGCAATCGAAGGTGATGATATATTTGTTGTTCAGTCACGTCCAATTACTACTATTAAAGCTATATCAGCTTTATCAAAAGATGATAAAGTTCACGAAATATCAGAGCAAAAGCCGTTTTTGTTTGGTTCTCCTGCTTCCCCCGGTATAGGAATAGGACCGGTAAATATTATTCATTCGCCGCATGAAATAGATAGAGTTCATAAAGGAGACGTCCTTGTAGCTCCACAAACTAATCCTGACTATGTTCCCGCCATGAAAAAAGCAGTTGCGATTATCACCGAAAAAGGAGGGAGGACTTCTCACGCGGCTATTGTTTCGCGAGAGCTGGGAATTCCAGCAGTTGTCGGAGTAGATCGGGCAACAAAAAAAATGCAAAACGGAATGATTGTATCAGTCAATGGTAAAGCTGGTGAGATTTTCAAAGGAAGTATTGCAAGTGAGATAAAGAAGACTCGTCGTGAAAATAAAAACACCTCTCATCGGTCTTTTCGAACCCTTACGAAAGTATATTTAAACTTGGCCGAACCGGAAAAAGCGCTGCAGATGAGCAAACTTGATGTAGATGGAATTGGCCTTCTGAGAGCCGAGTTTATGATTGCGGAAATTGGAAAACATCCAAAACTCTTTATAAAAGAAAAAAAAGAGCATTTGTTTGTACAAAAATTAACCAGTGATCTATTGAAGTTTGTCAGATCGTTTTCACCCAGAAATGTCGTCTACCGAGCAACTGATTTTAAAACGAACGAGTATAGACATTTAGAAGGCGGCAGTCTTTTTGAACCGAAAGAAGAAAATCCCATGTTAGGTTATCGTGGAGCATCCCGATATATTTCCGATCCACACGAATTTCTCCTTGAACTACAGGCAATCAAACGTATCTGGGAACTTGGTTACCGGAATTTACACCTTATGATTCCGTTCCTGCGACTTCCCTGGGAACTCATCAGGATAAAGGAAATAATTAAGAAGAGCGGTTTGTTTGATTTTCCCCAGTTTAAGCTTTGGATTATGGTAGAAGTCCCTTATTGCGCTTTAAATTTAGAGGAATTTATCAAAGTCGGTTTTGACGGACTGTCGATTGGAACAAACGATCTCACCATGATGCTTTTAGGGGTAGATCGTGATAACGCGGAAGTCTCACATGAATATGATGAGCGAAACCCTATGATTGTGCAAGTTCTTGAATATATTGTTTCTACCGCATCAAAACATGGTATTACTTCCTCGATATGTGGACAAGCAGCGTCTGACTACCCAGATATCGTTGAGCGACTTGTAAGGGCCGGCATTACCAGTGTTTCCGTTTCGCCCGATGCGGTAGATCGCACAAGAGAGCTTATTTATTCTATCGAGCATAAGCATTTCGGTAACATTAAAAAGGAGTAATTAATTTATGCCCACGATAAAAGCAATTCATGCCTATGAGATTATTGACTCAAAAGGACTTCCAACACTTGAAGGACGTCTTGTTTTATCTAACGATGCAGTTGTAACTACCTCTATTCCCTCAAGTCTACTCAGTGATAAGAAATCTGTTGTCGATCTTAAAGATGAGGATCCCAATCGTTTCAACGGAATGGGCGTTTCACATGCTGCAACTTATATTAATGAGCTGATAGGGCCTAAAATCATTGGCGCCTCTGTATTTAAGCAATCAGAAATTGATCAGTGGCTTGTTGAAGCAGATGGAACAAGTAACAAGTCAAAATTAGGCGCAAATACCATTCTAATAGTATCACAGCTTCTCGCTAAGGCAGGTGCTCTTGGACAAAATGTATCTGTATTTAAGTATATTAACTATCTTTTTAACAATCAAAATTCTAAAACTGTTTCTATAGATAAAATTCCAACGCCAATTTTTAACATGATAAACGGGGGGAAGCACGCAAACAATAAACTAGATTTTCAGGAGTTTGAAATTATTCCCTCATCTTCTTTTACATTTGGCCAAGCATATCAAAAAGGTGTGGAAACACTGTATGAGCTAAAAAAAGTTCTTGAATACCGAAATGCAACCACCGCAGTTGGCGAAGAAGGAGGTTTTAGTCCCAATTTAACAACCAACCTTGATGCTCTTGAAATACTGAACGAAACCATAGTTCAACGGCATATGCGCCTCGGTGTTGATATGTTCTTGGGAATAGACCTTGCAGCATCTTCTTTTTACAAGAACAAGCAGTATTTCGTGAAAGATAAAACCAGGCCCCTTCACAAACAAGAGTATTTTCAGTACATAAAAACTATCCTTGAAAGTTATCCTCTTATGGTATTAGAAGATCCTTTTGCGGAAGAAGATTCTGAAAACTGGTCGGATTTAGTCTCAAAATTTCCAAATACTGTTTATATTGTTGGTGATGAATTAATTCGTATGGGGAGAGACCGGCTCGATAAAGCCCTCAAACTTAATGCAATTTCAAGTTTACTCATTAAGCTCCATCAAATTGGGACCATTTCTGAAACTCTGAAACTTATTCAGATAGCCCAGGCTCATGATATTAGTTACATTATTGCAAGCAGTTCCTCTGAAACAAATGATGTTTTTACTGCGGACTTTGCGGTAGGAGTTCAATCTGAGTTTGTAAAGTTCGGGGCGACAGTACGAGGAGAACGAGTTTCAAAGTACAACCGATTGTGGCAAATAGAGCGAGAAGAATTAAATCCACCAACTTGATAGTTTTGTTTTCTTTGGTTATACTTCATGCATGATTGGTAAAATTACAGGATTTATCTTAGAACTTACTCAGACAGCAGGCCTTATCCAAACCCAGTCTGGAATAAGTTTTGAAGTACTAATGACTCCATCTCATCTCCTTGAGTGCAAAACAAACAGTGAAGTTTCCATTTATACTTATTTGCAAGTAAAAGAGGACGCGCTTAATCTTTTTGGATTCAGGACGAAACAGGAGAAGGATTTATTTAAACTCCTCCTTTCTGTCCCTAGCGTTGGTCCGAAAACAGCTTTTTTAATTATTTCGTTTACTAATGTTGATGAAGCAGCGGAAGCTATAAAAGACAATAAACCGGAGTTTTTCACTAAAATACCAGGTCTCGGGAAAAAAACAGCTTACAAAATAATCCTTGAGCTATCACAAAAGCTCGATACAAAATTTACACTGAAAAGTTTGTACTTATCGGATGATGATAAAACTGCGATCGACGCTCTTGTTAGTTTAGGTTTTAGCACAGAAGATGCTAAAAACAAAATTTCAACCCTCTCTAAAAGTTTAACTATCGAAGAAAAAATTAAAGAAGCTTTAAAAGCAAAGCGATAATATAAACATGAATATAAAAACATTACAAAGAAGAGTTGTTGACAACAATTTGCGACCTCAATCTTTTTCGGAGTACATTGGCCAAGAAAAGGTTATAAAGACTCTTAAACTTTTTTTGTCGGCAGTAAAAAAAAGAGGTTCTCCCTCTGAACATATTTTACTCTATGGTCCTCCAGGCATCGGTAAAACAACTCTTGCTACAATTATCGCACATGAATTAAGCGGAGAACTTAAAATTACCTCAGGTGCAGCAATTCAAAAGGGAGGAGACCTTGCTGCAATTTTGACGAATCTGAAAGATCACGACATACTTTTTATTGATGAAATTCACCGGCTTCCAAAGGCTTTGGAAGAAATTTTGTACCCGGTACTTGAAGAATACCACCTTGACATTATTATTGGAAAAGGCCCTTCTGCGCGTACGGTACGGTTGCCGGTTCCTCGGATAACTATAGTTGGAGCAACTACTAAGCTCGCACTCCTGTCAGCTCCTCTTCGCGACCGGTTTGGTCTGACACTGAGGCTAGATTTTTACGAACAATCTGAAATAAAAAACATTGTTATAACCTCAGCAAACCGTCTCCAGCTTCCCATTACCGATGAAGCTGCGCATGAGATTGCTATGCGTTCCCGAAGGACCCCTCGGATCGCAAATAATATGTTGAGAAGAGCACGAGATCTGTTTGAGACAGAAAATAACAAAGAGATATCAAAGGTTCTCCTCGAAACTCTCTTTAACATGCTCGAAATAGACTCTGTTGGACTTACAAACATTGACTATCAGTATCTTCGTTTAATCGGTGAAAAACTTCATAATTCACCAACTGGAATCGAGACTATTTCTCTGTCTTTGTCCGAAGACAAACAGACCATTGAGGAGTTTATAGAACCCTATCTTCTGCAGATCGGTTTTATTAAAAAAACAGCCCGGGGGCGGATTCTGACTTACAATGCATTACAACATATGAGAATAAAAAACCACCATAAAGAGATAGAACAGGACCCCCTGATTTGATATAATTCCTCTAAAGCCGGGATGGCGAAATGGCATACGCGCAGTCTTGAGGGGGCTGTGGGGTAACCCGTGGAGGTTCAAGTCCTCTTCCCGGCACTTCTTTATTTATGCCTGGATAGCTCAGTGGTAGAGCAGCTGTTTTGTAAACAGCAGGTCAGGAGTCCGAATCTCCTTCCAGGCTCAAATACTGACCTGGTAGCTCAATTGGATAGAGCAACTCCCTTCTAAGGAGTAGGTTGTGAGTTCAAGTCTCACCCGGGTCACATGAGACGAATTAACCCTGTTGTCATTGCGGTGATTTATGATCCTTCCTCGCGAGGATTAATGCTTACCAAAAGATGTGGACCCTCTGAAAAAAAATTTTTAGATTGCTGGAATTTTCCTGGAGGCAGTATCCGGTATAAAGAAACTCCTGAATCTGCTTTACACCGGGAGGTTTTAGAAGAACTTAATATTAAAGTAAAAATCATTAACCTTATTCCTTGTTTATTCACTGTTCTTAGACCAAATTGGCATGGAATTCTTATTTGTTTCCTGTGTAAAAGAGTGGACAGAACACCCATTACCTTAAATAATGAGGCCTCTGAGTATAAGTACTTTCAATTGCATGAAATCCGTGTTGAAAAAACCCTTCCTTATGCTTATGAAATAGCTTCTGAAGCTGATCGTTTGCTAAATCTCATCTGAGATAATTCAAGAGTGCCCGTTTTTGGAAAAATTCGAACTTATTTCAAAGAAAATTGTTAATGTGTTAGCTCGGCCCCCGTGGCGGCCTCGCATGTCCAGAGCAGTGCCCCCACCCATCGCGCTATCGAAAAAGTCGGCTCGAACAAACAATTTCTGATGAGAAATTGTTCTAAAGAAAAACGCAAAAATTTTTTAAAGAACTTTTTATTAAATTCAAATGGACACCCTGGTTGTACTCAAACCATTTCGGATCTGCCCAAGGTGACCATTAAAAAATCCGCAAGATAGTTTGAGTACAGTTTCAATATACAAAATACTCGCATAAAAAACAATACCTGAGATGTAGTAAAATATATGGATGAGCGAGGCAGGAAGTACTTTAGAAAAAGCTAGACCTAAAATTTGGGCAATTGATACCATTAAAGCAAAATTATTAGAATGTTCTAATGGAAAAGTACCACAATCTGCAGAATTTCCTGCTTTTATTTTACTTAATGATACTTGGCAAGGATTATTAGAGGAAATATTTTATGTTTCAGAAACTGCTCATGGAGGTAATACCACCTTTTTTTATGAACATCCAGAAGAAAATGCCAGAATAGTAAAAACTGATGCCAGAAAAACAGCAGTGCTTGTACAAAGAAGAAATCAAAAGGGTGGAACAACTTTGGTAAAGGTAGACACTTCTTCTGTAAAATATCCGGAGGTGCTTTTGGGTATATTACATAAACATCCAGCGGAAGTATTATTTTCTACAGAAGATATTTTACCCCTAGTTTTAACAGGTGGACACTTCATTGAAGGAGTAGTTACCCCCTCAAATTATTACCTTGCTTTCAGAAGCAGTGATACTACTAATTTAGGCAATTTTCAAGTATTTGCTAGGGGCTATATCTTAGGGATGGCAAAAGCCCATAGACAAACTGTAAGTAGACATCCTTCAAGCGGAATGGATAATGCAACAATGACCCGAGGAATGTTTAATGAGCTAAAAATACCGCTTTACGAAGGCAAAAGGGGAAAGAGAACTTTGAATTTAGTCGTTCAGCCAGGTAGAATATCTCTCACGTTTGGCTTTATCTTCCAACACTTCGCAAGCCGCAAACATTCGTTTAAGATAAGCCAATTCCGTTTTTCTTGGATGAGCAGCGTCTGGGTGTAGTCTCATTGCTACTTTTCTTTTCATTCCATTAACTAAAGTGCTAAACAGGTCTTCGTCCAGAAATCTTGATGCGTACGGATTAAGTCCCAGGGCAGCATAATAACCTTCGGGGTCAATTGTCTTTGATTGAGCAGAAGCGGCACCTCTACCCTTCAATTCTGCCCGAATTCCAAGAATTTCACTATAAGAAGGGTTTCCTGTTAATCTATAAAGTCTATAAAGACTCTCGTCAGTAATAACGTCAGGGTCATTTCCAATATTGACGTTTATGTTATTACCATAATCTCTTTGAACAGAAGTTCCTCTAGCAGAGTATCCATATCTGCAGTGATATTTGCCAGTTTGTTTATCTTGTTCTATATAGACGACTGTTGTTTCTCCATATCGTTGTCTCACAGGTAAAACCCCCCCATTTAATTTAGCAACTAGGCTCTTATCTGCCATGAGAGACGTACCGTCACTGATGATAACTCCAAGACGGTCGGGAAGTGATGTTTGGTAAACTAAATCCAGAAATGCGGCTGCTTGTTCAGCATCCCCAACCAAATCTATGGGCCAAGCTGGTTGTTCGGGTTCTCCCACTTTGTCAATTCTCATTCCATTAACAAGACGAACTCTTTCTAAAGCTCTTTCATTTTGAGGAAGACTAAATAATTCAACAGGTCTTGGAGTTCCTAATAGCTGTGGAGCTTCATTCATTGTGTTTGCCCCCTTTCAAAGCTGAACCAAGCCCAACCACGCATAAATTGAGTGTATTGAAGAATGCGTTTATTGTTTGTTCAGAATCAAAGAAGAGCGGAAGTTTCTCTGCCAGTTTTAATAATTCGGAAAAATCTTTTTTTTCTACAAGAGAGGGCGAAATGTTCTTTGTTAGGCGAATTACATCCTGAATAAATATATTGAACTCTTCGTTTTTGCCGTCTTTAACTCTGTTTGAAACTTCTTTTGAAAAATCATTAAATAACGAATCAACCGTTTGGTCAGACAAAACTGAAAAATGAAATTTTAACCCATTAACACCAGTGTCTTGGTTAGTAACAATCATGATATACTTATATCATAAAATAGGATACAAATTCAACAGTATGTTACATAGTATTTAGGGGAGTCCGTGTCCGCGCACGGGCGGACGGGACAAGGACACTATATAAATCCTTTCCTTGCTCGAGTGAAGCGAGAGTAAAAATCGTGCGCGAAAAAAAAGTCGGTTCGAACTATTCTTCATTTAGTCTGCCGCTCCTAGCAAACTTGAATTTTCCCTTTGCTGCGCTCGCATCGGACGGCGTCGTTGCGAGCGCCGTAGCCAATGATTTCGCCATTTCCCAAATTGGTGCCGGGAGAGGGAGTCGAACCCTCACGACGATAAAGTCACAGGATTTTAAGTCCTGCGTGTATGCCATTTCACCACCCCGGCTCAATACGATAAATTATACCATTCAGATTTTTATGAAAGCGAGGATCTTAAATACAAAAAAACTAAATTCTTTTTATGGAGTAAACGTAGGGGTAGAATAAAAAAACAGCAGCCACATCATCGTCAATGGTTTTTTGAAAATCAGCATATATTTTCCTTCGCTCATCAAGTGAGTCAATGGTTCGTGCATCTTCTAAAAGTTTGTCAACTTTGAGATTTTTATATCCAACCACCTTTGCCAAGTTTTGAGATGAATGCCAGTAGTAATATTGATCGGGGTCAGAAGACACTTTCATGTATGTTAGAAGAATATCAAAATCAAGGGTATTTGAAGAAGATATAACATTTAGATTGGTTGATATACCAGCTGAATTTAAATCGGAGTTGACTTTATCAGCAATATCAAGATACTCATAATAAGTGCTCACATTAAGTTTTGAGGAATCGGAAGCAGTTAGGTACTTTTGAATAATTTTTTGCGCAAGCGGTAGGTCAAAGTTCGGTTGTGTGACCGTTTTATTATAAGCCCATGATAGCGGAGTGATGGAAGTTGTGGAAAGACTTCCGTCCTCAAGAATTTTCGTTCGATCGATCGCCGTATTTATACCAGATCGAAGCTCTCTTTCCTTAAATAACGGGTTATTAAAATTAAAAAAAAGAGTAAATAAACGAGTATAGTCTATTTTTTTTGTTACTTGGGTATTTTTCCATGTGCTGAAGGCTTCAGCAGTAATCTTTTTACTCACTGTAATTTGATGGACTAGTCCAAGCTTGTATGCGGTAACTAATTGAGACTCAGTTTTATAAAACCTATAGGTAATTGGCTGCAAATCTTTCTTATTCGGTATAAGCCTGAGTTCAGAAATCTTTCCTTGTTTTTCTGTTATTCTTTGCACCTTATATAATCCCCCGACTCCGTGGTATGGATATTTGATGATGGGTTTAGTCAAAAGGAGAGGGAAGCTTGAAAAGGGCTTTTGGAGAGTATACTCAATAATGAAATCACCGGAGCGCTTTACAACAACATCCTTAAATTGATAATTTATGTCTTTCACCGTAAATAAATTATTGTTATCCCATAGAAGATCTTTTTTAATATGAAATCGGAATGTTAACCCATTATTTAATTTTTCCCAAGATGATGTTAAAAGAGGATAAATTTCACCCTGGTTATCAACAAAAAGTAACCCATTTGATATTTTATTCCCTATTTCATCGGGCAAGGTATCCAAAGTGGGCTCATCTGAATATCCAATAATAAGTTCAGGGTTTGAAAGATGCACAATGATATGAGGAAAAATTGCAAAAGAACTAATGATGATTATGGTTGAAATAAAAGCACTCAAAAAAATCGTGGTCTTGTACTTGAGAACAAATTCGCGAGCGAGCCACGTGAAGTATCGAACTGTCTTTTTTTGAAAAAAAGTCATTAACGATTTAAAAAACTAACCAGGGAGATGAGAAAAAAAATCACAATTGCTACAACCGTCAATCGTAACGTAACTTTTTCAATTCCCCTCCTTGTTTGAAATGTTTCTCCACCACCACCCCATGCACTTCCCAACCCGCCACCACGTCCCTGAACTAAAATAAAAATAGTAATTAGTAAAGCAACAACAATATTGATTATCAATAATATAGTTTTCATAATTAGATATACTTCTCTAGTACCTGTATTATACCTGATAGTGAAAGAGAAGACAAAATTAAATTTAGGAAATATGAAATAGTAACCGAAGGAAACACGGTGCCTAAAATAGTAAAAGAATTAACCTTCCAGGAGGAAATCTCAAACAAGTGAAACCCCTCCGAAAGGACATGAATGAAAAATACAATCAACGCAAAAGTGGCTAATCCGAGTGTGAGTATATGAAGTGGAATTAAAACGATTTTCAGAATAGGGTATATCACATAAAATGTGATAAGTATGGCTATGATTGCAAATAAAAAAATATAAAGATCACTTGAAAGTATAAATCCTTTGTTCCACCAAGAGGTTCCAAAAAGAGAAACGCAGGAGAAGATTATCATACGAAAAAATTTCTTCATTTCAATATTATAGCGAGTTTTTTTTTCTGAGTAAAAGGTGGTATTTTTTTGCAAATCGATGCGCCTCGTCACGAACCAAGCGTACTAAATTGAACCCGGAGTTTGTTCTGTCGGGACGTATAGTGACAATGACATTATCTCCGACTACAAGCCTGTCGGGGTTTTTGGCGATTCCCATGAGAGGAATAGTTTCCCCAAGTGATTGGAGCAGCGTACGGATTGATAAAACTTGAGGAAGTCCTCCGTCAACCACAACTAAATCAGGTTTAGCCCAACTATGTTTCAACCGACGTGTAAGCGTTTCTTTTAGCATATCAAAGTCAGAAGATCCTTCAAAGCTCTTTATGCGAAATCTTTTATATTGAGAATGGTCTATTCTTCCTTTTATCATCACAACCATAGATGCAGTTGCTTGTTTTTGATTTAGATTACTTGCGTCGTAACATTCGATGCGCTTAAGTTTTAATGGGCGCGTATAGTATGGTTGAATGAGTTTTTTCAGTTCCTCGATTCCGCTCCGACGATAACTAATATAATCTTGTCTCGAAAAACTACGTGTAGTAATAAGGTAGAGAAGTAACTTAATGCTTTCCCTTATGCGGATAGCTTCTTCGTATGCCAGTGATCTCTGAGCTTCCTTCATTTGTCTTCTCAAATGATTTAAGACCAGATTTGACTTTCCGCTTAAAATATTCCGTATGAGACGTATATTAAGTTGGTATCGCAAGGTAAGACTTCTTTTTTGTTCTACGTTTTTTATGGTATTTATCATATTTGGACAAGGTGAACATAATCCAATTTTGCTGTGAAAACAAGGTGATTTAGTCAGTTTTTTTTGGGAGCAGTACGGTATAACTTTTCGAATTGTTCTTAACAATTCCTCTGCTTCCTTTGTACTACTCAATGGCCCAAAATACAGGGAAGATTTGTCATTTTCCTTACGGACTAAATTGATTTTGGGATATTTATCTTTTACGGATAGTTTTATATATAGATAGGACTTCCCATCCTTACGGATAACATTGTACTTCGGTTGATACTTATGTATATAGTGAGCTTCCAAGAGTAAAGCTTGGAATTCCGACTGAACAGGTACTACCAGTATTGAGTTTGAGTTAAGAAAAAGCTGCGCTTCCTTTTTGAGCAGTTTGCTGTTTTCAAAATGGGAAAGAATCCGAGCTCTTATATTCACCGACTTGCCAACGTACTGATAGCGATCAGCATATTTAAATATATAAATACCCACCGTAGAAGGAAGGGATTTGAATATATTCTTATCGATGGGATGAGTGAGTAATAGTTTTTGCAGTTGGATTTTTTTGTAAATACAGTAATATATAGACCATCCAAATAAGATAAGGCAGTGTAAAAGTATAGGGAACTTGAATAGATAAGAGAAGCTGCAAAAGTTGGAGTGTCAAAGAAGCCGTTATTGCGTGTAAAGAAACATGATAAACGTCTTTCAGAACGAACGGTTTGTGAAAGAAACGAAGGATAAACGTAATAAAAGCCGAACAAATAACAAGATATATCAAAAGGAGAGTTAAAAGAAAGAAAGAAGCAATCGGTGGCAAAAGAATTACAAAGAAAATTACGAGAAGAGAAATTCCCGCGATAAAATGAAACTTGTATCCGCTGAGTAAATTAATTGCTTTCAGATATGAATCGCGGGTTATCACCGCAAAACCTTCCTGTTTATTTATTGGATACATACGGTACTCGTTCGAGTCTTCGGATGTGCGAAAGAAAACTGCATTTCTTTTTACAACAATAGGTACGTTAAACTGTTGAACATTTTGTTCATTATTTTTAGTATCAAATACAATTAAATGTGGATTATTTGACGTGCGAAACTCTTGAGGAGTCTTGATAAAATAAGGCTCATCGACGTTGGTTCGTATGGAACCGTCTTTCACAGTAAGCACTAAGCCTTCTGGAAAGAGTGACTTTACTGAACGGGTTACGTTCTGAGAAAAAGTTTTCAACTTTGGGAAAGATATAAGAGAAACAAGCAGAAAGTAAAAGATGAAAATTGTAACACAACAGAGAAGTAGTTTGTATAAGTAATATACTGACGTAGCGATGGGTTGACGAATGATAGATTGGTAAAAAGTTGGATCGAAAAGGCTCTTTATGTAAACCGACTTGAATTCATGGATTATTTTTATCATGCTTTTGTTATTTCTTTACTAGCTTGCGTATGACCAGTAGTATGATAATTCCTATACCAAGTATACCAAGGTTTCGGATAATCATCCAGGTTAATGGGACAACTGAAACAGGTATTGTGCCAACAAGATTTTGATCGGTATAAATATGAAAGTCTAACTTGTTTTCTTTAAAGCTATTTATCAACGAAAAAGATATCTCTAACTCCTTTTTTTCTCTTGGTAAAATTGAAGATATCATAAGTTCTGGATAGTTTATCCGTGTACCTTCCGCTGAAATAACCAGAGGTACATTCCAGAGAGTAATATTACTTCTATTCTCCAATTCAGTTTTCATAACGAATGTTTTACTTGAACTCATTACAAGAGGAATTTTTAAGGGTAACACTGTGAGATTTTTTTGCTCAACAGGCAGAGAGCTTTGTGCTGAAATTTGGATGTCCTTTGTCTCGTTGCTATTTTTGTAACTGCCAGCGGGATACGGGTAATCTGACTTCTTCCCGTGGATAGCAAATACAATGTGATTTAAGTCAAGTGAAGAAAAGTAGTCAATGCCTGATGTACTTTCCCATGTCGGATCAACGGAAATCCAAGAATTTTTTTCTTCATTATAATACTCAACCCACGAGTGAAGCACATCGGTTTGAGTGGAAAAGGGTCGAAGTTCAGGATCGTGAGAAAATGCATACCCCTGCAGTTCTCGTACGGGAAAACCATTCTCGCGTGCAATTGCGATAAAAACATCAGAAAACTCAGAACAAACTGCCTGATCGGGATATTTGAGAGCTTCAATAGAACCAAGCCGGGAAATTTTAGTGTTCAATCGTCCGTAATTGTACTTTAATGTCGATACAACATATGTGTAGATCTGTTTGACAGAATCGAATTTATATTTCGAATCGTTTTTAGGAAGCCTCCAGTTCGGATCCTCTGAGAGCAGATATTTTTTTTGAGACTTGAACTCATCCTTTATCACTTTCATAAGATTATCTCTCGGTTGGGAGAAGAGTTCGATTGATCCATCAAAATAAATTTCTTTCTGTTCGTGAGGGTTCAAAAAAAAACGCGCCATATAGTTTCCATCGATATCTCTATATACTTTATCGGGTTCAGGGATAATTGAGTTAACATAAACTTTTTGATAAAGAGTATCTGGAGGGAAAGCGATATCAGTGTATACTCGGGAAATATTTGGATTATCCAAATGATACCGCAACTGCGTTTTATAATACTGAGTGTTCCCAAAAACCGCATAAATTGTTTTTTGAGATGGATTTTTCCAAATAATTTGGTCACGAGTTATGCTATTTGGCCTCGGTTTTGCAATTGCAATCTTTTTATTTTCACTTACTGGTAAATTGACAATAACAGAATAATCCCCCATTTCTTTGTTCTCAACCGTTGGAAGAATAACTTCCCAAACGTTCCCCTGCAAAGTGAATAAGTTAGACTGTAAAAAATCTATATAAAGTGTGTTTGTTATATTCATTCCAACCTGCGGATTATTAAAATCCATCGTAAGGGTTTGTTTTGTATCGGTCTGATTAATATTCTCTTTTATTGGACCATATTGATCCGAAATTTTTATATTACCTATAGAAAAGCTTTTGGGAAAAGAAAGGGAGAAAGTTTTTATGTAAAGATCCGTCTTTAGATTCGTAACCGTGATTTTAAACGAAACAAGTGTAGAAACGGTACTTTTACTTAGTTCAGGATAATATTGTACTTCATAGTCTGTTTTGAAATCAGCTGCTTTAACAACTGCAGGGAAGAAGAAACAAAATAAACATATTGAAATTAAAAAAAAAGCAACCGTTTTGTTATTAGTCATGCATTATTGAATGTACTGAGCAGTGTACGACTGCTTAATCTTCATAATACCAGGTAATGCGCCCTGGTAAAGGACTGATCCACCACGTTCCCCTCCGTCGGGGCCTAAATCGATTATGTACTGACAGTTCTTAATAACATCTAAGTTGTGTTCGATAATGATAACCGTATTACCTTTTGAAACAAGTTGATATAACGCATGGAGTAAACGTTCTGTATCATACATGTGAAGACCAGTCGTTGGTTCATCCAGAATATATAGTGTTTTTCCATTATCTCTTCTGGAAAGCTCATGAGCCAATTTTACTCGCTGGGCTTCACCACCGGAAAAAGTAGGCGCCGGTTGACCTAACTGGGCATACCCTAATCCGACACTTTTTAAAAAACCGAGTTTATGTGCAATGGTAAAATGATTCTGAAAAAAATCAGATGCCTCATCAATTGTCATGGTGAGGCACTCAAAAATATTTTTATCTTTAAACCGGATATCTAAAGTCTCCTTGTTATACCGGTGTCCGCTACAAACATCACAGGTTATATATACATCAGGGAGGAACTGCATTTGAATTTTAACTACTCCGGCGCCTTGACATTTTTCGCACCTACCCCCCTTAATATTAAAAGAGAACCTTCCTTTCTTAAAGCCTTTGGCTTTTGCATCGGGTGTTTGCGCAAACAACTCGCGGATATCATCAAAAATACCCACATACGTTGCCGGATTTGACCGCGGTGTTTTTCCGATTGGATTTTGATCGACAAGATATACCCTATCAAGATAGTGATGACCAAGCAATCGAGTGTGAGAACCAATACGATCATTATAATACCCATAAAGATTGTACCGCAGTGCTGGATAAAGCGTTTCAGTGATTAAGGTTGACTTGCCCGAACCAGACACTCCTGTTACTGCAATTAAATTACCTAACGGTATTTGCACCGTAATGTTTTTAAGATTGTATTGCGAAGCTCCGGATAGTTCGAGCCACCCTTTTGTTGTTACCAACGAATGTTTTTCAAGCTTTATCTGTTTTTTACCGGATAAGTAGAGTCCGGTTAAAGAATTTTTGCTTTGCTTCATATCTTGCAAGGTTCCGGAAAATACCACTTCTCCCCCATGTCTACCCGCTTGAGGACCAAGCTCGATAGTAAAATCTGCATTCTCAATTGTTTCCCGATCATGTTCAACAATCAGCACACTGTTTCCCTGATCTTTTAGGTCTTTAAGAGTCGCGACGAGCGCCTTAACATCCTTTGGATGTAACCCTATGGATGGCTCATCCAACACATATAAAACACCCGTTAATCCCGCCCCTATTTGAGAAGCAAGACGGATGCGTTGTAACTCACCTCCCGAAAGTGTACGAGCGGATCTGCTTATGGTAAGATAGTCCAAACCAACATTGCTTAAAAAAAGGAGTCTTCGAATTATCTCCTTAAGAATAGATTTGGCAATTTGTCTTTCATAATCAGACATATTCAGCGTTATAGTGTTTATGTCCAAAAGAAGTTTCTGAATGCTTTGATTTGAAACTTCAATGATATGCTTATTTTGAATGGTGACTGCCAATATCTCCGGTTTTAAACGCATACCCTTACACAGAGAACAAAGTTCCTCTCGTACAAAACGATTAACTTCAATATCTTCTGATTCGCTTTGAGAGTCAAAAAGACGATGCTCTATTTCGTTTACAACCCCCTTGTATTTGTCAATAATTCCAGTGATTTTACCGAATCTATTTTTTCCTGCAACTTTGTATTCCTTCGGTGATCCATAAAGGATGAATTGAATCTTATTTTGCGTAAGCCTTTCAAGGGGAGTATTAAGTTCAATATGCTCCTCTTCACACATTTGTTTAAAAATACGTACATGCCAGGAATCTTGAAAAAAAAGTTTACTATAAGGAATAATTCCACCTTCGTTTATAGAAAGTTTTTTGTTCAGCACCAACTCCGGCTGTACCCTATATACTGAACCAAGACCCTTACATTCAGGACAGGCACCCAGAGGAGAGTTAAATGAAAACATCCTTGGCTCAAGTTCGGGAAGGGACAAACCACAAATCGGACATGAAAATTTTTCGGAAAACAGTTTTTCGTATTGGTCATTTTCAGAAAGTATTACTAAACCGTCTGAAAGTTGCAGGGACTGTTCAATACTTTCCGTGATCCTTGATAGAAGCTGCAACTCAAATGATGGATCTTTTAGTTGTTTGAAGGTAACTGAAACCTTATCAATCTGAACGTCAATTGTGTGTTTGTTCGTTTTTATCAACTCGATATTGTTATTATCTAGGTTTATTTTTTTATTATCGATCCGAACATGCATATAACCTTTACTTCGGACATTTTGAAGTAATTCTTTGAATTCTCCCTTTTTGCTTCTTACAATAGGTGAGTAAATGGTATACAAGTTGGGGGCAAGTGTATCTCCGGTCGTTCGTTTTTTTATTCGCTTTAGTATAGAGATAGAAATTTCATCCAGACTTAAACGGGTAATTTCAACCTTACATGAGGGACAATGAGGCCGACCAATACGGGCATAAAGAAGACGAAAATAGTCATAAATTTCGGTGATAGTTCCAACAGTCGATCGAGGATTGTGAGATGTTGACTTCTGATCAATTGAAATTGAGGGGGATAAACCGTCAATAAAATCAACATCGGGTTTTTCCATAAGGCCAAGAAATTGACGCGCGTATGCTGATAGAGACTCAACATATCTCCTTTGACCCTCGGCATAAATAGTGTCAAACGCGAGAGATGATTTTCCAGAACCGGAAACACCGGTGATCACGACCAAGTTATTTTTTGGGATTTCCAGTGAAATATTTTTAAGGTTATGTTGTCGAGCCCCTTTTATTTTGAGATAATCCATACATTGAAATGCTAATTTGATAACTTAATTTCTCGAATAAGATCCCTCACCTGAATTGCGGATTCAAAGTCCATTTGATCGGCAAAATCTTTCATTCTCTTCTCCAGCTTTTTTACATATTTCTTTTTATCATACGGGGTCATTGCTCTTAGTTTGTTTTTTTCCTGATCTCGAGAAAAATACCCGGATGATTCTTGTTTTACGAAATCTTCTCCTTTTTCTCCATCAATAATTTTTTCTCTAATCGGCTTAGCGATATTAACAGGTACTATGTTGTTCTCGGTATTGTAGTTTAGTTGATATGTGCGTCGTCTATCGATTTCCAGTAACGCTTCCTTCATAGATCGAGTTATTTCATCTGCATATAAAATTACCTCACCGGAAATATTTCGAGCAGCCCGTCCCATCGTTTGAATTAATGCTGTTTTTGAACGCAAAAACCCCTCCTTATCAGCGTCAAGTATTGCAACCAACGCAACCTCCGGTAAGTCAATTCCCTCTCGAAGCAAATTTACCCCTATAAGAACATCAAACTGATTTTTCCTTAGATTATCCAGTATATTTGATCTTTCAAGAGTTTCAATATCTGAATGGAGATACTCAGCGCGGATATTTTTTTCCTTACAAAATAACGCAAGATCTTCCGCCATCTTTTTAGTTAGAGTTGTCACAAGAACTTTCTGATGTAACTTTGCACGCTTTTCAACTTCAGCTAAAAGATCGGGAATTTCTGTTTGAGCAGGGCGTATGAGAACCTGAGGATCAATTATTCCTGTTGGTCGGATAAGCTGTTCGGCAATTCCGGAAAACGACAGTTTTAGATTGTCCGGATCTTTCGTGCTTTGTTCCAACTCCCAACTGTCTGGCGTTGCTGAAACATAGATAAGATGTGGAGGTTTTTGATAAAACTCCTGAAACTTCAAGGGTCTATTATCAAACGCTGCTCTGAGTCGAAATCCGTGTTCAATAAGAACTTTTTTGCGAGAATAGTCTCCGTGAAACATTCCCCGTATCTGCGGAATAGTCATATGCGATTCATCAATGCAAACGAGAAAATTTTTTCCGTAGGCTTTTGCAAAATAATCCAATAATGAAAACGGTGCTTCTCCTTTTGTCCGACCGTCAAAGTAGCGTGAATAATTCTCGATACCGTTAACATATCCCACTTCTTGAATCATTTCAATGTCATAATTAACCCTTCGAATAAGCCGTTCTGCTTCAATATGTTTTCCCTGTTTTTTTAAAAAACTAGATTCTTCTTTTAAATCCTCTCTTATCTGCGAAAGCGCTGACTTAACAACATCAGTATCAGGCAAAAAATGTTTTGCAGGATAAACGATAATGTTAGTATGTTTTTTGCCTTTCTCCTCTTCAGTGATTCCGCTTATTGGGTTTATCTTTACAATGCTGGTGACTTGATCATCCGTCAAGTCAATTCGCCATGCAAAATCTTCGTATGCGGGATATATGTCAATTACCCCACCCCGTATTCGAAAGGTGCCCCGAGCAAACTCATACTCGGATCGTTCGTACTGTAAACTTACCAGTTGTTTTAAAATAGTATTCAGTGATATTTTTTCGTTTATTGTCAAAGGAAGAACCGATCTTTCGTATTCTGCAGGTGACCCAATATTGTATATGCACGAAACTGACGCTACAACAATAACGTCGTTTCGGGTTAAAATGTTAGCGGTTGATCGAAGCCGTAATTTATCGATAAGGTCATTTATCTGAGCCTCTTTTTCAATATAGGTATCGGTTTGAGGAATATAGGCTTCTGGTTGATAGTAATCATAATATGAAACAAAGTATGAAACGGCATTCTGAGGGAAAAAATCTCTCATTTCCTGATACAGCTGTCCTGCGAGAGTTTTATTATGTGAAATAATAAGAGTGGGAATTTGAAGTTTTTCAATTATATTGGCAAGAGTGAATGTCTTGCCAGATCCGGTTACCCCAAGAAGAACCTGATTTTTTACTCCATGTTTTATTCCTGCATAAAGTTTATCTATGGCTGAAGGTTGGTCACCGGTCGGCTGGAATGGTGAGTGTAATTGAAACATATATATTTATTGCAACCAATTAGTATAACAAATCATTCAAGAGTTGTCATATTGCATCATATGCGATAAATTGGTAGAATATTATTTATGCATATAATTACATCACTCATCGATTTTATTTTGCACATAGATGTACATTTAGGTCAAATTATTTCATCATATGGCCTTTTCACCTACGCAATTTTGTTTTTTATCGTATTCATTGAAACTGGAGTCGTCTTCACTCCTTTTTTACCCGGTGACTCACTTCTTTTTGCAGCCGGAGCATTTGCGTCAATCGGTTCTCTAAATATTTTGGTTCTTCTTGTTTTGTTTATTCTTGCTGCTATTTTAGGGGACACCGCAAACTACTGGATTGGTCACTTCTTTGGCGATGCGATAATAGCGCATCCGCGTATTCCGCTTAACAAAAAACATATTGAAGAAACACACCGTTTTTTTGATAAATACGGAGGAAAAACAATCATCCTCGCTCGTTTCGTGCCTATTGTACGTACCTTCGCCCCTTTTGTTGCTGGAGTTGGAAAAATGCACTATCAAACATTTATTTCTTTCAATATTATCGGCGCTCTCCTTTGGGGAGGTTTGGTTACTCTTGCAGGATTTTTCTTCGGTAATATTACATACGTTAAGGAAAATTTTTCAGTTGTAGTTATTGCAATTGTAATTATTTCAGTAATACCCATGTTTATGCCTCTCATACAAAAAAAGTTTAAAAAATAGATGCTATACGTAGTGGGGACGCCCATTGGAAACCTGCAGGATCTCAGTTTGAATCAAGCGCTTATTCTATCATCTGCAGATATTATTTTATCGGAAGATACCCGAAGAACCGGTATTTTACTTACACAAATTCAAAAGCTATTTCATCTGAACATAAATCCAAAACTCATTCAAATTCCCTATTACAAAGAAGTCGAATTTGAAAAACTTCCATACATACTGAAATTACTAAGTGAAGAAAAAAAAGTGGTACTAATTTCAAGCGCCGGAATGCCGTTAATATCAGATCCCGGAAGTTTGTTAGTTAATCACGTTATCAAACAATCACTTCCATTTAAAGTTATTCCTGGACCTGTTGCGTATGTTTCCGCTCTTATCTACTCCGGGTTTAATACACAAAACTCACTCTTTCTTGGTTTTCTACCTAAAAAAAAGAGCCAAATTAGAACACTTCTTACTCACATTACAACCCTAAAAAAAACAATGGATGATTTGGTTTTCATCGCATACGAATCCCCGGTACGGATACAAAAGACTCTTTTGGTTTTTCATGAGTTTATCCCGCAAGCCTCCGTAGTAATTTGCAGAGAGTTAACGAAACATTTTGAAGAAATTGTTCGGGGAAACCCCAAGGAGCTTTCAGGAAAATCCTATAAAGGCGAGCTTGTTTTAGTCTTTTCATGAGAAAAAAAATACTCCTCACCAAACAAGGGTATGAAGGATTTGAAATAGAACTGGCTAGACTTAAAAAAAGTCGACCTGACGCTGTTACCGAGTTGCAAAGAACAAGAGAACTAGGAGATTTATCGGAAAATAACGCGTACCGAGTTGCCCGTCAAAAACTTATCAGAACTGATCGCAGGATTGCATATCTAACTTCTTTGTTGCGCAATGCTCGTATACAAACCCAAAAAAATAACCAAACGGTTCAAATAGGCTCAATTGTGGTGCTTGAAATACAAGGTGCAACAACTTCCTATACGTTAGTCGATTCTCTAGAGTCTGACATTCAGAAAGGACTGCTCTCAGCTTTTTCTCCCATCGGAAAAGCAATAATAGGGCGTGTTCCTAGTACAGAAGTAACTGCTACTACTCCATCAGGAAATATAACAGTACGAATCCTAGCCATTAATTAAATCTCCATTGACATTGATTTAAACGTTGATTATGATAAAAATATACTCCTATGAAAAAATTATTCTCCGTTATTTTCTTCCTCATTATTATTTCTTTTGCGAAACATTCTTTTGCTGAAGAGTTCGCCCTTACAAAAATAGGTACTTTGTCTGTAACCAAACCCTATTACTCCCACTGGTGGTTTTCGGAATCCCGACCCACATTAAGAGGAACAGGGAGCAGGGGGGCAAATATTGATATTACCATCGACTCGGTTTTTAAAACTGTAAAAGCTGGAATAGATGACGGCTATTGGGAGTTTACACCTGAAACTCCCCTTGAAAAAAACGATCATACCGTTGTCGTAGCTTCCGGCACTGATCAAATTTCGTTTATCCTTACCATCGGCTCAGACATGCCTGCTGATGCAAAAACAAAAGGAGGAGTTTCAGAGCTCCCACAAACCGGAAATCTCCTTCCTACAGTTATTGTCATTGCACTCGCTGGAGGATTTCTCTATTTGGGTTTCCGAGGTAAAGTGATTTAAGGTACAATATCTTCATGAGTTCAAAGCTTTCTCGTTCTATTTTTTATATTGCCGGGTTTAATTCTGGTGGCCCCGCGCTTACTCCAATCCGTAAACTTTTTGAGACAAACTATTCACAGTATAAAACTCTTGCTCTTTCCTCTTCTTCAACGAAACACGCTTGGAAGCAAGGAGATTACTTATTGTCTCATGTTGTTAAAAATAGAGTTGAGATAATTCGCACTGTTTCAACGGGCACAAATCCTTTATTTCTCGCTCATTCGCTCGGCTGTATAGAACTATTGAGAGATATCGAAACTCTGCTTTTACAAGATGTGTTTTCTGGTAAAATGCTTGATCTTGTGCTTATGTCGCCTCCGAATCTCTTTCAATCTGGAAAAGGTGTCGGACGTTTAACAAGAATGTTTACTCGTTTTTTGCACATGCAAATGAATCTTGCGAAATTCGAACTTCTCATTCTGGAAAAAAATCTTCTTGAAAAAGATAAAACTCGAAGTCCGATTATTAATGATTCTTATTTCAGGTATTTAAATACCTTTCATGCAAACGGATTTTCCAAGAAAATTTCAATGAACGATTTTGAAGAGATAATATCTGACCTTAAGGAATCTAAAATTACTGCAAAACAGTTTCATAAAATAGAGCAACAAAAAAAAGATATGCTCACGGATTTTTTTCTTGGCTTGTTCGAAGGAAAACATGTACCTTTGAATGAGCATAAACCCTTTCTTGTTCGTCACGAAGAATTTAACACAGCTCTCAGTTCTAATTTTTTCTTTATGGTAAACTACCCATTTGGTTTCCTTTCGATTATGTGGCTCATGAAGGATATTGATAAGCTTCTTTCCCGAATATCGTATCTTGCTTATGAAAGAAGAGCAAAACTACGTCTGCGTTTTGTTTTTTTTGAAAGCGACGTGTTGGTAAAAATTTCCGAAATGAACAGCCTTACTCAAATAAAAAACTCTCTTGAAAAACATACGGTAATGTATGATTCACTTGTATTCCAACCATCCAGCCATTCAACAGTAATCTACAACACTAAAATACTTAATGAAATTCTTAACCGCTATTTAGTATAATATGGTCGAGGTCCCATCGTCTAGCGGCCTAGGACATCTGGTTTTCAGCCAGAGAATCTGGGGTTCGAATCCCCATGGGATCACAAATTATGGCAACAAAATTCGAACAGATAGGATTTGATCACACGGAAGAAATGTGGCTGAAATATGCACCTTCAATATCAATATTATCTATAGCGGCTTTCGGAGTTTCGGTATCTGATGATGAACCTCTGCTTGGAGGAGTTGTTAACGGTACAGATATTCAGATGTTTTCTTCATTACATCAAGCGTTCCTTTCGGAAGAAACAATCGTAAAACTATTGATAGATCCTAACTCTCAAGAGTTGATTGGATACTCGTTTGCGGTTCCATATACCCGTTTTAGCCCAACTGAAACCGAGCATTCTGGCGAAAAAACAGCATATCTGTACGATACCGTAATTAAAGAGGAATACCGAGGTATGGGTTTAGTGGAACATCTAGTCGATCCGCTCCTTTTTGACTTACACCAGCGTGGCTACACAACGCTTATCCGTGATATTAATTATTCCGCTTCAAAGTACATTGCAGCAGTAGACAGAAGATTTTCTGGGGTAGGAATCATTCAAGAACGAACTCCTCATAACACATTCGGATTTGATCAAGTCCGATATCAAATTGCAATTAGGCCCTATTTAGAAAAAATAGGAATTTTAGACTCTTAACAGGACTACACTAAGTCATAGGTTAATCCTTAGGTTAAAACAGGCATTACAACAATTTCGATAAAGATTCGTTTAATAGCTCTTGACTCAGATCCTTGGTAATACAGAACTGTGAGATATTAAGAAATTGGATACTCCGAAAAACAGAACTTAATAATAAGCTTACACAGTTTCACTAAAAAAGGTATTTTTTTTGTCAACTAATTGAGCTGCATCAGCTTCCGAAATTATCGTTTTTGAATTTGAATCTAAACTTGAAAGATTAACTACAAAATCTCCAGACCGAATTGAAGTGGAAAAACCTCCAATGTCATTTTTACTCAGAGTAACAACTAATCGATGTCCAGTCCGATCAACTAACATTCGAGACGGAGGAACTTGGTCTGAAAAATTTAATAGATTATCTAAAAACGAAGGATTATCAATAACCTCTATCCTGTGCGATTCTTGCTCTTTTACTCCCCACTCAATAAAAGCAACTACTTCTTTTGGGTTTGCATTTCGTATCCTAATTTTTACTTTACTTCTTCTTAGAATATTCGCTTGCATGTTATCTATAACAAATTGTCTTGTAGGTAAACCAATTAACCTATAAAAATCTGTTTTTGTTTTTTTAGTTTGTTGATTTGTATCGTAACGATTATGGAGTCTTCGACCCATATTTATTAATGATTGCATGTATAGACCGAGAAAAGAAGGAGTGGAGGAAGGTACATTTTTTGGTCTTGGAAATTCAACAGACATGCACTAATTATACTACATAAAACTTGTAATACAATACTATAAGTTGTTAGAACACTATTTTTGTCGTCGATTAAAGTTTTAGCTTTACATTCTAATTAACAATTACTAAACCAAAGGTAATCAAAATCTACTAAGTAAAAAACCACATAAAGATGGTGTCAGAACTTATTTTAAAAAACGAAAAAACAAATGAAGTCTACTTACTTGTCAACTTCATAGGATTTTATCGATGTAAGAATACCCACTGAGTTAAGTATTACCGAAATAACCAGAATTGCAAGTTTAGGATTTTTTAACTTATTTTTCATAACAAAGTACTCCCCTGCTTGACGTATCTTTTGCAGTTTTTTGCTATTAACCGCCTCATAAGGCAAACCCTTATCGAAGTTACTCCTTGTTTTTACCTCTACGAAATAATACATTCCGTCCTTTTGAGCAATAATATCAATCTCAGCATATCTGGTACGGAAGTTGCGGGCAGAAATTATAAAGCCATGTTTCTGAAGAAATTTTACTGATTCTTTTTCACCTGCTTTACCGAGAAGAACTTTCTGCACGATCATTTTTTAGCATAAAGTTTTCTTTTGAGCTCCTTTTCAGTTAAGTTTCGAATGAAATAGAGTTTTGATTTCTGATAGCTTCCTTTTTTATCCACTTTTATTGAGGCAATATGCGGGGATATTAGAGGAATTATCCGTTCAACACCAATACCTGTTTTTGATATCTTTCTAATAGTAACCATTCTGGTAGCGTCAGAATCGCCCTTAATATTTATAAGCACGCCTTTGAATACCTGCTGACGTACCTTGTCTCCCTCTTGAATTTTATAAGAAAGAGAAACTGTGTCCCCAATATGCAGTTCTGTTGAGTTGTATGTAACAAAATTTGCCATAGACAATTATTTTACCACTTAGCCAAACGATATACAATCGAAGTTTAGGCATCACACAAAATAATATTTCGAGATATTTTACTTACCCATTCCATCTAAAACATTACAGAGATCGCTAAAAATAGCGTTACAAACATCAGCTTCAACTGTTTGAACAGCGGGCGCGGGTTTCGGTGGTTCAGGAGTACTAGTTGTCCCACCACCTCCACCGCCGGAACCGGATTGCACGCATGCTAAACTAGCCACTCCTAAAGCTAACAATGCAATACCTAATACAAGAAGTCTTCTTTTTCTTTCAAGTTTACTACCAAAGTCTTTAACACTTTTTCTAAATTTTTCGGTTATAGCCATAAGTCAAAAAAAATATTAATGGATAATTATACATCATAAATGTGTATGAATCAATAAATATTTATGATTTATAAAACAATTAAATAGACTAAATTAGGGCTTTAATGAAGGATAAAAAAAGCGGATGGGGTTTGAGGGGACTGCTTTTGTATTCAGGATGCCCCTGGGTTCCGACGTAAAATGGATGCATTGAGGCTGGAAGCTCAACAATTTCAACGAGATGTTCTTTTACTGAGTATGCACTAATAATCAATCCTTTATTTTCGAACTCTGAAACATATTTTTTGTTAAATTCATAACGGTGTCGATGGCGTTCTGATGTTAGTCCGGTTTTTTCATTGATAAACCCATCGTATGTCTCATAACTTTCATACGCAATGGTGTTGCTTCTAACCACTGCATCCCAAGCGCCAAGACGCATAGTTCCGCCGTACGCTCTGTTTTTTAACTTCTTTTCCTGGTCGGGAATTAAATGGATAACCGGGTGAGAAGTACGTGGGTTATTTTCCGTCGTATCTGCATCTTTCCACCCAAGAATTGATCGGGCGAAAGAAATTACTGCAAGCTGCATGCCGTAACAAAGACCTAGATAAGGAATCTTTTCTCGTCTAGCAAAGTTTGCAGCACGAATCATGCCTTCCGCGCCACGTTCACCCCAGCCTATAGGAACAATTATTCCATTTGGCCTGCCAATAAGGGAATCTCCTTCCTCTTCAAGTTTTTCAGCATCAATCCATCGGGTAACAACCTCTAAACCCACTTTCCATCCTGCATGATCAATTGCATCGAATAAGGCAGCATATGAATCACGAAGCTGATAGTTGCCTGTGCCGAAATACTTCCCGACAATCGCAATCTCAACTTTGTGCTTTTTTTCCTTTTTTATTGAGTGAACAAGGTCTGTTAGTACTTTAAGATTTATACTTTTTACTGGAAGGCTGAGTTTATTAAGAATTTTATCCCCGAACCCTTGCTTTTGCAGAATAAGTGGAACCTCATATACCGAAGTCATATCCGGATTCGAGATGATATTTTCAGCATGCATATTGCAAAACAACGCGAACCGATCTCTTCTTCTTTGATCAATATATTTTTCAGAACGAGCAACAATAAAATCAGGCTGGATACCCATTGAATTCAGCGTTCGAACAGAAAGTTGAGTAGGTTTTGTTTTTGGCTCACCTAAATGGTTAGGGGTCGGAACATAACTTACGTGAATATGAATAACGTCTCCAGGCTTTTTAAGGGTTAAAATGCGTGAAGCTTCATAATAAAAAACATTCTGATACTCTCCTGCTGTTCCTCCCAGTTCAACAATAACGATCTCTGCTTTATGCAGATGGGCAACATGATGTATCCGATCAATGATCTCATTGGTTATATGAGGAATAGCTTCAACATCCTCTCCTCTATACTCGAATCTCCGCTCCTTTTCAATAACCGTCTGATAAATTTTACCCATAGTAACAAAGTTAGCAGAGCCCATATGAAAACCAAGAAACTTTTCGTAGGTGCCAATATCCATATCTGCCTCAGTCCCGTCTTCACACAAAAAAGGATCGCCATGTTCAATGGGATTAATCGTTCCGGCATCCAGATTCAAATAGTTCTCAAACTTAATCGGCGCAACACGAAAACCAGAAAGTTGCAGTAAGTAAGCGATTGATGCAGTCGTAATACCTTTCCCGATACCGGATATAACACCGCCCGACACAAAAATATATTTTAAGTTTGCCATAGTTATGTTTTGTTAGCGGTTGGCTGTAATAGTTCTTTTACCGTCCATGAACAAAAATTACATGTCGGGTAGTTGCTACAACCGTAAAACCTTTTTCGGGATTTTGAATATTTTATCACAATATTCCCTTTACATTTCGGACAAAACGCATTGGAAATAGTTTTTAAGAACGGTTTGGTATATTTACACTCAGGATAGCCGGAACAGGCATAAAATTTTCCGAATTTCGAATAACGCACAATAACGGGTTTTGAACATTTCGGACATGACTCGTGCGTTTCCTCCTTAATTTCCAGCTTATCATCAGACAAATTATTCTCAGTTAACTGCTTTTTAAACGGAGTGAAAAAGTCTTGGAGGAGAGTAACCACTTGCTCAGTGCCCTCTGCCACTTCATCTAATTTGGCTTCCATGGTTGAGGTAAAAGAAAGGTCGAAAACCTGCGGAAAATGTTTTGATAAGTAGTCGGAAAGAGGCTTTCCTAACAGAGTTGGTGCAAAATATCGACCGTCTTTTTCAACATATCCCTTTTCTTGAATAAGCGAAATAATTGGTGCATACGTGGATGGTCTTCCAATACCTTTTTCTTCCATTATACGAATCAACGTTGCATCATTATAGCGTGGTGGGGGATTTGTATCTTTTTGATTGATATTTAAACGAGAGAGCTGGAGCGGTGTATCAATTTTTATTCCAGTAAACGGAACCGGTGTAATGGAAACCTGTTGTGAAATACGTAAAAATCCATCAAAAAGAACTTTTTGAAAGACTGATTCAAAAAGATACTTTTTTTTTGAGAGAATATACAATTTTATTACTTTTATTTCCGCCTCTTTCATCTGAGTTGCAACGGCACGTTCAAAAATAAGTTTATAGAGTTTTTTATGATTTGCAGTAATCTTTTTATCTGTTTTTTTTATAGCTTCCTTTTCGGAAAGTAATTTTGTTGGGCGAATTGCTTCATGTGCCTCCTGAGCCATGCGCGATTTATTTCGAAAACCTCGTGGTTTTTCAAGAGAATACTCCTTTCCAAAGACCTTTTCAATGTACTCTTTTGCCCGAAATACAAACTGTGTTGACAGGTTAAAAGAATCTGTGCGATGATAAGTAATATAACCACGCTCGTATAAATCTTGAGCTAAGCGCATAACCATTTTTGAAGAAAAACCGTACTTATAAAACGCATCCTGCTGAAGCAAAGAGGTTGTGTGGGGTGGCTGCGGATAACGTTTTATAACATCTTCATCAGTCCTTAAAACTGAAAATGAGTCAGACTTAAGGTCAGTTTCTATACTACTCACATTATCTCCATTTATTGTAGAGCTCTGAAACTGATATGGACCTGCATATAAGTTAACTACTTCATCTTTTTTTGTATCTATCTCCCCAATTTTTATGAGATTCGCTTCGATTTCTTTTTTTCCGGAAAGAAATATTACAGATACGTGATAGTAGGGTGATGATCGAAATGAAGTCCGCTCCTTTTCCCGTTCAACGATAAGCCGAAGAGCTACTGTTTGCACGCGTCCGGCAGATAGCCAGTTTTTTCCTGTTTTTTTCCAAAGGAGCGGAGAAAGTTCATATCCGACCAATCGGTCAAGGATGCGCCTCGCCTGCTGCGATTTTATAAGATTGACTCGTAAGGTAGACGGTTTTTCTAATGCTTCTTCAAGAGCACGACTCGTTATCTCATGAAAAACGATTCTTTCGAGTTTTTTTGATGAACCGGTTTCAACGGTAAAATCTGGCCAGTTCTCTCGAATTAACCCCAGTATGCATGCAACATGGTAAGAAATCGACTCACCTTCTCGGTCAAGATCAGTCGCAAGAATTATCGTATCATGTTGTTTCGAAAGTTCAATTAACTCATTCAGAACACGCTCTTTTTTTTTCATTAACTCATAGTGGGGTTTGAATTGGTTATCAACATCAACAGCCAGAGAGTCCGAAGGGAGATCTCGGATATGACCGAGCGTTGCAAACACAAAAAAATCTTTTCCTTTTAAGATCCTGTTGAATGTGCGTGCTTTTGTTGGGGATTCAACGATAATTAGAGCCATATTTTATATCATATAACATGAAACATGTAACATGTAACAAGAAATGTATGATGTTACATGATATATGGTACAAGTTATTCCTTATTGAAAGATTTGGGAGCTTTTTTCTTTATGAGTTTTTGGTCAATGAGCGACTTTCGGAGTAATGAGGACATTTCCTGGTAGGTTGTTTTATCTTTGGCTCGCTTCATATCGTCCTTAGCTTTTCTAAGAGCTTCTTCTGTTGCTTTTTCATCAATTTCATCCTGACCATAGGCTCTTGAAACAAGCAAAATTACTTGTTTACCGTCCGTTTCAACATATCCTCCACCGATAGCCAAGTACTCATCTTTATTTTCTGTTCGATAATGCACTATCCCTTCTTTTAAAAGAGAAAAAAGATTTGTATGGTTGGAAAGTATTGTTATTTCACCGTCCGAAGAAGGAACCGTAATTGAACGGATTACTTCATCGAGAATAATTTTTCGTGGAGTAATAATTTTCAATTTAAGCTGATGCATACAATCAGTTACTTAACTTCATCAATCGTACCAACCATATAAAAGGCGGTTTCTGATTTTGTGTCATGTTTTCCATCAAGAATCTCTTTGAACCCTCGTACGGTTTCCGCTATAGAAACATATTTTCCCGGCCTTCCCGTAAATGGTTCGGCAACCGCCATAGGCTGAGTCAGGAAACGCTGAATTTTCCTTGCTCGCGAAACAACAAGTTTATCGCTATCCGAAAGCTCTTCCATACCAAGAATTGCTATAATATCCTGCAGGTCCTTGTATCTTTGCAGGGTTTTAATAACATCACGTGCAACCTGATAGTGTTCAGAACCGACAACCTCAGGATCCAGAGCTCTTGAATTAGAGGCCAAGGGATCAATTGCAGGGAACAGTGCCTGCTCTGCAAGAGAACGCTCTAGGTTAAGCGATGCATCAAGATGTGCAAATGTAGCAACCGGAGCAGGGTCAGTATAATCATCAGCCGGAACATATACGGCTTGAATTGACGTTATCGACCCTTTTGTTGTTGAGGTAATTCTCTCTTGTAAAGACGCCATCTCTGACGCTAAAGTAGGCTGATACCCTACGGCAGACGGAATTCTTCCAAGAAGCGCTGATACCTCAGAACCAGCCTGGGCAAAACGGAAAATATTGTCAATAAACAACAACACATCCATATGTTTTTCATCTCTGAAGTGCTCGGCCATGGTGACACCGGTGAGAGCAACACGAAGCCGGTTTCCCGGGGGTTCATTCATCTGGCCAAAAACGAGTGCGGTCTTATCAATTACTTTGGTAGATTTCATTTCTCTCCAAAGATCATTTCCCTCTCTAGTGCGCTCTCCAACTCCCGTAAAAACAGAGACGCCTTTGTGTGCTTTGGCAACATTATGGATAAGTTCTTGAATAACTACTGTTTTACCAACTCCAGCACCGCCAAAAACAGCAACTTTTCCCCCTTTAATAAAGGGCGCAATAAGATCGATAACCTTAACTCCTGTTTCAAATATTTCTTGTTTAATTGATTGTTCCGATAGCACAGGAGCTTCTTGATGGATGGCTCTTTTGTGCGTTGAATCGACATTGTCCCCCTCATCAATTACTTCTCCAAGAACATTAAATAGTCTTCCCAGTGTTTTCTCGCCGACAGGAACTTCAATTGATTTGCCTGAATTGTAGACAGTTGTACCTCGCGACAATCCAAACACATTGCCCATTGCAACAGTGCGCACCAAACCAGGCTCAATAATTGCCTCAACTTCAAAAACGACCTTTCCTAATGTTTTATGTTCCAGATATAGCGCGTCATATATAAGAGGAGTATCTTTTTCCGGAAACTGAACATCTACAACAACCCCTCGTATTGAAACAATAGTGCCTTGGCTCATAAAAAAAATAAAACTAGTAATAAAAACTATTCTGCCGAAATAGACTCCTTTGCGGTCACCATGTCAAGTAATTCATTGGTGATTTTTTCCTGTCTTAATTTATTTCCCAGCAAAGTTAAATTGTAAATCACATCATTGGCGTTATCGGTTGCATTTTTCATTGCAATCATACGGGCTGAATGTTCTCCTGCTTCAGATTGTATAATGCAGTTTCGTATTTTTTCCTCAATATAACTTCGAAGGAGCGAATCAACAATACCTTCTGGTGTTGGCTCAATTAAATATTCGTTTTTAACTTCCTTCAAAGGAAGCGCTGTGTCGAAATTCTGGGAAACAGGAAAAGGAAGTATTACCTGTTCAACCGTTTCTGACCGAAGAGTCGATATAAATCGGTTGTAAACAATGCTCACTTTTTGATAGGTACCCGAAAGGAAAGCGTCAACAACAAGAGAGAAAAGTGCCGAAACACTTTGAAGGGGATTATTACTTGAATAGTCAGCAAGTAAAATATTTCCTGTTTTAGAAATGAAAGAGGCTGCTTTTTTTCCTATGGTGACGTAATCCGTTTTTATATCGTTTTGTTTTTTTAGCAAATACCGCAGAATATCGATATTAAAAGAACCGCATAACCCTTTGTTTGAAGAAATAACTATAGCAAGATGCTTTGATGCATTTTTTGGAATTAACAATAACGGAGAAAGTTGGATATTTTTTTTAAACATGACTTTTTTAATTATACTTTCAAGTTGTTCCTGGTATGGTCGAGATTCACTTGCAACCTGTTGCGCGCGTTTCATTTTGATCGCAGAAACCAACTGCATTGAACGGGTTATTTTCTTAACGTTGCTAACTGACTTAGTTTTTTTTCGCACCTGTCGCAAATTCATAAAAGTGTTGAAACTAGTTTTACAAGTTTTTTTTCTACAGCGTCAGTCACTGTTTTTTCTTGGTGGATAAGTTTGATTATATCTGCACCTTTACGTTGAAGCTTTTGAATAAGTTTCTGTTCAAATGAGCTAACCTCATCTGGAGAGAGCTGATCCAGATAACCTTTATGAGCAGCCCATAAAACTACAATCTGCTCAGCAAGCGTATAAGGTTTATTTTTGTCTTGTTTAAGAAGCTGGGTTACTTTTGCTCCCCGATTTAAAAGTTTTTTGGTTTCTTCATCAAGATCTGACTCAAACTGTGAAAAAGCTGCCATTTCGCGATACTGAGCTAAATCAAGTTTTAATTTTCCAGCCACCTGCTTCATTCCTTTCGTTTGGGCCGAACCTCCCACGCGTGATACCGAGAGTCCAACATTTATTGCAGGTCGTATTCCTGCATTAAATAAATCCGTTTCAAGAAATATTTGTCCGTCTGTGATTGAAATAATATTTGTTGGAATATACGCGGACACATCACCCTCAAGAGTCTCAACAATTGGAAGAGCTGTGATTGAACCACCTCCCCGCTCTTCACTCAGGCGGCAAGCCCGCTCTAAAAGTCGTGAATGAAGATAAAAAATATCACCGGGATATGCCTCTCGACCTGCAGGTCTTCTTAAAATAAGGGATATTTGTCGGTATGACCAGGCGTGCTTTGAAAGATCGTCGTAAACAATTAGAACATCTTTTCCTTTATTCATAAAATACTCAGCGATCGCACAAGCCGAGTAAGGAGCCAGATACTGCATTGAAACAGGATCAGATGCAGATGCGCTCACTACCACCGAATAATCAAGTGCTTTCTGTTTTTTTAGAAGATCAACAACCAAAGCCATTTTTGAATTTTTCTGACCGATTCCGCAGTAAATACAGACAACACCCTCAGATTTTTGGTTAATAATGGTATCCAAAGCAAGAGTTGTTTTCCCAGTTCCTCTATCTCCAATGATAAGTTCACGCTGTCCGCGCCCAATAGGAATAAGTGCGTCAACGGCCTTAATTCCCGTTTGAAGAGGAACAGTGACCGGTTTTCTGTACACAACCGTCGGTGCAATTGTTTCAACTGGATAAAGCACATCTGGAGTGATAGATTTTCCGTTATCAAGCGGTTCGCATAACGGATTTACCACACGGCTCAAAATGTCTTCTGAAACGGGAACAGACAATACCACACCAAGCGCCTTGACAATTGTATTTGAGCGGATACCCAAATAATCACCAAAAATGATTATACCAACGGTATCTTCCATGAGATCAATTACATACCCCTTGCTTCCTGTTTCAAACTCAACTACCTCACCAAACGTAACTTGATCAAGACCTCTTACCAGAGCAACTCCATCACGCACTTCCTCAACAAAACCCACTTCTTCGGTTTTTGCGGTAACTTTTGAATCTCTCAGTTCTTTTTCAATCCGTTCTAAATACTGATCAATTAATTTCATAGAGTTTTTTCTGGAATGTATGTAACGCGGATTTAACCGACAAATCAATAATTTTTGAACTAAACTGAATAATTAATCCGGCAATTAAAGACTGGTCAATTTTATTTTCAACTTCCCTTCCCTGAAGTTGGGGAAAGCTCTGCACGATCGACTGCAATTCTTCTTGGCTGAGCGCATAACAAGAAAAAATAATTACTTTTTCCTTCTGCTTACGAATCTCATTATGCAGATGTTGCTTGAGTTCTTCTTTTAATTGCGGATTAATTTTCATCTTAGTTAACTTTGGAATCGGCTAAATTGGTAATGAGCTTTGCTGTTACTGTCCGCTGCATCTCATCTGTTAAATACTCTCTGAGTACTTTTTGCACCAGAAGAACACTTAAAGACGAGACTTTTTCTTTCATTTCTTTTTCCATGAGAATCTGGGCTGACTTCATTTCGTTTTGAGCTTTTAGAACAACGGTCTCTGCTTCTTTTTTTGCTTCTTGTATTAAACTATTGCGAAGTTCCTTCGCCTCCTTACGACTCTCCTGGACGAGTTGTTCAAACTCCTTTTTCATTTTCTCCTCCATTTTAGCCTTGTGAAGTTTCAGCTCTTCCTCTTGTTTTACTGCCATTTCGGCAACTCGTTGTCTCTCTAAATCTTTTTTCTTTTCGTTTTCGATATACTGCATAAACGGTTTTGCAATAAATTTGCTAAAAAGAAAAAAGAATAATACAAAATTAACAACTTGTGCAATTAACAACTTTGGATCAATTCCGAGATTTTCCATACGAGAAAATTAGGTAAACTTTAATATAAGAGCTACCACAAGGGCGTAAATAGCGACTGCTTCTGCAAATGCTAGTGACAAAATCATGGCGGTACGAATAGACGATTCTGCTTCAGGATTTCTCCCTAAAGCCTCAACGGCTTTTGAGCCAATCATACCAATTCCCAAAGCTGGTCCTATTGCTCCTAAGCCGATAGCAATAGAAACTGCGAGTAGTTTTGCTGCTTCTGCGTTCATTGTTTCACCTCCTTTTCATGTAACGTGTAACGTGAAACGCGAAACATGTATTAATGTTTTGCGTTCTACGCTTCGCGTTATACGCTTTTAGTGGTGTTTTGAAATGGCCATGCTTAAAAATACAGTTGTCAATAAAGAAAAAACAAGTGCCTGCACTACACCAACAAACACTTCAAGCAATAAAAAAGGAAAAGGTGCTAAAAAAGGAACCAAAAAGGCAATGATCGTCATAAGAACTTCACCAGCAAAAATATTTCCAAATAAACGGAACGTAAATGAAAGGATTTTTGAGAATTCTGAAAGAATATCGAGAATGCCGACAAAAAAGTTAATCGGATTACTCAGGTTGATAAATTTAGAAAGATACCCTTTAAGTCCGAGGAATTTTATTCCGAATGCTTGAATGAGGAAAACCGAAAGCAATGCGAGCGCAAGGGTTGCGTTGATATCTGCGTTATTTCCTCGAAAAAGGGGAATATGCAGTTCTTTTCCATGCTCCTCTACTTTGATTAACAAACTACCAACGCCCGGGAGTAAACCAGCCCAATTCTGAAAGAGTATCCAAATAAAAAAACTTCCTAAAAGAGGGAAAAAATACGGCGTATGTTTCCCTAATATAGACTCAAATAAATTATATATGAAACGAAGAAGAGCAGTGAAAATATAAAAAAAACCGCCTTTATGGGAGGCGGTAATATTCTTTGAAAAATGAATCGAAATGAGAATAAAAAAAACAAATACAACTGTCGAAAGGAGTATGGAATTGGTAATAGGGAATCCAAAAATATGGAATACCGATTCTGCCTTAATACTAATTTCTGGCATGGATTACTGTTGTTTTGTCAACTTGATAAGATTAAAAAATGTTCCAACTGATCCCACTAAAAGTCCAAATATTACTCCTCTCCTTTCAGTCAAATATCGATTATCAAAATATAAACCTACAATAACTCCCAAAAGTAAGGGAGTTATTAAATATATACCTAAATTCAAAATTTGAAACGGAACTTGGTCTGTTTTTTTTTGAGATACTTCTTCCTTGTCGAATTCCTGAACTATAAAATCAGAATTTATTCTTTTTTTTAGAATTTTCCGCTTATATTGTAACATTGCAATTTGAAAAATGTCAATAGACTCTTTAAAGTTTCATTAAATTATCAATAAGAATACTCATTCTGTTATCTCGTTCGGTAACTTTTCCTTTTACTATTACGATAGTATTCAATGATAGAACTGCTCCAAATTTCGCATATTTCGAGGGAAAAACTACAGCTTCAATCGACCCGCTTTCGTCGAAAAGAGTTAAAAAAACCATTTCGGAGTTATCTTTCTTAGTTTTAATGATTTTTTTAGATGAAATAACTCCAACGAGAATATGAACTTTATTTATGTCTTCGTTATTCAATTCTCCAATTTTTTTAGTGGTTTTTTTTTCAATGATCGTCTTATACTTAGCGAGTGGATTTTTACTTATAAGAAATCCAATAACTTCTTTTTCCATATTAATCAACTCATCCTCGCTAAATTCAGGGGCAGCTTCAAAAGAATCTTTTTGATTTATCATAGCTTTTTCTTGTCCAAAGAGCATAAATTGGCCTTTTTCTTTTTCATCTTTTTTATCGCTAATTTCTCGAACCAACCGCGGGTAATGTAAAAAAAGCGTCGCAGATGTTCCAAAACAAAGAAATGCACCGGCTTTAATTAAGCTTTCAACTGTCTTTTTATTCACTTTCCGCAGATCAACACGATACAAAAAATCCGTGAATCCAATAAAGTCCCCTTTCGTTCTCGCTTCGATTATCGATTCAATAGCTGCTTCACCAACATTTTTAATTGCAGAAAGACCAAAACGAATACTATCCTTCTCAATACTAAAACTGTGATACGATTTGTTTATATCCGGGGGAAGGACTTTGATCTCCATTCTTCTACATTCTTCAATCGCTTGAGCCATCTTTATTTCCCGGGATGGCCCAGCAACCCCTTGCAGTTCTGCAGAAAGTAACGCGGTTAAATACTCAACGGGATAATTTGCTTTCATATATGCGGTCCAATACGCTATCAGCCCGTACGAAGCGGAATGCGGTTTGTTAAAACCATAGGCTGCAAATTTTTCCATGAAATTAAAAATGTTTTCTGCTAGGGACTTTGAATAGCCATTTTTTACACATCCGGCAATAAATTTAAGATGTTCTTTTTCCATGAGAGATTTTTTCTTTTTTCCCATTGCCATTCTCAAATTATCAGCTTCACTCATTGAATACCCCGCGAGACTATTTGCAATCTGCATCACCTGTTCCTGGTATACCAAAATACCGTATGTTTCATCGAGAATTGATTTTAGATCTTTATGAAGATAACGAATCGATTTAGGATTCCGTTTTCCTTCCAAAAAAAGAGGGATAAGATCCATTGGCCCAGGCCGATATAATGCTACCATAGCAGTAATATCGCTCATTTTATTCGGGTTTAAATCCTTTGCTAATCGACGCATTCCCGGTGATTCCAGTTGAAATACGCCAACAGTCTCACCGCGTGAAATAAGTTCGAAGGTTTTTTTATCGGTAAGCGGAACGTCATGTATATCTATTTTTTTCTTATGGGTATCAAAAACGAATCTGAGAGAGTTTTCTAAAATCGTCAAGTTTCTAAGTCCCAAAAAATCAACTTTGAGCAACCCAACAGCCTTTCCATTTGAAACCGCATTTAAATCAAGACAGTACATATCATACTGGGTTATTATTTTACCTTCCTTTGTATCCCGCTGGATTGGTACATACTCGGTTAAAGGATCTTTTGAGATAACGACACCTGCTGCATGAACAGAAGAATGCCGAGGGAGACTTTCAAGACGCTGTGCAACATCTACAACTTTTTTTACATCAGGTTCTGTCTGATATGCAAACTTTAAGGATGATGACTCAATCAGTGCCTGAGCAAGCTTCATCTGAAACCCTTGTTTACCTTGAGGGATCATTTTAGCGATTCTGTCTCCTTGTGCATAAGACATTCCCATAGCGCGCGCAACATCCCGAACGGCCAAACGAGCTTCCATAGTACCAAACGTTATTATTTGAGCGACTTTATCCTGTCCAAATGTATTTGTTACGTACGAAAGCACTTCATCCCTCCTTACATCAGCAAAGTCAATATCAATATCGGGAGGAGTGGGTCTATCTGGATTGAGAAACCTTTCAAAAGGGAGAGCGTACTCCAAAGGATTAATATCGGTAATCCTTAAAATATAGGCCACCAGCGATCCGGCAACAGAGCCTCTTCCTGGACCAACAGCAATTCCTTGTTTTTTTGCCCAATTTACAAAATCCTGAACAATCAAAAAATACGTTGAGTAACCTTTCGAGGTAATAATATTCAACTCATAGTTTAATCTCTCATTAATTACCTTTTGATCCATCTGGCTCACTCTACCTTTATTCTTTTCAACTAATTCTCTTAAATAATTCTCCGGTTTCTTATCTTCCGGGGTTTTAAAAAAAGGAAGGACCCACTTACCTGATGGTATCTCAACATTACACTGATCGGCAATTTTGACAGTGTTTTCAATCGCCTCCGGCAGATCAGAAAATAATGTTTGCATTTCCTGTTCGGTCTTGAAATAGTAGTCAGGAACATCAATCATACTCACTGGTCTGTTTTTCTCCATTACGGTTCTTTGTGTTTGAATACATAAGAGTATTTCTTGTGCATATGCATCTTCAGGATCGATATAGTGAACATCGTTTGTTGCAACTAACGGCACAGAAAACTTTCGAGACAACTTTACTAGCTCATTGTTAACTGCATCTAAACTTTCAACACCGGGATGACGCTGTAACTCAAGATAAAAGTTCTCTTTAAATACCTCAAGATACTGCTCAAGTAAGTTTTCAGCCTGTTTCGTTTGATTGTGTAATAAAGCCTGAGGTATTTCACCGGCCAAACAGGAAGATAAAGCAATAAGACCTGAACTGTACTTTTTTAAATGTGCAAGATCTGTACGTGGTTTGTAGTAAAAACCTTCTAGATGAGCGATGCTGGTTAGTTTGATAAGATTTTTATAACCCTCAAGGTTTTTTGCAAGTAAAACAAGATGATAGCGATCCCTGTCATCAGTGTTTTTGTCGTGTAGCGAGTGTTTAGCCTTGTACATTTCAACACCAATGATTGGCTTTATTCCGATTTCCTGTGCCTTCACGAAAAATTTGAAAACTCCGTACATTGCTCCGTGATCAGTAATAGCTACTGAATTCATCCCAAGCGACTTTGTTTTGGTCAAAACGTCGCCAATCCTACACATACCGTCAAGGAGCGAATATTCAGTATGAACGTGAAGATGTACAAAGCTCATATTTAATTAGTCAATAAAGTTTATCAAGTCTGTAAAGTCCTTAAAGTCGAATCCGTTATATAACTTTATAGACTTTCGACTTGATAGACTTTATGGACTTGTTATTTCAGCTTCTCTTTAAGTGCTGAAATAACTGTATTGGCATCTGCCTGTCCTTTCATCTCCCGCATAACCTGACCAACCAAAAACATTATCGCATTTTGTTTTCCGGATTTAATGTCTGCAACACTTTTTACATTGCTATTTACAACCCTGGTAACAACTTCATCGAGTAATTTAGAATCGGTTTGTTTCGGGGTCAACAATTCAATTGCGCGCTTAACAAACTCAACGATGGGCAATGATAGAGAAACTTTTTTGTTGATAATAAAATTGGCTATACCCTGCTCGAGATTTTGACTTTTTACGTTGTTTTTTAACCGTTGCTCACTGATCACTGATAGAACTTGTTCAAAATATTCAGCGGTTTTCCGATCACGTGTCATTGTATATGCATCAAGATGTCTTAAACCAAACTGATGCATGTATCTCAATACTTTTTTTGAAGGAAGTTCAGGGATAGTTTTTTGTATAGAATCAAGGTATTGGTTGTCAAAAACAAGTGGAGGAATGTCGGGTTCGGGAAAATAACGATAATCGTGAGCTTCTTCTTTTGATCTTTGAGAGTAAGTAATGTTTTTGTTACTGTCCCAGCCTCTGGTCTCTTGTTTTGGCATAACCTTTTGTTCGAGTAACTGAATATGCCTTTTCACTTCATAATCTATAGCACGTTTTACAAAGTTAAATGAATTAATATTTTTAACTTCAACTTTATATTTTGGTAACTCTTGACTTTCGACTTTCGACTTTCCCCTTTCGACTATTCGAACACTAATATTGGGCTCCATCCTCATAGTTCCTTTTTCCATATCAGCATCTGACACATCAAGGTAGCGAATAATAGTATGAAGTTCTTCCAAAAACATCTTTACATCATTGCTGTTTTGAAAGTCAGGTTCGGTTACTATTTCAACAAGAGGTGTCCCGGAACGGTTGAAGTCAACTAATGTATCATAGCCCGAATGTGTCAGTTTGCCGGTATCCTCTTCCAGATGAACACGGTGGATACGGAATGTCTTTTTCTCGTTTTTATATACACCATAATTTGCTTCAAAATCAACATGACCCTTCACTGCAATCGGTTCGTCGTACTGGCTTATCTGATAACCTTTTGGAAGATCGGGGTAGCTGTAATGTTTACGATCAAATTTGGTGTGTTTACTAATAGTACAATTTAATGCCTGACCAATTTTTATTGTCCACTCAATTGCCTTTTTATTTGGTACGGGAAGTGCTCCGGGAAGTCCGAGACATACCGGGCAAACATGCGTATTTGGCTTAGCATCAAACTGATTCACTTTGCACTGGCAAAACATACCGGTTTGTGTTTTCAGTTCAACATGAATTTCCAACCCAATAACCGGCTCATATATATTACCAATATTCGACTTTTGAGTTTCACTTTTGACTTTTGACATTTAATTTTTGCTTTTAATCTTTATATCTCTCAACTCCCTTTTTAACAACCCCAAAAAAATCAGTTTCCCGCTCAAACTGATAGGCTAAATTTAATACAGAAGACTCATCAAAATAATTTCCCATAATTTTCATACCGATGGGTAAATTATTGTCATCTAATCCTATAGGAATACTTAAATCAGGTATACCCGCGGTTGACGCAGGTTCGTTTAATTGATCCATAAGTTCTCCAAAAAACGGATATTTTTCAAATTCCCCTATTTTTAACGCTGTACAAGGTGTATTTGGACCGACAATTAAATCAACTTCCTTAAATACATTTTTAAAATCGTTGATTATGAGTGTTCTAACTTTTTGTCCTTTCTTATAAAAAGCGTCATAGTAACCATGAGAAAGTACATATGCGCCAAGCATTATCCGCCTTTTTGCCTCAGCGCCAAAATGAGTCCGGTCGTTGCCAAATCTTATGCCATCATACCTTGCGAGATTTGAAGAAACTTCTGCTCGCTGCAAGATAGTATATACCGCAATTGAATATTTGGGAGAAAGAAGTTTTATTGGTTTGACATCATGACCCATTTTTTTCAGTACCTGAACCGAGTCTCTTACTTTCTTTTCAATCTGTCCGTCAACACCTTCAAAATATGACTCCGCAATACCGATCTTAAATGTTCTCTTTTTTTTAATTTCGGCTACATAGTTTGGCACTTGTTTTGGACTGCTTGTTGCATCAAGCTTGTCCCTGCCTGCCATAATACCCAATAATAACGCATTATCTTCTACACTTAAAGTCATCGGCCCCGGACAGTCCCACGAAGAACCCATAGCAATAACACCATATCGAGATACCCGACCATAGGTAGGTCTTAACCCAACAATACCGCACCAAGCTGCGGGATGACGGATTGACCCACCGGTATCTGTGCCAATACCGCCGGGTGTTAAATAGGCTGAAACCGCTGCCGCAGTGCCTCCGGACGATCCACCAGGATATCTTGTAGTGTCCCAAGGATTTTTAGTGACTCCATAATCTGACGTGGCAGTTGACGCTCCGTGTGCCCATGCATCCATATTCGCCTTACCCATTATGTAACCACCTTCATTTTGCAATCGTTCAGTCACGGTTGCTTCATAAGGAGGTATGAAATTATCCAGAACTTTGGATGACGCAGTGGTACGGATATTTTTGGTACAGTAATTATCTTTAACTGTTAGAGGAATTCCACTAAGTTTTCCGTCATTAGAATATTCGATAGGTTCATTGTTGTTTACTGTTAATAAAGCGTTCAACTGGGAATTATACTTCAGAATCCGTTTCGAAAAATATTCACGTATCTCCTTCAGGTTAACTTTTTTCTCCTTAATTAAATTCTGTATTTGTGTAATGGTTTTGCCGAATAACATGGTTAATCCATAATTCTGTCAACAACAAACTCGTTTTCTTTAACGCTTTTCGCATTTTGAAAGGTTTCCTCTGCAGTTAGCGCATTGTCGCTACTTTCACCGTCTTCGCGAATGATGTTCTGGAGGTCAACAATTGAATGGGTTGGCGAAACATTCCTAATATCTAACTCATCAAGGACTTTCACATAATCGATCGTTTCACCCAGCTGAACCCGAAATTTTTCGATTTCATCCTCCGAGAGATGAAGTTTCGCAAGACCAGCCAGATGGAGGACCTCTTCCCTGTTTAGAATGGTTTTATGCGACATGTGTTACATTATAACAACTTCATATGGTTTTTATAAGCTACAAGAATTCATCACCCCCACAGATACTCCAATAAAATCTACCCTGATTGCTTCATTAGAAATTATGTAAATTATATCTACATTTCTATTACTATTGTTATCGGAGTCTGCTCGTTTGACTGGCCCATCGGATTATCTGCAAAGATATCCTCAATGAGCTTATTAGATAAGTTTGATGAGTTACCCAAAACATTTCTCCCGATATCATTTGCGTCAATGATAGCAGAACCAAGATAGTTTGTAGTTAATAGTTGGTAGTTGGTAGTTTTAGAATTATTTATATTTTGGAGTTTGGTAGTTGGTGATTGTTTTGAAATTGGTACTTGGAAATTAGAAATTATTTGTTTATCTATCTCTTTACATACTTTCTCCGGTTCTTTAGGAAGGAGTTTCGCCGAAAGATTTGCCGGGTACAGAGAATATTCAGTCGGCCCGTCAATTCCTGCAGCCGAACGTCCGGCAATTCTATAAAATAAACCTCTTACTCCTACGAGCTTTCCAAGGGCGCTAACCAATGAAGCGGTCAGAATTCTGATCAGTCCAACCTCCTGAATTGCAAGCTGCATTGTCCATGGGCTTCCCAATCCAATTCCCCATGGTACTTTGCTGACAAATTTTGACAACAGTTTTGCCCAAAAAGTAGGATGTATGTCCCATATAAAATAAGCCCTTCCTTGTGCAGTCGCCACCACCTTTTCTGAAATAACTACAAACCATTTTTTATTTATTAATTTACTAATATTTTGAGATAGTGCGTTATCTAGTTCATCAGCAACTTTTTCAGCAACGTTATCTCCTTTTTTAAACAGACCTGTCCGAATTGGATAACGCCAGTATGATTTCCCCTTTATCATAATTTCATTTTTAATTTTTTTGGAAATTGGAAAGTGGTTATTAGAAGTTGGATTTTTGAAAAACTCCCTCATCCACAACTCCAGATTCATAATCCTCCAAAAAAACAGAGTATCATCGGTTTTTCCGTTGATAAAATCCTGAAATCTCACAACCACTTCTGCTTGGTTTACAAATTTTTTTGCCTCAAAGCGCTCTCCTTTAAAAAGGTCAAGAATCTGCTTACTTTCTTTTTTAAACCACTCGTATTCGGGAGTGGTAAAACCGATTTTATTCCTTCTTTGATTAATAAGCTTCGGCAAAATATCCTTTGTTGATTCTCGAAGAATATACTTGTTCCATCCGTCTTTTATTACGGCCATGTCGGGAAGGGAAAATATCAGCTCAAGCAGGCGATAATCCAAAAAGGGGACTCGGCCCTCAATTGAAAACCGCATTGCATTTTTATCTTCATAGCGCAATAGCGACTGCAAACTGTTTTTGAAAATATCATCGTGTAATCTTCGTTTAAGATGAGAATCTTCTATATGAAATTTTTCATCTTTATATTTGTCTGCGAATTCTTCATTCATCCAGTTTTTAATACCGGTCCTTTTGTCTTTTTTTATCAAAAGAAACTTTAAAATAATATCCCAGGAAGAAATAACTTCGTTGAATAAAATCCCGTATTTTTTTTCTTTTATTAGCTGACGGAAATAGACAAAATAATAAGGCAGATATCCCGCCATCATTTCATCACTTCCTTGTCCATCGAGCAACACTGTGACATACTCATGTGCTTTTTGCATGACTCTGTATTGTGCGTAGGGACCAGTGCTTATCGTTGGCTCTTCCTGTGTTTTAACAAAATCTTTCAGATCCGAAAAAAAATCACTTGAGTTTGGTTTAATTTTGTGACTTTCTACATTCGACTTTATGGACTTCATCACCAGTTCATCAATATACTTATCTTCATCATTGGAAGAACCCGGAAACACTGCTGAAAATGTTTTTTGTATTTTACCTACAGACTTTGTCTCATCCAACTTTTCTTGAAGGAGTTGATTGACGACTCCAACAACCGTAGAAGAATCAAGCCCTCCGGATAAACAAGAACCTACTGGAACTTCGGAAACTAATCTCCTGCGGATAGAGTCGATAAGAAGATCTCGAAATGAAGCAATTTCATATGGGGAAAAACCTGTTATTTTAGACTTTTTTAGAAGTCTACTTTCTAAATCAGTATATTTTTTAATCTCGCTTTTTTGGCCTTCAATAACCATCATTTCCCCTGGCAATAATCTTTCTACACGCTTAAAAAACGTTTCCCTCCCGTCATCATGGATACGGTATTTTAAATAACGATAAATAATCCGCTCGTTTGGCTCAACAGGAAAAAGTCCAGAATAAATAAGCGGTTTTATTTCCGAAGAAAATATAACTATGTTATTACTTTGACTTTGAGGCTGCGCTTTTGAGTTTTGATCTTTAACATTTGACTTTACTCTTATGAAATACAGCGGTTTTATCCCAAAGTGATCTCTCGCGAGAATTGTTTTATTTCTTTTAATGTCGTGAATTGCAACTCCGAACATACCATTTAACCGATCAAAACTGTTTTCGCCCCACTCTTCATATCCTTGAAGAATTACCTCAGTATCTGACTGAGTTTTAAAAATGTGGCCTTTTTTCTCTAATTCTATTCTTAACTCACGATAATTATAAATTTCTCCGTTATAAACGATCACTAACGATCTGTCTTTGCTATAAATCGGTTGATCACCGCCTTTTACATCAATAATAGCGAGGCGACGGCTCAAGAGAGTTACCTCATCAGTTAAAAAAAATCCTTTTCCGTCCGGCCCGCGATGCTGCAGCCATGTAGAAAATTTATGAATGAGAGGGTCATTACGAAACCCGACAAATCCGGCAATACCACACATAAAATTTACTTAACATTTAACATGCAACATGAAACATTTGCTCAAGATGTTACATGTTCTATATTACATGCTCCGTAAGATCCGAATTCGTTCTTCCGTTGGGGGATGCGTGCTGAAAAGTGAAGCAAACCAATTTCCTTTTGAGTTTTTTCTCAAAGGATTTGAGATAAAAAGGTGAGCCGTTGAGGTCGTTGCAGTTCGAAGGGGACGAGGGAACGCTGCAATTTTTTCTAAAGCACTTGCCAAACCTTCTGGATTTCGAGAAAGAAGCGCTCCATCTGCGTCCGACAGGAATTCTCTTTTCCGCGATATCGCAAGTTGAATTAATGTTGCAACGATAGGCGTGATGATTATAGAAAGAATCAGAACAATGAAAATGAACGGATTTGCACCTCTCCTATCATCATTATCATCCCTTCTTATACCACCCCACCAAAAACTCCGCAAAACCATATCAGAAATAAGCGCAACACTTCCGACAAGTACCGATACCACAGACGCAAGGAGAATATCATAGTTTTTTACGTGAGAAAGTTCATGCGCAATAACCCCTTCCAACTCTCCTCTTTTTAAAAGAGAAAGTAAACCGGAAGTTGCGCAAACAACAGCATTGTTAGGATTTCTTCCAGTTGCAAAAGCATTTGGAGCGGGATCGTCTATGACATACAGCTTAGGCATGGGTATTCCTGATGCGACACACAAATTTTCAGTTACTGTGTAAAAATCAAAAAACTGTCTCTTATCGGCAGGAACTGCTCTTACGGTTAAAAGCACAATTTTGTCTGAATAGTAGTAGCTTCCAATCGTTGAAACAAGAGAAAATGCAATTCCAAAAACCAAGAATGAATGTGCAGACTGGTTTGCTACACCAACGATATAAAAGAAACCGGTAACGATAAAAAGAAATAAAGCGAAAATAATAAAAGATCTCCGCTTGTTTGCGGCAATTTGAGAATAGACTGACATTTGTTACTCGAATTTGACTTCTATTTTTTTACGCTCCTCTTCTGTGGCAGCAAAAAAATCCGACTTAGTAAATCCAAACATTCCGGCAATTATGTTACTTGGAAATAGCAGTATCTTTGTATTGTATTCAAGAACGTTGCTGTTATAAAACTGTCGTGAGTAGGCAACTTTATCCTCTGTGTCTTCGAGCTGTCTTTGAAGATCTTGAAAGTTTGAACTTGCCTTTAGGTCAGGATATGACTCCGCTACCGCAAATAAAGATTTAAGCGCTCCGGTCAACATATTATTCGCCTCTGCTTTTTCCTGCAAAGTACCTGCGGATAGTAAAGAAGATCGCGCTTTGGTAACGTTTTCAAAAACAGACTTTTCATGTTTAGCATAACCTTTGACTGTTTCAACCAAATTAGGAATGAGGTCCGCTCTTCTTTTCAGTTGAACATCAATCCCCGACAAAGCTTCCTGAATACGTGTTTTAAGCGTAATCAATCCGTTATACGTACCAATTAAATAAAGAACAAGTAAAACAGCAACTCCAAGAAATATCAACGGAATACTCATAATAGATATCTAAACTAATAACTAATATATTATACATATATATACCATAACCTTGCAATTGCAATTGTATTTCGCAAAAGTTTTGTTATTATGTTATTGCCCTATAACAATATAAAATATTTTCCGTGAGACAAAAAAATTACAAAAACTATCTCTTGAAGACAATTCAAGACAATTATCGTCCATTCATCATTGGAGTACTTGTCGTTCTTATTCCGCTTTTCATATTTAGCTTAAAAAAAATTACTATAAAACCTTTTTTATCTTCATTTTTTTCTCAGAATCAAACAAAACCTCTTCCACAGACAGTCAAATTATCCAAAAAATATTACCAGGTTCAAGAAGGTGAAGATCTTTGGTCAATAGCTGAAAATCTTCTCGGAAGCGGTTATTACGCCTTTTACCTTGCCAAAGAGAATAATCTTTCAGAACCGTATATTCTTAAACCAGGTCAAAGGCTTGTTATCCCCACAATCTTACCAACCATCATAGAAAGTGGGACTATTACTGCAACAGCAGCGTCGACTATGCAAAAAAGTAAAACTCCTCTCACTTATATTGTTAAGGAGGGCGATTATGTGTATAAAATTGCTGAGGAAATCTATGGAAACGGAGATTACATGAGTAAACTGATAATCGCAAACAATCTATCCTTTCCTTACAATGTAGAAATCGGCCAAAAACTTCTTATCCCGCGCTAAATCTAATTTTCCGCATACAGTATAATAGAATGTAGACGTTTAGTATGCATGCGAGATTAGTTAAGCGGTTTAACACTACCTTCCCAAGGTAGAAAGACGGGTCCGACTCCCGTATCTCGCTCTAGAAAACAGGTGTTTCACATAATGCCGAGATAGCTTAATGGTAGAGCAATTGTATCGTAAACAATAGGTTCCGGGTTCAAGTCCCGGTCTCGGCTCACGGCTTTTGACAGGCGATCATCGTTAGACAAAAAGGAGGTTTCAGGGTGCAATTTTCAGTCTTGTTTAATTTTGTGTTTATTTACAGTTGTATAAAAGTATTTTAGATTATAAAATTTCTGCGTATGTCACGGTTGCAAAAACAAAGAAACAAACAGACAGTGTACAAAGCGTTGTTTATCCTCGTAATTATCGTGTGTTTGCTTATCTTCTTTTTTTCTTTTGGTTTTCAATTTCTAATCAACACCTCTTTGTTCATAAATCAACTTATGAACTCAAATACATCAAAAGTTACCGTTAAAAAAGAAAACCAATTGAACAGTATTATCGTGGATCCTATCCCATCAGCAACAAACAGTTCGCGATTAATACTTTCAGGAACACTTATTGGATTCGATGGAGTTGAAGTATACCTCAACGATGAAAAAGTTAAAGAAATTGAAGGAGTAACTGAATCATTTTCAGAAGAACTCGAGGGCCTGTCACCCGGTACAAATTCTATTTATTTCATTGCCAAAAATATTCAAACCAAGCAGACAAAAAAGTCAAATCAATATACAGTCCTGCTAAAAACAGAAAAGCCAAAACTAGATATTTCTTACCCAAAGGAAGGAGATACGATAAACAAACAGGAAATCATCATTCTGGGTGAAACAGAGATAGAAACATTCATTCAAATCAACATGCAACCTGTTGTAGTTGATGCTTCAGGGAAGTTTCAGCATACCATTAAGCTTTCCGAAGGCGAAAATAAAATTCAAATAAGCGCAACCGATATTGCAGAAAATACAGAGTCAAAAATAATTACCGTTTCGTATGTGAAGGATGATTAACTGATTTGTTAACCAATATATACGTCATCAGTATAGTCGTCAAGAAAAGAATAAAGGGATGCAAAAATATATTGTCTCCCAAAGAAGCAATAAAAATAAAAATAAGGAAGTAATTTGCAGGACCCGCATGTATATATATAACATACTGCATATACAATAATGAAAGTAACCCAAATAATCCAGCGGTAACAAAGATGATCAGATAACTCGAATGATAAGAAGCTCCTGCATGAGAAACAGCGCCTAAGTTTGCAAGACCTAGTTTTTGGCGCTCATACCGGATTCGGTTATACCCCACACCGAAAAGAGGGGCTTTCGTCCATAAAGCTAGACCGTCGGAATAATCACGAATACGTGATTGTATAGAAAATGTCCTCTTTAAATTGATTCCTTCTCCCCAATTTTTTGGAGCTACGATATACACCCCCAGAAAAAGCATAAAAAGCACTAGTAGTAAATGTGTTTTCTTTTTTAAAAATAGAAAACTAAATAGCGTTATAATCATACTAATAAGCAAAAATCTTGAGTAAGTTAAAAAGAGGAGGATAAAAAATGTACTAAGCACAAGTATTTTAATAACGGTTTGACTTTTTTTAAATTCATAAAGGAGGAAAAAAATAATAAATAACCCAAAAATACAACCTGCAATAGATGCATCAAAAAAAACACCGAACATTCGGTACAGATGAGGATCCCAACCTAAATATTCCAAATTGCGAAGATCGGGATAAAATAAATATTGGAGAATAGAAGAAACAGCAAAACTTAGCGCCAATACAAAAAGCAACACATGCATCTTCGTTTTCAAAATACTGGTTTGTTTTATATGGTAAAAAAAGTACAAAGCAAACAGAAGGTAGAATAACAAACGAAACATATATGCAAACCCAACAAAATTTTCAAAAAAAGTAAAGCGACCGTATCGGTTCAAAAAACCAAGCACCAGTACCAGAGGAAATAGAAAAACTATTTTTTCGTGAGACCAAAGTTTAATGAGCGGTTTAACCTTGTATAAAAAAAAGAGGGAAAGAAAAAACAATACAAGAAAAACTTCGTATACATAAATATTTACGTCCTGGTGAAGAAAAGAAATACGTCCGAGTTGGCCAAGTTGAAAAGTTAACAAAACAATAACAAAAAGCAAAGATTGAAGCATTTTAAGAATTTTTTTCTAACTGATACTGAAATAGTTTTGCCTGGACTAAAAAAGAGTGAAAACTCATTAGAAAGGAGTATGTAAAACCAGCGGGTCCGTCCAAAAACCCGCCGTAAAAAAAATAAGTAAGAATAAACTTACTCAAAGGAAAGACGATAAGTTTAAAAACGCTTGGTTTAGTCTTTCTTCGGAGGAGCTCTTGAGCGCGCAGAGTACTATAAAAGTTTACGTCAAATAAATATTCTTTAAGAGATTGATGCGGGTAATGACTAAGCTCATGAATGAATGAGATAGTTTTTAAGTTTTGTTTAACTTGATACGTTTCATGAACGCTGCCAATCCATTTTCCACTTCCTTTTTTCATTAGTCGTATTAAACCCTTATTGCGCGCAGATAAAACCTCTCCATAGCGAAGTTTTTTGCCCCAAAAATAATCATGTCTTTTTATATAAGCAGCAACGGGTTCAGTTTCTTTTCGCAGAAAACTTTGAATTTCAACCTGTAGCTTGGCGGTCACGTTCTCATCCGAATCGACAAATAAGATCCATTCATACTGTGCTTTTTCCATTGCCCAGTTTCTCTGAGCGCTAAAATCTCCGTTTGAAAATCTTGAATAAAAAACAGCTTTATTTTGTAGTGCTATTTCTTTCGTAGTATCACTACTCACATCGTCGATGACAATAATTTCCTGTGCAAAAGATACTGACATAAGCGCATCTTTTAGCGTTTTTTCGGAGTTCTTGGTCAGTATTATTGCTGTCAACATATTCAAGAATTATACAATTGATGATAGAGATTTTGTATTTTTTTTGCGCTGTTTTGTGAATCAAAATGTTTCACCGCTCTTTCTCTCCCAATTGTACCAATTTTTTCCCTCAAGTTTTTATCCGCAATAAGTTGTAGTACCGACTTAGTTAATTGATCAAGGTTTCCTTCAGCGCTGAGCAGTCCTGCGTCCTGAACCAGCTCAGACACTGAACCTGAATCATAGGCGACAATAGGAATTCCTGCTGCCATTGACTCAAGAAATACCATTCCATACTGCTCTTCCCATGTTGAGGTTGATTTTGACGGGAGAATTACAATATCTGCATTGTGATAGAGAGAAGGAATTTCTTCATAACCATATAACTGCACGGTTACTCTTTGATCTAAACTATCTTTATGGATTTGTTTTTCAAGAGTACTTTTCAAAGGTCCACCGCCAGCAATAGTAAATGTAAACATTGAACCTCCAGAAACTTTACCTATTACTTTCCGAAAGACATTGTAAGCGTCAAGGACTCCTTTTTCCTCTACAAGCCTTCCGATAAAGAGAAAAGATAGGTTATTCGATTTGCTTTTTTTATTTTCCATTCTTTTTAGGTCTACTCCGAGAGGAATCGTGCTAATCTTTTTTTCCGATATTCCTTCAAGGACTAAACTGTCTTTAGCACGGAGTGAATAACAAATAAAGTGATCAGCAGCTTTTAAAACGAATCTTTTTATACGCTTCTTTGAAAGCGTTCCCTCATTGTTAAATGGGATTGTTTCCCAAGAAGTCACCAATAGGTGCTTGATCCTTTTTAACTGACGCATCAGTGCCAATTGATATGAGTAATAGTAGTGGGGATCTGCGGTATGGAGAATGTCAAAATTTTGAGCTTGACTTTCAAGTCCGAAGAGAATCTGACTATCTCCCAGTGTACGATTCGAAATAAATTTCACTCCTCGTTTAAACATTGGTATATCCGCCACGCTTATCAACTTGATAACCGGAAAGTGAAAACATTGATGAATGGGAAATAGAGAAGAAATACCGGTTAACTGAATATCCTTCCTATGAAAATAATAGTTCTGCGCCTCATAATTATTCAGATAGCTACCCCGGACAAAACCTACACGTATCATATAAATAGTTCTTTTCTGAAACGAATAAAGACAATGTAAGACAATATACAAAAGCTAATTAACTCACAAAGTACCGTTATATAAGCTGACGCTGTATAGGAAAAAGAGGGAATAAAAATGTAATTCAAAAGGATATTTACTCCTCCCAACAAAACAAACAAAATCATCACGACAGCAAACCGCTTTCCCGCATAGAGTACATTTAATAATACAGAATTGAGAAGTATGAGCGGCAGCGCAAAAATTACAATATTCACTATAGAAAAGCCGTACCGATAACTTCCTTTGAGAATAAGGGGAAAAAGTAGGGGTCCAACCAAAAAGGTCGCGAGAATGGTAAAAGCTCCAATACCCAAAAGCAGAAGTAAATGTTTTTTAACCCGTTTATAAAGCCCTTGTTTATCTTCTGTTATCATTTGGGAAAACAAAGGCAATGCAACGGTATTATAACTCGAAGCAATTAAGATGAGTGCTTCGAAAAATTTATACCCAGAGGAATAGATTCCAACAGCATCTTTTCCTTTCAGAAACGATAAAAGAAGAACGTCAATTTTAAAATAAATTCCTGCAAATAATCCGATAAAAACAAAAACATATGACCTCCTGATGATAAAAAACCACTTTTTAACCTCAATCTTTAAACAAAGGAGCGGGATTAACTGTTTAACTAACATTAAATATACAGCGGTGTATATAACATAGAAAAACCCAAAGATAAGAAAAACATAACGGAGCTTTCCGAGAAAAAGTATTCCCAAAATTAATGAACAAACCATAACTGAGTTTAAAATAAGTGAAAGCAGTGCCGTACGGACAAGCTTCTGATAAACCGATGTAATAATAAGGTATGTACCAGACGCAAAATTGAAAAAGTTGACAATCGCACATAAAAAAACATAAACCATAATTTTCAAATCGTACCGAAACACAACTCCCAAAAGAAGGGAAAAAACAAATACAAGAATAGAAAGAATAAATCTCAGTGAAAACAAAGTGGAAAATTGGCTTTTTCCATTTGCAGAAATATAAATCATTCCATAGGAAGTTGTACCAAGATCTAGAAGAGGCGCTAGAAGTGAAACATGAGCCCAGACAAATGTATAAATTCCGTATTCTGAAACGGTGAGATTTCTGATAAGTACAAAAAAAAGAATAAACTGAAGAGATTTAATGAGAATTGATGAGACATTTAAGCTGAAAAAACTTTTAAGGAAAACCGAATTACTCACAAAATTCTGAATTAATCGCCTTCTCTCCCAAAGAGTCTTGGGAAATCGAATAATTTCACGAATAAATTGAAGTGGTCCTGCATACTTTAAAAAAAATTTAAGATGATTTTTTGCCAGCCAAAACTCTTTAGACGGATTGCTGTCGGATTTTTCATAATGAACATAATGATGGTTCGTATCGATACCAAAAGAAACGTTTCTACTCTTAAGACGACGCGAATAGTCTGTATCTTCATAGTACATAAAAAAAGTCTCATCAAATAAACCGACTTTCTCAAAAACGCTTTTCTTGATAACGAGCAGCGACCCTGTAAGATAATCCGGGGTATAATTAGATGTCCTCGGTTTCCTACTGTTTAAATGTCCACTCAAACGCCATGGATCAAGAGAGCCTCCATAGTAAACGGTTCCATTTTGTTTCATAGCAAAACTCCACATATCAAATGCCGAAGCGGGTTTCATAATTGACTTTGCATTCAACGTACCAAAAGATACATCGGGATTCAAAATAATAAACAAGTCCGGCTTGTCCAAACAAGCATTCTGGATCCCCGCATTAATTCCCCCAGCGTATCCTCTGTTTTGGACTGTATTATCAACCCAGTAAATTTGATAGTCTTGAAAATGTAGATTCTTAATTTCATTTGTTAACCGAAGCTTTTCCGATTCTGGAGTATTGTGTAAAACCACTATAAATGCTACTTTCATAATGACAACCGAGTAATAACCGATATAAGTTTATTAGAAAATGTGTCCCAACCGAACGGATTTTTCTTCGTTGAAAACTTCGTTGAGTTTCTACAGGCGTCATGCATTTCGCGTACAAACTGTTGTTCAGAACGCGTAATAATTAACCCCTCAAAAAAAGGACTAAATTCGTGATACAGAGAAAGGTTGTTTGTAATAACTTTTTTACCAAGCTGAAGGCCTTCGACAACTGGATAACAAAAACCTTCCGACAAGGAATAATTCAAAACACCAATACAATTTTGATACAAAGAATGTAGGTCCATTTCATCAACGGAATCCAAAAATATTAATTTCTGTTTACACTTTCTATAGAAAAAGCTTTTTTTCAGATATTTCCAATAATCATCTTCTTTCTTTCCAACCAATACCAATGCAACCTTTTTTGATTGCTGACCTTCCAAAAACTCAGAAAACAAACTCAACAACTTCTCAATATTTTTAATTCTTTTTATAACTCCAACATAAAGAAAGTACGGTTTATTGATAGGAGATTGCTTCGATTTAAGCCTATTTAAATGGTCTCCGCCCGGATAAATACATATAACTTTCTCAGGAGAAATTTTCGAAAACTTGTTTACTAACTGTTTTTTTATATGCTCTGAAAAAACAATAACTTTATCGGCACTATGAATCGAATATTCCGTCTGCCATTTCAGTCTATTTGAATTATGATATAAATCAGGGTAATCATAAAAACCGAAGTCGTGAATGAATACAATAGAACGGGATACCAACCGTATCATCGGGCTAATTGTTCCGGAAAAACCCAAAAAAACTTTATTCTGATCCAATGAATTCTTAAAAGGAAGAGAGATATGTGAAAAGAATGGTTTAGGAAGGGGTATTGTATTTACGGAACCGTTCTTAAATTTTTGTTTTTCACCAAAGTAATAGTAATTGTATATTAATCCACTTTTTCGAGTAACAGAAGAAAACAAATAAGACTTTATAAGTCGTTGAATTCCGCTCTTCACGTCTCTTTCAGGAAAAAAATCACCCCCGTCAACACCCACAGAAAAGGTTTTCATAGGATTGATTTAACAGTCTTTATTATATAAAATAGGTTGCATTATTGTATGAAAAAGCTTCCATACTATGTAAAAGATATTTTTGTTATCTGCTTTCTTAGCTCATTGCTGTTACTCTTTTTTTTTGATGTTCTCTTTCAGGGAAAAACCCTTTTCACTGGAGACAATATGTCTCTTAACATACCGGGAAAGTATTTAATCCGCGATTTCTTTCGGGGTTTGGAACCCCCCTACTGGAATCCTTATATGTTTTCGGGTATGCCCTTTCTCGCGGATATAAACTTTGGATTTTTTACTCCTCTTAATCTGTTCTATTTTATGTTTGACCCTTTCAAAGCTCACACGCTTAATGTGATTTTCGGACTCTGGTTCGGGAGCATTTCAATGTACCTTTACTGCAGAAAGATAAATCTTTCAAGAACACCATCTTTAGTTTCTGCGATACTGTTTATGTTTTCAGGATCAGTTTTTGTTAATGTATTTAATACATCGATTTTAAATGTTGTAATGTGGCTACCAATTATTCTTTTTTTTCTGGAAGAATATCTCTTAAGAGGGTCTTTCCGATATGGTTTGTTAGTTTCGGTTCTCTGCTCGCTCCAGCTATATGGCGGTCATATTCAATATACGTATTATTCATGGTTGCTCATATGCGCTTATGTATTACTTAGAGTGAAACCTTTTTCTTTTTTTGATACGTTCAAGCGCCTGTCTACTATTTTTATTCCGGTTTTATTTCTTACTGCAGTACAACTTGTTCCATTTCTTGAATTTGCTCGGTTCACAACCAGACCTCAACAAGATATTACTTATTCTGCTGGCGCGACTCCACTTGTATCATATATAAGGTTGATACTACCTAATTTTTTTGGAGTATTAAAAGACGGAACCTCTTGGGGGGCAACCGCAGACATTAGCGGTTTTGTAGGTATTATCCCTCTTTTTCTTGTTGTTTTTTTTGTTTTTCGTACCAAAAACTTTTTTAATTTTTTTTATCTTGGAGTCGCAATAATTTCGTTCCTTATGAGTTTAGGAAGATATTCTTTAGTTTTTTATTTCGCATATTATGTTTTACCTTTTTACTCTCGTTTCAGATCTCCTGCGACAGTATTGATTTTATATACATTTAGTTTATCCATTCTCACTGGTTTTGCTCTCAATTATCTTTTTAAAACACTCAAAAAAAAGTCTGTCTCTAAAGTTTCTCTTGTTGTATTTATTGTTTTGATTATTTGTCTCATGGTTATTCTTGCACTCAAGTCCTTCGGTTATTTTTATCTTATCAAGTTTTTTCATTTTATAAATAATAGTTATTTCATTCCATTCGTATCAAGGTTTTTGGAATATTCTTCATTTCGTAGGCAGACAATTTATTCTCTTTGGCTAAACAATCTGATTCTGAATGTATTTTTTTTGTCACTGTTTGTACTAATAACTCACTTAGCAACTCGGCAAAAAAAATTTTTAAGGTTCTACAAAGGACTGCTCGTACTTCTTATTTCCTCAGAATTAATGTATTACGCTGGGACAATCCATATTTCAGCAAAACAAGAGCTTCTCAACGCCCCCAGAAATATTTATAACATTTTTAATAAAGATAAATCTTATTTTAGAATATACACATTGAAGGATGAACCAAAAAAACCTATTTTTGGTGATAGAGACTACTTTATTAAGGAAGCAGTAAAATCTATGTCATTTATGCAACCTGATTCGAATATTTTTTATGGCGCACAGAGTATTGACGGATATACCTCAATGGTCTACAAACCATATGCAAACTTTGTCATGAAAACACCTGTAAAAGACCCAACTGGGATTGAAATAATCAATCCCTCGGAACAAATTATCGATGAACTTAACGTAAAGTATGTACTAACTGCGGGTCGTTATTTAAAAGAGTTACAAAGTAATGGAAAGTATCAGCTAGTATATTCGTATAAACATTCTTTCTTGAATCGGACTTTTTATGTCTTCCAAAATAAAAGCGTTAAGCCGAGAGTTGAGATTATAGATAACCCTGTTGCAAGTGTATCCATTATCGAATACAAACCTAATATGGTTCGCATTCAAACTAAATCCGACTCCCCGTCTGTACTGTTGCTCAGAGATATATATTATCCTGGCTGGGAAGTTACAATAAATAACAAAAGAGAACAAGTCAAACCATATGGTATTTTTCGATCCGTAAAGGTATCTGAAGGAAAATCGGATATAAAAATGGTTTTTAAACCAAAATCATATATTGTTTCTAGTTTAGTAAGTCTTCTTAGCTGGATTCTGATGGCGCATTACTTATTATTTTCTTTTTTTAAACAGAAGAAGAAAATAGGTGCAAAACTCCATATAACCAAACGCAAAATCAAGAAAAATACGCGTTAGCCCGTCTTTGTAACCTCCATCTTTTATATACCGCGCCCATATCATATGTAAGGGGTAAATAAACAGTTTTTTCGCTGACAGCCGTTCATTCTGGTCAGCTTTTTGGCTTGATGCCCGAACCGCATAGTCTGTAAATTTGCGTATAACCTGATATGGTGTTCTATATGAGTAATGAAAAATCTTATGGTGCAATTCGCCTACTCTCCCAACTACCCGTACGTGTTCATGCACCAAGTTTCCTTTGATTGTCGCTTTAGATCGTTTAAACAATCTTAGAATTCGATAGCTCTCTCCCCCGTGATAAATAGGTTTTCCGAACAGATGGTTTTGATACGGTATATAGTAGCCCGAGATATCGGAAGATGACACATTTATTGACAGAGCGATCTCGCTGGCGAGTTCCTTTGAAACTACCTCATCAGCATCAAGCATCAAAACCCATTCGCACTTGCACTTGCTTAAACCAAAGGAACGTTGACGGCCCAAATCTTTATCTCGCCGTCGATATAAAGAAGCTCCGTGTTGTTTTGCAATAAAAACTGTCTTATCTGTAGAGAAATCATCAATGATTACAATGTTTTTTGCCAAATTACGTACAGAATTTAATGAATTATTCAGTAGCTCACCCGAGTTTTTCGTTACCATTAAAACCGAAAGCAGGGACTTCATATATCTTTTTATTGTAACAAATATATTGCTATAATAGTACAAAATGAAATTTACTGAAAAACTTGTTTTTCTCTATATCTTTGTTCTGGGAATTGCATTTACCTTTTTAGTCCCCCCGTTACAAAAACCCGACGAGCATGGACATTTTAAAAGAGCTATATACCTCAGGCAAGGCTATGTTTTTTTATGGAACGACGGGAAAAAGCTTCCTTTAGATAAACAGCTGTACGATCTTATCAATAATTCCTCATTAAATAAAATACCATACCGTCCCAGCATTAAATTCAATCCAGAGATCTACAATGTCCCCCTCTTAGTTAGTCAAAATGAGCTTAAACCTGTATATATTCATGAAAAAGCAGAGTTTATGCTCGGAGCATTTGCCTATATTCCTCATGCGGTTGGCCTTTTTATAGCACGAATACTTCATCTCAATGCTTTTGTTTCTTTTTTTATGGGTAGATTATTTATGTTTATCTTTTCTTTGATTGCTATGATTTTCATTTACAAGAAAACGCTTTCACCATACAAATATATTCTTTTACTGGTTTTCTCCCTTCCTATGACTCTACACCAGTTATCTGCATACAACTATGACGGAATGCACCTGATAATGGGATTTGCGTTATTTTCGATTTTTACTACATTGCACACACAAAAAAAAATCACGGACAAAAACCTTTTTTGGCTTGGTGTGAGTGCATATCTGTATTTAATTAGTAAAGTTGTTTATGAACCAATGGTCTTCCTTATATTGCTCCTCCCATTCAAAAAAATTTCATCAAATATAAAAGTCTCTACTAAAAAAATTAGCCTGCTTATGATTTCTGTATTCTTCTTCTATATTATTTTGAAATTGCCTATATATATTGCTACACCAGATTACACACATCCAATAGGTGTAAATCCATTACAACAGGTTTCGCATATACTGCAGAACCCGATTCGCTATGTAGAAATTTTCTTAACTTCGGCTTGGAATCTTAAAAAGTTTCATCTTCAAAGCGCGATCGGTATTTTCGGATGGTTGGACTATTCACTGGACGCTTGGATGTATTTCGTATGGATTTTTGCTTCTATTGTGTTAATTTACAAACTGGAATTAAATAAAAATGAGCATATGACCACTGGCTCTACTATATTTTTGTTTTTTATTCTTTTTTTGGAATATGCATATATTCAAACATTCTTTTATTTGAACTGGAAAACAGTAGGATCACCCGTAATTGACGGTACTCAAGGACGTTACTTTATCTCTCTTCTTCCATTCGCCTTTCTGGGTATTTTACAAATAAAATACAATATAACTTTAAAAAAAATTGTTGTAATAATGGGAGTATTATTATTTACGTTTCTCGTGATCCGAAAAATTTTATTGCGCTACTACAGTATTCCGTTCTAAACTAAGTCTTACTCAAGCAATAACAATCAAACTTATCCGGGGATCTGCAATTCTATCAGCAGCACCTCAAATACGGTATCCAACAATCGAGTATATTTGCGGACTTGCAATGTCAATCACTGTATTTTTTTTTGTAAATGGAAAAAATCAGACCTCCAAATCCAAAATTCCAAATAAGATTTCGGAAAACAAAATAGAACGGGAAAAAAAAACTAAAAAACATAAATTTATATATCTTTCTTAAAAAAAGATTTTTTATCGATAAAAAATTGCCGTCAAGATTTTTTTTGAAATCAATCCAATCTTCGTATGTACGATAATACACTTTTTCATATCCCGTTTTGTTCAGTATCTGAGACAAAGAACGCAGTGAGAAAAACCACTTATGGTCTTCTATCATCCACCATGACCAGTTCCGAGTAACTTTTCTCATTATGCTTTTATAGTTTGGTGTCTGTATAACAATAATTCCATTCTGCAAGAGTAACTTTTGAAGATGTTTAAGTGCAGACTGAGGATCGTCTAGATGTTCAATAACATCCATAAGAATAATAATTCTAAACTTATCCTTGTTGTTTTTTCTCAAAAATCCGTTCAGATCAGTTTTGAAAATTGATACGTTTCGGTTTTTAAGGTAAAAAGGTTTCAAACTAGGTTCTATAACAGTAAGTCTATACGAACCGCGATCCAAAAGGATCGACGAGAAGAGTCCGAATCCTGAACCGATTTCAAGAACATTTCCGCTTGGAATAATATCTGTAACTTTTTTAACAAAAGGAAGAAGTCTCTGTTTGTGGATTTGAGAGTGTTTATCGTACTCGCTGAATGAATAGAGTGTGTCAGGTTTAAAGTGAATGGTTTTACTTTGGTCGATGAAACCGAAACTGCAAGATTTGCATTCAAAAATAGGTATTTTCTTAGTTACATGGGTCACGGTATCCGTTCTATTTCCGCACAACAAACAGCGCATTGGATTAACCTATTTTATTTGTAAAAACGGAAGGGTTGTGCCCATATATGTCGGAAAACGGCCGTCCCACTTGTCTATTGCCATTTTTTGAAGCAGTTCAGGGGTTAACGCCTGTTGCTGGAGTTGCTGAGCTTTTGCCTGTCCTTCTGCGGTATTTACCCGTGCAACGGCTTCATTTTTCGCCTGTTCTGCTTTGAAAATTGCCTGTTTTGCTTCCTGTTCTGCTACCTGTTTTGCTTCAATAGCCCGATTAAATTCATCGGAGAATTTTATATCTATGATTGACACATCGGACAGTATAATTCCATAGTTGGCAAGACGTGAAACCAATAGTTTATCTATATCCTCTTTCAATTGTTGTCGTTTTGTAATTATTTCCTCAGCAGTTTTTTTAGCGGATGCAGCTTTTGCCATCTCAGAAACAGCAGGAAGTATTATGTTGTCAAGAACTGTCCGCTCATCCCCGATGGTCTGATAAACTTTATTCACTTTATTTGCATTAATTCTCCAATTAACTACCAGTTCAAGCCCGACATCCTGCAAGTCTTTTGATGCACCGCTGGTCTTTACATCAGATTTTTGAACCCTTACAGAAAGTTTCTGTACCGACTGCATAAAGGGAATCCGGACGTGAAGTCCTTCAGACAAAATAGTTTCCTGAACTTTTCCCCAGTTCATCACTACACCACGTTCACCGGCACCAATCTGAACGAATGGATTCACGGTAAACACGAATACAACTAAGACGATAATCCCTGCTATACCAATAGCATTTCTTATAAACTCTGTCTGAGTTTTCATACCTGTATAAATCAATGGGTAATAACATATTATACTTAATTCGTCAATAGAAGTCGAATAGTAATAACCCTAATTTTAGGCGTTTAGTACAGTCCAAAAAAAAATAATGTAGCATATAGTCCATTGATCTTGGAAGCGAAGATGCGGATACTTCTCAAATGAAACTTCGCTGTCAGATATGTAAAAAACGATCAGAACTAGCCCACATTGTAAAAAACTACCGTTATTTTCTCTGTAGAAGCTGCACAACTCTTTTCCTCAATCCACAACCAAAAAAACGTGCAAATCAAACCTATTATGAAAAATCATTTTCGTACTCAGCCGGAAAAGAAAATGAAAAACTTATTAGAAAAAGATCTCAATCTATTTTACGATCCTTGAAAAAAATCTTTCCCGCTGGAAATACAATTCTGGACATTGGTTCAGGATACGGATACTTTCTCGATGAGGCACGGAAAAAAAATATGTACACTCTTGGGATTGAACCATCCCTACTACTAACAAAAGAAAATCCAGCGAGTGTTTCTGTAATATGCGATTCATTTCCTTCCAAAAAGTTGAGCGGAAAAAAGTTTGATTTTATCAGCATAATTCACGTCATTGAACATGTTTCCAAACCGAATAAGTTTATTTCTAGTGCACTAAAACATCTTAATAAAAACGGTGTGCTTTATATTGAAACGCCTAACCTTGACAGTTATCTTTATCGGTTTGAAAAAAATCAATATACATTCTTAACTCCGCCCGATCATCTTTGGTTATTTTCAAGATTCTCTTTCCAAATGCTTTTACCCGTAAAAACTGAATTAGTCCGAAGTTCCACATACAGCTATCCTGAACATTTCATGGGTATAGTAAAGCATTTCTTGAAACGCAATCATACTAACACCCAAAAAATATTTTTAAGTTGCAATAGTTCTTTCAACAAGTCGCCTGAAAAAAAGTCCCTGAAAAAACAATTGTCATATTTATTTTTTGACTGTTTCATCGCCCGTTTCTTATATCGCTTTTTAAACATCAACCAATATGGAAGTATTTTGGAGCTTTACGTAAGAAAAAAATAACAAATTTGTTGTATATAGTCCATTGTAAAGACTTTGTAAGCACAGTAGAAAAAGATATGGCAACAAAACGTTTTGTTTTTTTGCTTACGCTTTTAGTTCTCTTTAACGCTCCGCTTGTCACTGCAGACTTTACCCCGGCTGAAGAAATTTCGATTTCTTTCGAAGGATCTTACGAAAACTGGATTGAAACTTCTGCATACCAACCAAAGGCGATTTATGAAAGCGGAACTTTTCATATGTTTTATACAAGTGAATCGAATGGAGTACAAAAAATTGGCTACGCACAATCAATTGACGGGGTGAATTGGATGAGAAACCGCTTATATGACTTCGATCTAACTGAATCTGTTCATAGCCCTTCTATCTTCAGAAATGGAAATACTTATATATTGACCTTCGCAGCAGACACATCACCAAGAAGTATAATGAGTGTCGAGTCAAACGTGGTTGATTCCTTTTCAAAAAACAATCTTACCTTACTCATTCAAGGAGAAACCGCTCCTTCATCTGAAGCAATATCCGACCCGAACCAATTTGTTTCAAACGAAAGTCAATTTCTGTGGTATGTTTCAAATAAGGGATCCGGGTGGTATCTCTCACTCGCATATCTTGAAAACAACGAATGGAAAAAGTGCGCAAATAATCCAATATCTTCCGTCAAAGATCTTGGTTCCCCTGCATCTATTACCTACAACTCAAAAAACTATGTTTTCTTCCACTCTCCCTCAGGTATCGAATACATGGAAACAGCGGACGAACTATCATGCAATTCGGTATGGAGCGAAAAAAAACCAATCCTAACCTCCTCTGTATATTTCCCGTTTCCCCTTCTCGTTGATAACGAAATGCATCTTTATTACAACCTATTTACTTTAGATGCACGTGAGATAAAACGTTCAACAATAGTTAAGTCTCTCTATAAAACCCCTCTTATTCTCGTTCCAGGGTTGTTTGCATCATGGAATAAAAATGCTATTTTGCATAATGTATCTGTTAACCAACAGGATTGGAAAATAAACAATGCAGTAACAGAGTACACCGGATTAGAAAAAACCTTACAGAATCTTGGTTACCAAAAGAATATTGATTTTTTTATTTTTGCATATGACTGGCGAAAACCTCTTGAAAAATCTGCAGATGATTTAGTTCAATTTATAAAATCTAAATCAACTCCCCAGAGTGGATCATGGTATATTGTCGGACATTCATTGGGCGGACTAATAGGAAAGATTGCAGCTCAAAAGAGTTTAGACATACCAATCAAAAAATTAATTACCGTAGGGTCGCCTCATCTTGGCGCAGCTCAGACGTATAAACCGCTGAGTGGCGGTGAAATAGATAGAGAAAACTCATTGTTATGGCTAACACAAAAAATTCTTCTTGCTCTATATAAAACTCCACTTGAGCCCGACAGAATAACGATAAAAAAAAGTTTTCCTTCTTTGAGTGATCTTATACCTATTTATGATTTTCTCGTGGATCAAAAGAATAATTTTATTCCTTTTCAATCCCTGACTCTACAAAATCCCACCCTCAGCAATTATTTGTTATTACCCAATAATCTTTCAACGGTATTTACTGCAATTTCTGGATTATCTCTTGATACGCCGTTTGCACTAAAGATTAAACCTCAATCTAAAATAAATCGCATTAGTGGTAACTACAGTGACGGACAACCCTATAAAATAATTGATAAACCAGGAGATGGCACTGTACTTTTTACAAGCAGCTCTCACTTAAATACGAATAATAATGTAACACTTTTAAACGCAAATCATGGGGAAATCATTTATTCAAAACCGTCAATTAAAACTATCCTTGACGCTTTAAATCTATCGTATCTGGATTCACAGGTTGTCGAAGGAAAGGAAACAAAGATTTCACCAAGTTTAATTTTTTTTATCCGCTCAGCAGGTGAAATGGAGGTATCGTATAACTCAACTCTAATCCAAGAATCAGACGGTATGATATTTATTCCTGATGCGAAGACAGGATTGTATGAATTAAAAGTGAAGGGAGTAAAGCGAGGTCCGTATAAAATAACCGTAGGACAAATATCAGATACCGAGGATTTATGGGAAACTTTTGAGGGTAAAATAACAAGTTCCAATCCGTCCCAAGAAGTTGACTCTTATCCAATTACATTTCGAACTCCGCATCATATCTCTGTTTTAACACCAACGCCCACCCATACACCAAAATTGACTCCTTGCAGACCACACGCTTCACAAAAACCAAAACCTACGCAGGAACCAAAACGTAAACCTAATACAACGCCAAAATATACCATACCTTTTTATCCTTTACACAACGGGTGTAACAATAGTATTTACTCAAAAATTATGTGCTGGTTAAAATACCGATAATTATTAATGAAGATACTATGGTGTGATTTTTGCCGTTACAATAAGACGTTTTAGGGTTGTTCCCGGAGGCCAACAGGTCATCAGAGTTACTGTTTTTTTCGAATTGTCTTGTTTTAAATACTCTAAAGCATCAGAATCAACTTGTTTTTTCTCGGAAACGGCATAAACATATTTCTGTCCTTTATAGAATAGATAAATTTTGTCTTTTTTCTCTAGCTTTGTAAGCAGATAAAAGATTGCATTATAACGGTTTGCCTCATACCAGTTCGATGCCGAGTGAGCAAAAATAAAGGTGTTTCCATACTCGCCAGGTTTTGCTGTGTCGCGCGCATGCGCAACACCTTTGGTAAGGGCAGTTTGGTATTCTTGTTCATTGTACGCGCTAACATTTTCTACAACTTTTGAATTCGCACCAATTTTTGGAATGACGATGCCAAAATCTTCATCAAGGGGATGAATAACACTCTGAGTATAACCTGCTATAATACTTTTTGCTCCATTATCTCTTCGTCCAAATACCAATGAATTATTTGATCCTGGACGCAGTGCATAACGGACTTCCTGGTTCAAAACAGGGTAATAAATCGCAGTCAGTATGGATAAACCTGCCCCAAAAATCAATCCCCCCACCACAACAAGTATGTGAACTTTTCGGAAGCTCGACTGAATACTACGAAGTACCATCATTCGATGGGGGTGTCTGTTTATCGGTTTCATTTTGTTTCTTTTTTGCATATCTAATAGCATATAAAACCGTAAGAAGGAGTGCAACAAAGGCAAGTGTTATTTTTTTGTGCGTTGCTACCCACTGCAATAATACAAGCGGTGGATTCTTTTCTTTTTCAGTCTGAACGCCTAAAACGTTTTCAGCTTGATTTTCTGAACTAGCTGCTCCACTTTGCTGCGTTCCCTGTACCTCTCCAGATACTTCCCCTGCAGGAAGGGTAACATTTGTTACCGGAACTGCCCCGGCTGTTATACCGATTCCGGTTGTACCTGTTGTACCGGCACTGGTTGTTGTAATGGTAACGCTGTCTCCTATGATTCCTGAACCATTGTCTGCTGAATCAAAAGCACGCAGTACATAGTAGTATGGGAGGGAACAATTACCAACAACATCATTAAAAGTTCCATTCTGATTTGAACCCATATAAATTGTGGTTCGCCTTGTGCCAGAGTCGGCGCTGAACGACGTATCATTCTCAGACCGATAAATCTCAACACGAGTTGTCTTCCCACCATCATCCGCGGTTTTCCATGTGATTTTGTACTCACAATCCGAAACCTCCTCTTTATTAAAGTTGGTAGGAGTACCGGGTCCATCGGTTTTATAATCAACACTTATTGTTTCACTTGTGACACTGTCAGTAGAAGTCATTGCTGTCGCATAGAACTGATATGTTCCTTTCTCATCTATCATTGATGAAGTAAGAGGGCAAAGCCCGCTGTTTCCTCCAGCAATTAAAGCTATATTTCCACCGATCTGACTATATCCGCTTGAAGGTTTTTTCATATAACACTTTACTGTAACTGTCTGCGTCTTCATGTCCATGGAGACAAACCCTATAGTAAAGTCATTTACCCGTGTTGGGCTTTTTGGTTGCTCTAAACGAATAGTAAGATAATCAATACCGTTTGCAGACACAGAATCCAAACTTACAATAAATAATGCTATGAATAGACTCACTCCTACCATAAGATTTGTAGCATATACTAAAGCTTTTTTCCTCATAAATCCTAAAACCATCAATAAAAGTCCCGACATAATCAATAGTCCTGAAACGATAGTCCAAATATTCGGTGAACCGGTTCCAGGCAGTCCGGTTGACGCACCGAGTACATCACCGCTATCAGCCGCCTCTTTTTTTTCCTCTTTTTCGATGTCAACACCGGGTGAATCAGCGTCATTTTTTGCCAAGCTTACTTTTGTTCCGACAAAGTTATCCACACCATCTAAAGTTCCCGGGTCAGTTTTGCCCGAGTTTACTGCTTCAGCTAGAATTGCATCTGAACTTTCTATGGTACAATCTTCCTCTTCACTTGTCTGACACCCGTAAGCCCATGCTAAATCCTTATAAAGTCCTGGTTTTTGAGTATTATTAATTGAAGCAGTATAAACAAGTTCAAATTCGTCTCCGCTGTTTGCATTACCCAACAACCAGTCTCCTGGAGAAGCATAGGTCGGTTCTGGGCAGTCAAATAATACAGAGTTTCTATAACACCTCCAGCTTCCCGGTTTATACATAAATCCAGCTGGTGGAAGGTCAGAGACCACTAAATCTTTCGCAAAATTGTCCAGTACCGTAAGTTTGAGATGATACTCAACTAGGTTTCCTGCCGAACTGTCATTTGGCCATGTTGTATTGAATTTTGATAGCGTTAACCGTGCCGGTGGAAAATAGTTTCCCACAACGCATTCCCATTCTTCACCGTAATTGAGCGACATAAATCCGCTTGACGAGGGCTGAGCATGTGCAACCGGTATAACCGCATCTACCCACGTTAAACTACTCGAACTTGAAGATGAGCCCGACTCCTTCTTTGTACAGCTGAGCTCTGTCTGAGTCCATCCGGGCTGTAAAACTTCAGTCAGGGTATATTCCCCCGGAATAAGAGAATCAAAAACTGCTTTGCCGTTCGCTGATGTTGTCGCAATCTTTCCTGAAAGATCCATTGTCCAGCCGGATAAAAGGTCCTCTCCTAATTCCTGAGTCCCACTGTTATTTAAGTCATTGTATTTCGTGACAGTCACTGTCGGTCTCTTAGAATTTGTAAACTCGCAATATACTTCATAATCCTTTTGCATATCAAATTCTGCAACCGTACCTGAACCGCTTATCGTCCACTGAATTTCCCCTGAGTAGTTAAAGGGAACAGTGTAACATCGATAGGATGTATCATAGGTACCTGTTGTCTCCGGTTCCGGTGTTTCAGTCAATGTATAATGTCCTGTCGGTAAGTCATTCAACCCTCCGCTATGCCCATCTCCCAAGGACCAACCTCCTGCATCATAGTTGCCTGAAATATCAAAATGAAATTGTGGACCCTCATTCCATCCGTAGTGAGGGACGATTATTTTTTCAAAGTGAATTGAACCGGTGTCGCGATCATTACAAAGAGTAACCTCTTTCGTTGCACCTGCAGGAACGTTTACAGTAATAGGAAGCGTCGTCCCTTCGGGGTTTGTACAACTAAATGCAGATCCGTTCGTAAACCAACCGTTAAAGTGAAAGTTCTGTTGTGTATTTTCATTTATCGAATGAGACCCTGATACAACATCTACAGCAGTAGCCATTAGTCTTTCAGTTGTTTCTGAGTCTAGAATCCATTTGAATGCTGTGTTGTTCCCGTCAACGTACTCCCCGTTATTTCGTTCACTTATTAATTTGTTTACTTTCAAAGTACCAATATCAAGTTTATTAACAAGTGTTATCTCAGGAACCTGTACCCCTACAGTAACGCTTGCGGGATAATTTGTTACCGTATCAGATCCTACTGTGGTTGACTGATAAAGCCAACCGTCTATTGGTGCCTCAAAAATATGATAGTCTCCATACTCTACATCGGTAAACGTTACACAACCGTTAGCGCCTGTACCTCTTTTATGGATTTGCCGATCAATTTTCGCTCTAAAATTACCGTTATTTACATTGTCACCATAATAATCATCCCATAAAGAAAGATTTAAATTTCCGCCACCATAACCAGTAAGATAGTATGAATACTCATGCTGAGCATTAAAGCCACCCCATGTAATATTATTTCCTGCTACTTTTAATTCAAGACCTCCGGGAGTACCTAAATCATCCCCGTTTACCCATCCGCCAGTTCCATAAGGAATTCCAACCGGTCTGAATGAATAACCCGCATCAGCAATCATTGCTGAATTACCATACTGGTAAGTACCGGAAGCATATACTACAAAAGCGCCTGTACCAAGTGTTGCGTCTATCCCAGTTCCGCTCGTTACCGGAATAAGTTCGTCAAATCCAGTGGGTTGACTTAAACCAACAACCCATCCTGGAAGTGGCTGGCCATTTTGATCTTGTTTACAGATCGTTACTGATGTTTTTGAAACACATTCAAATACTTCAACAGTTAATCCTCCCTGATCATTATCACTCATACAACTTTGGTTTTGGCAATTTGTTCCGTACCAGTTGCTGTACCAGTCACTTATCACAAACTGGGGATTTGGGGTTGTTGGAATATAGGCAAATTCGTATGTATTGTCTGGATCATAAGTATTGTCCGTATCCCACTCAATGACACCCAATCCTTTTCCCAAATCTCCAATAATTGAAGTAACCCCCCGATTGGTCCCCCAAATACCGATATCAGACCGTATAGTTGACCAATTATCACGAGTTCCATATGCAGCATCCGATACATTACCTGTCTGATTAATATTGTAACTATAAACTCCTGACGCTCTAAATAAATACTCAACTCCGCTTGTCAGTCCATATATGGTACCGTCCATATCTTTAGATCCAACAAAAAATTCACCAACTTTTTTCGGTGTACTATTACCTGAGCAAACATTTCCACCAATATAAACCGGTACCAATTGACATGTATTAGTGCAGAAATTGGATCCATCCGTCGCAACTCCATCAGTTCCATCACATTGTTCTGAATCCTGGTTTTTAATATTATCTCCACACACTGGACAAGTAGTGCTATGATTCCCTAAATAACTGAAAGTATTTGTGGCATATCCTGCCCATTGATCTGCCGGATTAAAGGGGTCAGATCCGTTTGTATCCCCGCATGTTAAACCGCATTGTCTCACAAGCGTATTGTCCGCTGTGCTTGTTAAACCAAATCCCCACTCTGTTCCCGGATTTTGTCCAATTGTTCCTAAAATATCAATATTTATAGAATTGTAACGAAGGGCAATAACATCATTTCCATTGAAGTCCATAATAGAAGGACCCGGCAGCTTCACATTACATTTGCCATTTTGTGAAGGATCAATACTATTGTTACAAATAACAAACACATTATGCGATCCGACAGAACCTGACAAATTATATGTATTCGAAACTGTTGATGAGCCGTTTGCGTACCGTACAATTGAGTAACCGTTTAAGTCAACGGTAGACCCGGATGCATTATATATTTCAAGAGCTTTGTTAAAGCTTGATCCTTCAATATATTCAGAAAGTATCAAGTTTCCACACGTCTCAACCTGACAGGTTGAGCTGCAACGGTCGCCGTCAACACTATTTCCATCGTCACATTGTTCAGTGCTATTAGTTACCCCATCTCCACAATAAGGCGCAGCATTAACAAAAGTACAATTTACAATGCTGGAATTTGAGATTTCCACTCCAGAAATGGTATTTCCTTGCCAATTGCCATTTTGGACTGCTCCAGTACATGAAGCAGCTAAAACTGAATATGTAGGCTGAACCGTTTCGCTAACATTATAAGTACTTGCGGTCAGTTCAACCAAAGGTGTTTGACCGTTTGTACCCGTTGTCCGTACCTGTCCACCGACATCAAAAACCCAACCGCTTGACGGAGTCTGGTCATTAGTAGTTTGTAAACTCCCATCTGCATCAATTAATTTGGTAACTATTACGGTTCCTCCGCAAAGAGCAGTTGTTAAGTTTGAAAGGGCTGTGCCAAGTTGTGATACATCTCCAAGTACTACATCTACAAAATTGATATTGCTGATTGTTCCGGGTGGAACAGTTATATCCTGTGGACCAGTTATTGCTTCAAGATTATCAAGATCAAGCCCTCCGCTTGTACCGCTACTGTTAACTCCGACTGCAAGAATTCTTTTGCCGCCTGTTTTAATCGTATTTGCTACAACTACTGCATCGTCAAGATCGCTTAGCGGACCACTGCTTTCTGTCGGATTACCATCAGTTATTATTACTATCAATCCGCCTACACCTAGCATTGCATCTGCAGTTTGCAGTGCGGATTCCCAATTCGTATATTCTGTTGCTCCGGTATGACCAATGCTGTTTATCGCATTGAGTACGTTAGTTTTGTTTGTACTTGGAGCTAATGAACTAACAACATTTGAATCAAAATCAATGATTCCAATTCTAGTAGGAGTTGACGGCATAAGAGAATTGACTAGAGAAGTTGCGGAATCTTTTACTGTTTGGATGTCTGCATTACTCATACTGTCAGAGCTATCCAGTATCAATACCGTATCCATTCCGCAGGATTGTGACAGTTCAGGATTAAGAACAATATTGCGAGAAATACGTACGGTATCTGAACAATTATTGTCCGATTCGTTTGATTCCGATTCAAGACCGTCCGGATCAACCTGACATCTGTTACCCGATCCGCTTCTCGGGTTGGTGAAAGATCCTAATGACCGAGGTGTTGCATATATATTTAAGCTGAATGAGCCGGATGGAGGGATGGTAACAGTTCCATCCGCGTCACAGTCCAAATCATCGCCATTATCTATATCACAGTCAAAATTACCGGCAACTCCCCCTGATTTATTGACGGTAATATTTGATGTCGGTGAATAATCAAAATCGTCAGAATCAGGAAGATTGTCCTGAAGAATATCTTGATTATCAGTAAAAACAGCATCTGCAGCACCATCATTGGTAACTGTCAAAGTCCAAGTAAATGATTGATTTACATTTACACTTCCATAAACATTATTTGTTTTTGTAACCATTAAATTCGGACCCAATAGGGTAACCGTATCGGAGCATAAATTGTTATCTTCTTTTGATTCAGTAATTTTCGATGTAGAATCTACCCCACAACTTCCTCCAGACCTTGGATTAACATATTTTCCCGCTGAATTTATCGTTACTACAAATGAAACGTCAAATGATCCTTTCGGATCAATGTTGAGATACTTTGCTCCGGGTCCACTTGTTACAGTACAGGCTAAATTCTCAGATGAGCTAATTGAGCAGCTTATTCCACTATTAGTAGTAATACCTGACAGGTTATCAACTGTTGGAGCTCCATAACTTATTATGCCGTCATTACTGGGTAAATTATCCGCTAAAATAGTCTCACCTTCAGCAAAATCTGCAACAGCTTCTCCAATATTTTCCACATGAAAAATCCATTTAAACGGCAGACCTGCCAGCCCCGTTCCTTTTGTGTCATTTGTTTTAGTTATAATGAGATCGGGTTTGAGCGGATCAACCGTAACCGATTCAAAACACGTGTTGTTATTTTCGTTTTTTTCGGCAACAACTCCGTTCGCTGAAGACGGATCGGCTTTACATCCACCGCTTGACCGTGGGTTATCCTTAGCTCCAGCAGTTGCAAATGTAGCGGTAAATGAAACATCAATGTACTGATTGGGTGGAATAACCACATTTTCACCGTTAGCAGTACAAACCACAGTTGATGATCCGTTTAAAATACAGCTAACAGTTCCTGTTACAGAAGGATCAGACTTACTAACGGAAACAGAACCGTAGGTAACATTCGAACTCGGTAAAAGATCGGTAAAGATTTGGCTTCCTGAACTAAAAGAAGCATTAGCATCTCCTTCATTTCTTACTCTGATTAACCAGGTAAACGGAACATTGACGGTGGCATTTCCTGATGGAATGTGAGATTTTACTGCGGTTAAATCAGGACTGGGTTGTTCGGTATAATAAACTTTTATTCTTATCCAATCAATCCTTGGATCACCGTTGCAATTGTCCCCAGGATCAATATCTCTTACGCGGGAACGAAAATTTGCGTCTGATAAATCAGAAACAGACCATGTTCTTCCCCATACATCTGAGTTATTCCCTAAGGTATATGTATTTTGAGCTCCGGATAGATTAATTGTTTTCTCACTAGTCCAGTTAGTACCGCCATTCCAAGACAAATCTACTCCTAATTGACATCCGGTATTATCAGATGACCAAGCATCTGTTTTCACTTCTATACCGTCAATTGTCGAGCCTGAAGGGATGCCGAAACCATAACTATAGTATCTATGTCTCTCCTGGTTTTGCTCACTGGCATAGTTACTATCATCACTATAAGCATTGCTTGGGTTATCCCAATAATCACCTGAACCATTTTGCCCATTTGCAGTTGGAGATTTATAATTTGTCTCAGCGTCGGTAAATGAAACGAGAGCAACAACTGCCTTATTTCTATCCTTGATCTCAACTAAATAATTCGGCCTATAAATTCCGTCAAGCTGATATTCATACGTAAACGTTCCGTCAGCAGCTGCTGCGACCGTGTCCGTATGGGTAACTGCGGGATCGTCCGACGAACTAATTACTATAGTATATATATAGTCAGGTGTAAAATTCTTTCCCGATACAACCACTTTTTCAGTCGGTGCATAATCAGCCTTATCGGTCCAAACTTCAGCTTTAAATTGTGGCGCAACATATGACCCTTCGGTTCTCACAATTTCTGCAGTAACAAGTTCATCTCCGGTTGCCGTAACAAGGGTCGTTGATGGAGGAATTTCGGTTGCAGAGGGAATTACGGTTTCAACAGGAAGTAGCGTCGGAGAAAGTTCTTCAGTCGGAGTTGGAACACCAGTCGGCTTTTCTGTTCCTTTTAATATCCAATATTCTTGTTCTGATGTAAACGCGCTGATCTCGCCTTTATCGAACCGTTTAAAATCAATTACCTCACTCTCCTTTACTTCAAACCAAACTTCTTCAAACCAACTACTCTCTTTTAAATCAAGTTTCAAAATCCCCCGAGAAACAAGGTGTCCAACACATTTTCCATCAGAAGAACAGGTTTTTGCATCAATCTTTTCTAATAAATCCTCCGCGGTTATGTGAACTGTTTTTTTTACATCTTCCAGCTGATCGGGATTTTCTGAATCTTCATTTTTATAAATTATTGAGTACTCTAATTTACCTGTAGTAATATTGTTTTCCTTTGTATTTAGTGCTACTTCAAAAGCCTCTTCTTTTTTATTATAAGTTATTTTACTCTGTAATGGTTCTGCAGAAAAAACACGAGGAGGAACACTGTAGAAATAAGGGGTTAAACTTTGTAAAAAAAGCGAGAATGTTGAAAAAAAAGAAATTAGTTTATGAGCAAATTGATTACTCATATATATATACACGCCATCAAAAAGCGACTTGTTAAGGTCATTTACTGAGATTATATTACTATAAACTTACATAAAATGCAAGTAGTATTCATTTTTAAGACTATTAGGACAATGTTTAAACTAACATACAAATTTTATCAAAATTTACTATAAGATTAAAATGAATAAATAACGTAGGAGGCTCCAGCGCAGTTGTGGCCGATGAGGGACTTGAACCCCCAACTTCTGCAATGTGAATGCAGCGCTCTAACCAATTGAGCTAATCGGCCTGTGCAGGCGCGGTGTGAATACAATGCAAATCAATTCTATCTTTCTTGCTTGTTTTTTTCAACTGGGTTCATTAGAATGAAAGCTATGAAAATTGTCAAAACAGTCATTGAATTTGTGATGGATATTTTGGAGACTGTCGTCTTTATTGGCTCGTTATTCATTGTAGTATATCTTTTTATTATGCAACCAAATCAAGTCAAAGGCGCATCAATGGATCCGACATTTAACTCAGGCGACTACATATTTACCAGTAAGATTACCTACAAGTTTAGATCGTATCACCGCGGTGATGTGATTGTTTTTAGATCTCCTAAAAACCCTGATATAGAGTATATTAAACGTGTTATTGCACTTCCAAAAGATACGATTACTGTCAAAGACTCCGATGTGTTCATAAACAACGTCAAATTAACTGAATCATACATAGCTGACCGGACAAATCTTTGGGAGGGGGGTTTTCTGAAAAACGGAGAATCTTATACGGTACCGGAGGATGAACTTTTTGTAATGGGTGACAACCGGCCTCGATCTTCAGATTCGCGCGAATTTGGTCCGGTTCCTTTCTCCAGTGTTATCGGTCAGGTGTTTTACCGATATTTTCCTGCTGAAAAAATTGGATTTATTCCTAATCCTCTTCCTCTTTCTTTTCAAGAGTAGACCTCGAAAGCTCAGAAGAGCTGTCGATCCGAGACACAAAGTCTTTGAGAAACTCAGTTGTTTCCTCCAAACTCCCTTTCATTTCAATACTCACCTTCCCACGAATACGGGTTTGGATAATATGAGCTTTCGTATTTTTGTTTCCGAGAGAAAGAGTTTTTTCCATCTTTTTTTTCTCAGACGTATCCAAACCTACTCCACCGGGAGATATACTATAAAGACATTGTCTTACTTCATCCTCAGTTTGAAGTACAGTGAGTGTCTTTGCCAATACGTTTTCATAGATGCGAATCATGTCCTCTCTGTTTTTAAGTCGTGAGATCATAAAGAGGTGACTTATCGAAATAAGTTTTGAATAGTATCCATCAACGATTATCGGATCAAGTCGGTTCAAGCGAAGCAAGTGGCAAAGGTATGACGGTTTCATGTGAAGCTTTTTACTCAAGTCGACAATTCGCACCTGTTTATCATATATTGCATACTGAAGAAGTCTCGCCTTAGCAATGTAATCGGATTCATTTTGAATCTGTGCAATAAATGCATCTTCCATACAGCTATTCTAACATATAGAAAGTTCGAACGTATTTGTGCGGGAAGTAAATAGAAAACAAAACAGTTAGTTTTTTACTGGAGAATCAACCACTGAAACGTATGTATTACCTTGTTTCTGTTTGAACAGAACCACGCCTTTTTTTAAAGCCATTATGGTAAAGTCATCACAAATCATTGTTCCATCACCCGGACGAACTTTTGATCCCTTTTGTCTGAGAATTATATTACCCGGGAAAACAGGTGCACCGCCAAAAATTTTCACTCCTCTTCTTTTAGCACGTGAGTCCCTGTTTCCGCGAACTGCTCTTTGAGCTTTTGTATGCGCCATATTATATAATTTTAGTTATTTTTAACTGAGTGAGTTGAGAGCGAAAACCCTTCACCTTACGGTATCGAACTTTCGCTTTAAAACGCGCAACGCGAATTTTGTCTCCTTTCAGATGAGATAATACTTCAGCTTCGGTTTTTGCTCCAAGCGTTGGCCGACCGAGTTCAAACACATTCTCTTCGTCAAATATTGCCAAAGTATCAATTTCTACTTTCTTTTTTTCCGGTACCGTCAGCTTATCTACTGTAATAACATCATTTTCTTTCACCAGGTACTGTTTTCCTCCGGTCCTAATAACAGCTCGTTTTTGCATAAGAATATAGTATATACAACAGAGGGGTAATTTGCAACATCAGGGAACGAGTGCAAAACCGATCAGCAGTGTCACCAACAACGATCCGCCGGAGGAAATAAAAGGGAGAGCAATTCCCGCGATGGGGAGCAGTCCGATATTCATCCCAATATTTATACATACCTGAAAAAATATATAGGAAAAAAGTCCGAGAATATAAAGAAAATGCATCCTTCCCTCTCGGGTTGGAACCGTTAAAAATTCAAGTGCTCGCCGTAGTAACATAAACAGCAGAACTCCATATAGAAAAATAACTATAAAACCGCCGGCGAATCCCATTTGTTCAACCAATGTAGAAAACGCAAAATCAGTACTATGCTCCGGAAGAAACAGAAGACGCGACTGCGTACCGAGACCTAGTCCTTTTCCCAGTAACTTGCCTGACCCAACGGTGATCATTGCCTGAATCATATTGTAAGCATTACCCTGTTGCTCAAGGTTCGGGTTCAAAAAACTAAAAATTCGGTTTTTCTGGTAATCGTGCAAAATAAAAAATAGGAAGGGTATAGTCAGAAGCGCCAACCCAAAAAGAGCAATCGTATACTGTTTTGCAATGCGAGAAAATAAAAACACTACAATAAAAATAAAAACATATACAAAAGCGTTTCCTAAGTCAGGCTGTTTAAAGATAAGGAAGGTTGGAATCAAAAATACCATGAGAAGAATAATAAAATTTCGAATACCAAACTCTTCAAAGGAGTCAAGAGTAAGGAGGCGCGATAGAAAAAGGATAAAAAAAATCTTTAAAAACTCAGATGACTGAAAGTTAAAAAAATACAGATCAATCCACCTTTTTGATCCTTTCACTTCAAGTCCAATTATAAATGTAATAAAGAGAAGTAAAGTAAATACAGCATAAAAAAAACGAGCATTCTCAAAAAAAAATTTTTTCCCTATTCTGACAACAAAAAAGTATATTATCAATCCTATTCCAAAATAAAGCACTTGCTGCTTTGCAAGATTTGGATTCAAACCCAGCAAACTAAAAAAACTAAAAAGGAAAATAAAAAAAGATGGAAGAAGAAGCTGGAACATAGATTAAGCTACGTGTAACTGATCACCAAGTGTTACGGTATCAGCTAAAACACGCTTTTTAATAAAAGTGATATTCTCCGAAAACTCTGAAGGAACAACCACTGAAACAACTGCATCCGGCAGTATACCAAGCTGCTTCCTTTTTTCCTGAATTTCACGGATAAGCTCCCTTAATTTCCCCTCGTGTATAAGTTCCTCTGTCAAGATAGTATCATAGGTAACGCTTAACTCTCCTCGCGAGAGCTCAACAGTCTTCACATTCAGCTCCTGCTGAATAAGGCGGATATATTGTTCCTTCAATGCCCAATCCAGAAAAGGAGATGGAAATGAAACGACAGCCTTTGCAAGAGGTTGTCTCACTTTTATTTTTAACTCCTTTCGCACCCTGTGTCCAACCTCAACTATTTCCCGAACTGTTTGCATATCCTGAATAATTTTTTTATTCAGAGGAGTTTTCTCTGTAATTTTTGGCCAGCTTTCAAGATGAACCGACTCTTTGTTTGTCAAACGGGTGAATATATAATCGGTAAGAAAGGGCATTATGGGTGAAAAAATCACAGAAACTGTAAGTAGCACTTCACGCAACGAGCTATAAAAAAATGTCTTATCAGCTTGGTTATCAGAGTTAACCCAGACTCTATCTCGACTTCTCCGGATAAACCAAGTTGATAGGTCCTGTACAAAAATCTCGCCGGCGACTGCAGCTTCTTTGACGCTGAAATTTTCAAGATTTTTTTTGAAAGCGACGGTAAGTTCAATAACTCTATTCAATATCCAAAGGTCAAGAACATGTTTGGTTTCTTGAATCAGCGATTCGATGCCGACTTCATAAGGTTTTCCCTTATCTAAACGAACATAGTCTTCGTAAAACTTAAAAATGTTCCATATCATAAGAAAAAACTGACGACGAACTTCATCTGTTTTTTTGTACCCGAACAACATATTGTCTGCAGGATTTTGTCTCGCAAACAACCACCGGATTACATCAACGCCGATTTTATCTGCGCCTTCATTAAACTCGATTGCATTACCCCAGCTTTTATGCATTGGTCTTCCGTCTTCTCCAAGCATTGTTGCAAAACCAAGAACCCGTTGAAAAGGATGCGTATTTTCTAATACCGTTGACATTGCAATCATTGCATAAAACCAGTTTTTAAACTGACCGGGAAACGACTCAGTAATAAAGTTTGCAGGAAACCATTTTTCCCACTCAGATCTCTTGACTTTATAGAGCGGTTTGTCTTGATTGTCTTGAAGAATGGTTGAATACGGAACAATTCCGGCGTCAAGCCAAGGATTACCAACATCCTCAATTCGTTTTAAAGTCTTTTTGCATAAAGAACATGAGATTTGGACCTCGTCAATAAACGGTTTATGAGGTGATTTTCCTTCAAACCTACTCCACCCTGAAACAGATTTAATCTGCAACTCTTCTTTCGATCCGATAACTTCAAACGATTTACAGTCAGAACACTCATAAATTGGCAATGCAAGTCCCCAGTATCTATTTTTTTTGCTGATCAACCAATCGTGCATATTTTTAAGCCAATCAAGTTCCCTCTCTAATCCGAATTCTGGCATCCACTTAATTTTTTTTGCAACATGAATCATCCTTTGTCTCAAGGTTTTGTTAACCTTCGACTTTTGAGTTTTGAGTTTTGACTTTTTATCCATAGATATGTACCATTCATCCGCCACTTTCCACACTAATTCTGTTTTACAACGCCAACAGGCCGGGTATCGGTGTTTATATCTTTGTGTGCTAAAAAGATATTCCCCATTCTCAGAACTTTTCAGAAAATTTATTATCAGTTCTGGGTGTTTTTTCGCATTTTTTCCCGAAAATTCAGCAAAGCCAGGTAAATAACTGGCATCATCGGCAATGACCGGTATCATGGGTAAACCAAATTTTTTACCAAGTGCAAAATCTTCCGTTCCAGCACTGACAGCGGTATGCACCAAACCGGTTCCTTCGGCTGTTGAAATAGGCATAATGACCGGATCTGTTGGAATAACGGTGTGAAACTTTTTTTGATTTATTTTTTTTACTTTTTCAACTTCAGGCAAGTGATCAAACGGCCCGTCATAAAAGAGTCCTACTAGCTCTTTCCCTAAAACGGTTTTTATAATTTTTATCTGCTGTTTGTGAAATACCGTCTCAACCAGAGGTTTTGCAATCCAGTAACTATTCCCATCTTCATTATTTAAAACTAACGCATACTCGATACCCACATCAACCGCAACAGCGATATTTGCAATGATAGTCCACGGTGTGGTAGTCCAAACCAAAAGATACTCTTTCTGTCGATCCCGAAGAGGTAATTTCAAAAACACAGACTCATGAACCACCTCTTTGTAATCCTCAGTCAACATTTCATGCTGCGAAATAGCGGTTTCACAACGCGGACACCACGGAACGGATTCATGACCTTTGTAAATCCAGCCGTTCTCATGACAAACTTTCAAAAAATGCCAGATCATGTAGTTGTTTTCATCACTCATAGTGTAGTATGAATGATCCCAGTCTGCGAAATAACCAAGTCGCTTCGACTGTTCCGTTTGAATCTTTGCATACTTATAAACCCGGTCTTTACACAGTTGAACAAATCGAGCAATTGAAGCATTTTTATCTCCGGGGACTAAATTCTCTATGTCTTTTTTTGTACGCAGACCTAAATCTTTCTCAACCTCCACTTCAACCCACAACCCTTGGCAGTCAAATCCGTTCTGAAAGCGCTGCTGATAACCAAGGAGATTGTGAAATCTTTGCCAGATATCCTTATACGTTCTCCCCCAAGCGTGGTGCATCCCCATTGGGTTATTTGCTGTGATTGGACCATCCTGAAATGAAAAATTTTTAGTCGAACCTTTGTTTTTTTTCAAGTACCTTTGAACAATCCCTTTGCTATACCACTTATCAAGTAGGTCTTTTTCCATTTGTGGAAAATCAGGATTTGTTTTTACAGGAGTTGTCATAAACAATTATTGTACCACAGTAAGGTTACTTTTTTCTCAAAAAGGCGGGAATATCAAGTGTATTATCTTCGTCAATAAAATCGTCATTTAAGTCAACCTCTGTTTTTTTGTCGTCCTGCTCCAGATCTTCGTCTTCATTCAACAGAATTTCATCTACTTTCTTTTCAACTGTCGAACTGCTTTTCTGCAATCTGAATAGTTTGAGTCGTTGATCATCGAATTTTGTGGCTATGAGAGTAATTTTTATCTGATCCATCATTTTTTCGTCAATTACCGCTCCAAAAATTATATCTGCGTCCGGATCGACCGACTTGGTAATAATAGTTGCAGCCTCATCAATTTCTGCCATGGTTAAATCAGGGCCACCCATAACATTGAATAGGACACCTCTCGCACCCTCAATCGATGCATCTAACAGCGGGGAAGAGATCGCCTGTTTAATTGCAGCCATCGCCCTCTTGTCTCCACTGCCTACACCCATCCCCATAAGTGCGGTACCGGCATTCGTCATAATTTTCCGTACATCTGCGAAGTCAACATTAATAAGGCCGGGAAGCGTGATAAGCTCTGCAATTCCTTTTACTCCCTGATGAAGAACCTCGTCAATTTTTTTGAATGCCTGCAGAATCGGAGTTTTTTTGTCAATAACCTGGAGAATGCGTTGATTCGGAACAATAATTAATGTATCTACTTTTTCTTTTAAATGTTGAATACCGTCCTCAGCGGTATATTTCCTTTTAGAACCTTCAAAATCGAACGGTTTCGTAACAACCGCTGCGGTTAAAGCGCCGGATTCTTTTGCGATTTCCGCTACTATTGGCGCAGCTCCTGTTCCGGTCCCTCCACCTTCTCCGCAGGTAATAAATACCATATCGGCACCAGATAGTTCTTCCTTCAAGAGCTCCCGAGATTCTTCAGCTGCCTGACGTCCGGTCTCGGGGTCTCCGCCTGAACCTAATCCCTTCGTATACTGCTCGCCGATTTGAATTTTGGATGAAGCTTTATTGTTCAGTAACGCTTGAGCATCAGTATTAATAGCAACAAACTCAACACCGGTAATCCCACCCTCAGCAATCATTGAAGAAAGTGCATTTCCACCACCGCCGCCTACCCCTACTACTTTAATTTTTGCAGCTTGACCTGCGTTTGGTTTAACTAACATATTAAGGAATAAACTGTTTTAAAAATCCTTTTGCTTTATCGAATGAACCGGAAAACGAAAAATCCTTAAAAATTTTATTAAAGTTTTTTAGTCCGACTTCTTTTGTACTCATTATATTTTTTTGACCGTACAAAATCAAACCAACCGTAGTGGCAAACTGCGGATCGATAATTTCGTCGATAAGCCCAGTAATATTTCCTGGAACTCCTATGTGAATAGGGAGACCTATGCTCTTTTTTCCTATTTCTAGAACACCTACGGTCAATGCTCCACCTCCCGTAACCACTAATCCTGACGGAACATGCTCAAGGAATGTGCTTTTTGCAATTTCATCTCCGACAAGTTTAAATAATTCTTCCAAACGTGGAGTGATAATTCCATCTATCAATGTCTTTAATGAAAAATCATCCAGTGTCTCAGGAAGACGAAGATCTGCAATATTAACCTGTTCTATCTTTTTTTTCAGGCGTTCTTTACCTTCCAACTGTTTGCTAACAAACACCTTTATTTTCTCTGCAGAATCAAGGGAGACCCGCAATCCAACTGCAATATCGTTCGTTAAATGTTTTGCTCCGATCGGAAGCGATGAAGAATAGGATACCGATCCGTCAATATACATAGCGATGTCAGTCTTCCCACCTCCAATATCAACAAGTACTACCCCTAATTCTTTTTCTGTCTCAGTAAGCACCGCTTCTGCAGAGGAAAGACCAGCAAAAATAAAACCGGTGTTGTTTATTCCAAGATCATTTAAGCAACGATCAATATTTTTTAAGTTCGTCTGTGAAGCCGTAATGATATGTGTTTCAACTTCAAGACGTACACCACTCATCCCGATGGGGTTTTTTATTCCCTCTTGGCCATCAACTACAAAATCCCGGGGTGATACCTCTATTATTTGACGAGTGGTAGAAAGAGAAATTGCCCGAGCTGCTTCTATTACTCTATTTATATCTGAATCAGTAATTTCACCCTGTGGGTCAGCAACGGCAACTACACCACGAGAGTTTAATGCTGATATATGGGGCCCTCCTACTGAAACAACTGTATTTGTAATTTTTTGGCCGGCCATCCTTTCTGCCTTCTCAATGCTATCCTCAAGCGACTGAGTAACTTTATCAATATCAACGACAAGTCCTTTTTTTACTCCTCGTGAAGGTGTTGAGTTAAATCCGATAATGCGCGCTTCTCCTCCTTCTTTTGCAATAGTTGCAACAATCGTTGCAATTTTTGAACTTCCAATATCTATTGCGCTAAAAATAGAATCAGACATACAGATTTTCAGTCCGAATGAATAATTGGTTTGTCAAACCTGACATCAATTGTTATCCCTCTCATCTTATCCGAATGATATTTTTTTACAATATTCTCAACTTCATAAACCTGCAGTTTCAGGTCTTTTTCGGTTGAAAACAGAATCGTTTTGTCTATTGTTTTTAATCCTACCATATGTAAACTGCCAATATCAACAGTATTAACAGCTATCGATAGATCCTGAATTTGGCGAATTAAGTACAACGCAGACAATATATCGGAATAAGTAATCAGAGCACCTGGCTGATACAATGAGGATGGAATACGATCATAAAACGTTATAACAGGCAATGAATCCTCTTTCAATGCGGATTTTCGCAAGACTTTCCCTTTTTCAGATAAAATAAAATATCCTTTGTCCGATCGCAAATTAATAAACTCAGATTCAAACTCAAAAGTTAGGGTTAAAGTTGATGGAAATATTTTAGTAGCAGAAACTTGTCTTATATACGGATTTGATATTTCAAGCGATTCTTTTACATCGGCAAGATTTAGAAAGAGTAAGTTTTTATTTTTGAATTGCTCTAATCCCAAAATTTGCTTTCCTTTTGCATTTTTTACCTGAATAATGCGTAAGGGAAATATACGATTTACACCAATAAAAAGCATACACAACACAACTATAAAGAAGACTGTCAAGAAACTAAGAGTTGAGAAGAATTTTTTTGGCAATAACCTCTGCTGCATCTTGTTTCATTTCAAATGGTAATTTTCTAAAGTAAAGTTCGTATGAGCTTTTATTTTTCAGCATCGTTCGAACAAGACTGAGTAATTCGCTACTGGGTTTTTTTTGTTCGAATACTTCACCCAACTTATATCCGGCAAATAACTCTGCCTGTTTTTGCTGTTCCTGTGCAGCTGACCAAGGAAGCGGAATCAAAACAGCGGGCTTTTGAAGAGCGATGAGTTCAAAAAAAGTATTTGCTCCTGCTCGTCCAACGACGATATCAGCATGAGTATAAACATAACCCAACTCGTCCTGATAGAGGTGTTTTACTGGAAAGTATCGAGCCTGTTTTGTGTGAGAGAGCAACTTTTTTTTAGCAATACAACGGTCGTAATCCGAAAACTCTTTTACGTTCCCAATTTGATGAATTACCGTACAATCATTAAGGAGATCATCGAGGATCGAAAGAACATGTTCGTTAATACTATGAGAACCTAAAGATCCGCCGGTTATATACACAACCGGTTTTTTTTCATCAAGTTCGAAAGGTTTTGCGATAATTTTTTTTACCGCATTTCGAATAGGATTCCCTGTATACAGTCTCTTTTTTTTTGAAAAAAAACGGGCAGATCGTTCAAAAGAATAAAACACCGTTTTAGAAAACATGCCGATTATCCTGTTCGCGATACCGGGTGAAATTGTTTGTTCATGCGTGTAGACAGGAACACCAAGAAGCCAGCCGGAAATAACTACTGGAAGCGCTATGTATCCTCCAAATGATAGTATTCTATCGGGTCGAATCGTTAACACAATCCGAAAAGCAAATAAAAACCCGAGTGGAATTTTCAAAAATCCTTTTATCGCATTGAGATTTAATAGACGGGTAATTCTTCCTGTTTCAAGATGAATAAACGTAATATTACGCGAAGTTATTTCTTTATATTCCAATGAAAGTGTTTTTTCTGTATTTAATGCATTTTTTCTCCCAACAAAAAAAATGTTTACCGGTTCTTTATCGTTAATTGCCTCTATTCTTTCTATGACAGCCATTGCAGGCGTAAAATGACCGCCTGTTACAAGTAAATTCATATGTTTACATTACACAATTTTCGTTTTCTTGGCAATGTTAAGTAAAATTCCCATCAAACTAAAACAAAGGAGAAGATTCGAACCCCCGTATGATATAAAGGGCAGCGGAACACCGGTAAGTGGGATTAAATGTACCATTGCAGAGAGATTAACAATAGTCTGAATTCCAAAAAAAGACATAATTCCACCAGCGAGCAGTCTTCCAAACCTGTCGGGCGCTTTCTCAGCGATACGAAAAATATAAACAAGAAAAAAAACAAAAATAACTATCAACATTACTGCTCCGATATAACCAAGCTCCTCACCAATTATCGCAAAAATGGAGTCGGTGTGCGCTTCGGGTAAAAATAAATGTTTCTGTTTAGAGGCACCAACTCCTTTACCGAGTAACCCTCCGTTAGCGAGTGATATCTGAATCTGATTTATATGATAAGTAATGCCCAGCGGATCAAGAGTTGGGTCAAAAAAAGCAAGAATGCGTCGAAATCGGTATGGAGACGTTTTTGCGAGAGCAACAAAAAAAGCAGCTGAAGCAGGAATAAGAAGTAATAAATAATGAAGCTCTATCCCTGCCAAAAAGTAAATGATAATGCTGAGTGAAAAGATAATTACTGCAGTTCCCATATCTGGCTGAAGGATAATGAGGAACATCTGAAATCCAAGTAAGATAAGAAAAGAAAAAAAACGTTTTCTCTCGCGAGTAATAAACCATGAAGATAAATAAATTATTGCAGCCAGCTTTGCAAATTCAGAAGGTTGAAACCCAAAAATCCATCTTCGAGCGCCGTTTACACTCGAACCAAGACCGGGTATCAATACCAGTAACAAAAAAATAATTGCCGTGAGCATGAGAAAAAACGCAAAATAGTACAGTTTATGATAGTCAAAAAAGGAAAATACTATCATCAAACCCACTCCGAATAATATCCACATTCCTTGTACTTTAAGATAATGAAAACTATCGCGATATTCTATAAAACTACGCATATACGACGCTTCAAATACAAAAAATAGTCCGATCAGCGAAAGAACTATTGGCAAAAAAAATAAGGTAAGCAAAATCTTACCTTTTTTGTTTTCTTGTCCGGAATACATAAATCTATTTCTGTGCATATCTAAGAACGAATTTTTTAAACTGCTCTCCTTTTTCTTGGTAGTTACTCCACAAACTATAACTGGGGGATGCGCTTGAAAGAAGGCAAATTGTTCCCTTTTTAGTATATTTATAAGCATGCAAAACTGCTTCTTCCATTGAGCGCGTAGTCAGTAGCCTTAACTTCTTTTGACCTTGTTTTTCTAAAGCCTCTGAAATACGGCTTCCTGAATCTGGAAATAAAATCACAGTCTCTACACTGCTTTGCGCAACTTTACGTGCCAGAGGATTAAAATTATATCCTCTGTCAAAACCCCCAAGAAAAAGTGTTGTGACCGGGGATACGGAATTAAGTGCTGCTATCGTTGATTCCGGAGTAGTAGAAATGGAGTCATCGTAAAAAGAAATATCTTTAAAAGTTCCAATATACTCTAATCTATGAGGAAGCGGTTTAAAAGATGAGATGCTCGCTATCACCAAATCCTTTTGAATGTTGAATAACGATGCAACCGCACATGCAAGACGTATATTATCGGCATTATGCGATCCTAACAACTGAGTGTGGATTTTTTTTTCAGATTCAAATTGAACATCGATTGTCTTACATGATAACCCTTTAACCCAAGATGCAACTTCTAAATGCTTCCCGTTGAATACAACGGTGGTCTTTTCCGTCGCTTTCTGAAGAATGTTTTTTTTTGCCTTATAGTATTCGTCAATTCCTCCGTGATAGTCCATGTGCTCAGGATAAAGACTGGTGAAAACAACTACCTCCGGTGTATACGCTATATCTTCCAGCTGGTAACTTGACAGCTCATAAACATAAACAGCGGACTCGGGAACATCTATGTCTGCAACATCAAGTGCCGGCGTTCCAATATTTCCAACCAGATAGGTTGGAATTCTCGAGTTAGTCAATATGTGAGAAATAAGAGATGCAGTTGTACTTTTCCCTTTTGTTCCGGTTACACCAATTACCGTATTCCTTACATACTCAAAAAACATATTCGTTGGTGTGGTATACGGTTTTGTGATAAGCGATCTGCGAACTCCCGGACTTTTTATCACCACATCATAATCTGTTTGTCTTTTTAAATAATCTTTTCCCTGATTCTGATCCGCAACACCAATAACCGCGCCAGGAATATGTTTTTCTATAAATCGTTTCGCAGACTTTCCTTCATTTCCGTAACCGACAATGAGAATTTTTTTCCCTGATAGTTCAGCAATTTTCATAGAGTGAAGTTGGAATTACCTTTTTAAATGGTGGAGGAATCGTATTGAAAACTCCTCCCGAAAATATCCTGCCTCTTAATACTCTTATATCCGAAATCAAAGGAAATACCTCGGCTTTGAAAGTTTGAATAATAGCGTCGGAATCATACTCGCGTTTTTGGCTAGCTAGAAAAAGCGCATACATGACCTCATCAGAAGTTCCAACACATTCAAACGGCTTTATTCCTTCCGCACCCCAAAGTTCTCTGAAAAGAGGAAGCAGATTTTTCCGATCATAGAGATTCTGACCGAATATTTTCATGAGAGTTTTTTTTGGAAGAAAAGCTGACAAAAGACAAAAAACAAAGACGCATTTTGGACAGGTTCCGCACCATTTATTATCACTTTCTCTGTTACCAATTGAAAAGTTTTTATTGCAGCTTGAAAACAATGAAAAGTATTTGTTTAACTTTGAAAATTCCTGGGCTATCGCAAATTCAGATAACGGTCGCAACAGTGAAAAATAGACGATATTCGGACTTACATACTTACGTATATATGACTGAAACATCAACTCAAACTCAATGCTTTTACTCCACTGATGATTTATTTCCATTCCAAAATAATTAACATTTCCGATGCTTGCACTTTTCTCATTCGAAACAATAAAGTATTTGTAACCATAAATAAGACATGCAAAAATCCCAATAAACGCATTCACTGCTGATATTGGAATGTGCCCATCAAGCATAGGTTTTATTGATGGAGAGTTAAAACAATCTAACTTAATAACTCTTCTTACGGTAATCTGAGGGAAAGAAAGTTGTGTAAGAAGATTCTTAAGAAGTTCTGAAGGTCTGTTTGTTTCTATTACAAACGGAACAATTCCACGTTTTGCTTTCCGCAAAAGTTCATATGAGACCAATGAGTCCTTACCGCCTCCTATTCCTAGTAATGACTTGTGGCTTAAACGGTATGAAATGGGATCAATATTCGGCGAATCAGATGTATACGGAAAATTCACCAGACCGCGAAAATCAATTTTGTTTCGGTAAAAAAACTCACCCAGTCCTTTCGTATATACCGTATTCCAAAATTTGGCTTGACTTCGTGATAAAATGCCTGATCTAACATGGATAGTTCGTGGACAATACATTTTATAAAAGCTTACGCCCAACATAAGATGAAGCGGAAAAAGAAAATCGTTCAATATACGTTCTGGAATATCTTTTGGAATTGGTATGGGCAGCTGTAATTCTTCTTTATAGGTACTCGTATTTTTATCCTGAACATACTGATAAGAAAAGATTATGGAAGACCTATTTTCCGAGACTTTATAAGTAGTAAACTCAAATACATCTCCGGCTGTTTGCATAAGCTCATTATACCGGATTCTGCGCTCAGAACGGTCTTTATTTCATAAAGGCTACCATAAGGCCAACAACACTACAAATTATTGCAGCCAACCACATTCTCATAACCACTTTGGGTTCCTCCCATCCTCTATTTTGAAGAAGTAAGTGAAAAGGGGCTACCACAAAAAACTTTCGTTTTAACAAGCGTTTTGAGAGCAGCTGCAAAAGAGAGCTGCCAATTTCAACAACAAACACTCCTCCTATAATTGGTAGCGCAAAAGCCTTGCCTAAAATCAATCCGATAACCGCAAATGTTGCACCGAAGGAAAGAGAACCGGTATCACCCACAAAAATTCTGGCAGGAAAAATATTAAAGTATAGAAATGCAAGGAGGCCTCCCAGCCAAACACCAATAAACAGTGAAGTAGGCACATCAATAATTGATCGTGCAACAACCCAGAATCCAGTCAAAGAAATCATTAAAACACCAGTTGAAAGACCATCTAACCCATCGGTAATGTTCACGGCATTTGCAAAAGACACAATTACAAAGGCAGCAAAGGGAATATAAAGATATGACAAAGAAAATACCCCCAGGAACGGAATATGAATAATGTTGATTTTCAATTCAACAAATAACCACGAGCTCAGTATGAGTGCTAAAATAATTTCTATAATAAATTTATGTCTAAGTCTGAGCCCAAAAAAGTTGTTCTTTTTCCATAAAAAGATTTTGCTGAGGTCATCATACACGCCCAAAATAGAAAACCCAATAAACGCAAATAAGATAATTTTTATCTCAGAAATTAAATTTGGATAATTTGACTGTAACGGTTTGTTAAACAATAGATAGAGGAACAAAAACAACACATATAAAAAAACCGATCCGATGACAATAAGGATTCCACCTCCGACTGGAGTACCTGTTTTGTGACTATTATATTTATCAAAAATTGGGGTTGGCCGGTTAAATGCATCTTTTGTTTGCTGGGCTGCTCTCTGAAAACGTAACGCGTATAAAAAATGAATAAAAGGAATAATAAGTAAAAAATGAAAAGCAAATGATACAAATGTAGCAAAAAGATATAAGGACATAACAAGGGTCAGCGATTTATAACAAATATAACATGAGTTTCGGGATAAAGATTATGCAGGCGACAGCAAATGCTCCTGATGCGAAAATAAGCATTGCGCCGGCTGAAACATCTTTTACTATTTTGATGTCGTTCCGCCACTTAGTATCGATTGCATCGGCTGCTTGCTCAATTGAAGTATTGACGGTTTCAATGGATAAACCCACCGTTATGAGCGTAATTATGACAAGAAATTCCTCTCCGGAAATTCGAAGGAATACTCCTGCTAGAAGTGAGAGGGCTGAGAGAATAAGGTGAATTCTATAGTTTGGTTGAGTTTTAATAGCCCAAATAATACCTTCGTATGCGTGGAGAAATGAAATAGTATGTTTTTTTATCATAAATTGCGAACAAGCTTCATAATGATTTGAGATAGTTCCTTAGGATTGTGCCGAAGTATACTTCTTGTCAGTTTGTCTGCCTGATCTTTCACTGGGGTTGAGCGGTCAATGACATCTTTTTGAATAATTTTTGTATCGCTTGTTTGTTCCAAATCGTTTATCACAGGTGTTTCTTCAAATTCGTGGTACCAGTTAAGTGCACTCTCTGGAACACGCCCGTTATTTATAATAATCCAGTCAGGACTTCTTTTGAGATATAGGGTAAGATCTTTTAAATGATCCTTGGCAGAATAATGTGTTGTTTGCCCTCTTTTTGTCATCAAATTCATTATATACAAAATCCTCAGTGAACTCCGCTGTATAATAGTCGATGCTCCTTTCGCTAAAAGAACCGGAACTATACTGGTATACAAATCTCCTGGACAAACGATAAGAAAATCAGTCTCAGCGAGTCGATCGAGGGCTTTTGGGTTAGCTTCAACGTTGGGTTCCAGATAGGCTTTTTTTATTTTGGAGCGCTGTTTGGAATTGTCGTCAATTTCGGCTTCCCCTTTAATTATTCGTCCATCTTCATACTCTGCACATAAATGAGTTTTCTCATAGGTAACTGGTATTACCTGCCCTTTTATATTCAGCACATAACTGACTGTTTCAATAACTTCACTATAACTATCAGTAACTTTTTCAAGTGCTGACAAAAAAATATTTCCGAAGTTATGTCCGGTAAAGTCACCCGATTCAAAACGGTACAAAAAAAGTCTTCGCCACAAATCAGGAGCTTCTGATAAGGCAAGAAGACACTGTCGTAAATCTCCTGGTGGAAGCACTCCTAATTGGTCACGCAACCTTCCTGTTGAACCGCCCGAATCGGTCATATTAACAATGGCTGCTAAATCAATTTTTTCGTTTTTTAAACCAGATAAGACTACATAAGCACCTGTTCCTCCTCCAATTACGGTAACTTTTTTCATGATTGACGTTCTAAATTATCAAAAAAAAATGTTTTATCCGCAAGATCTTTCTTTACTTTTTCACCTGGACCAACCCACAACTCAGAACCAAGCCTGATGCCTGGAAAAAGCACCGTATTTACTCCTATCTTCGTTTTTTTACCAATAATCGCACCCAACTTCCGCATACCGGTTGCGACTTTCTTTCCAGAAACCATACAGGAAATTTCTTTTTGATCAAACCTAAAGTTTGCAGTAATGCTTCCTGCTCCGAACAACACCTGGTCTGAAATAACAGAATCGCCAATATAATTTCTGTGAAAAGATACGTTATCTCCGATATATGAACGGGCTATCTCAGTATAGGATCCGACAAGAGAATTTTTTCCGATGTGACTTTCTCTTACGAGACTATAATCACCGATAACAGAGCCCTCACCAATAAAACAAGGACCAGTTATTTTAGCAAAATGACCGATTTTTACCCCTTTTTGTATGACTACATGAGGCTGAATAATGGCAGTTTCTGCAATGGTTACTGTCGACGTATCAAAGATATTTTTGTTTATACCTGACAAAAAAAACTGCATTAAGGGAAGTATATGCCAAGGATACTTCAAAGCATACCAGTAATCAGAATACGAAACCCATAATACTGTTTTGTTTTTTATCAGTGTATTTAGACCTCTTTCATACCAGTCATCATTTTCTCCAGGATCTGTTTTTTTTAAGCACTCTAAGAACTGACCAAGGTCACGAAAGTAATCGATGACTAAGTTAACCAGATCAGAAGGAAGGTTTTCTGGCTCTGGTTTTTCAACAATAGAAACAACAGTGTTTCCCTCAATGGTCATATATCCTCCGGGAAAATAAGACTGCATTTTTTTTCCAACCAAGACCGCATCACAACGGTGCGAAAAGACTTTTTTACAAACGTCATTGAGAATTTTGAAGTCTACAAAATCACTTCCATTTACCACTATTACTTCCCCCGTAACGTCATTTTCACAAGATAAAAGAGCGCCAGCCATACCTGTTTGATTTTCATCTTGCGTAATATAACGATATTTATTTCCAGTCGCTTTCGTAACCGATTCTTTATTCAATTTGTTTGTTACCACATAAATCTGTTCACAGTACTCACTCAACGATCGGCCGATATAATCAACAATTGCCGTTCCTAAGAAAGGAGTAATATTTTTATCTGTCATCGGCCAAAACCGATCGCTATCCCCGCCCGCTAAAATTATTCCGTTTTTAACTTTCTTCATACTTTTTTAATTATTCCACCCAATGCTGATATTTTACCAGTAAAATTTTCATAGCCTCGCTCAATTATCGATGCTCCGTTTATAACAGATTCACCCGAAGCAGAGAGAGCAGCAATAGCTAAAGTTGCTCCTGCCCGTAAGTCAGATATATTCATAACTCCGTTATGCAGTCTATTTGGACCAGATATTCTTATCGCTTGATCTGCGTGTGCTTTTTTGTTGTAATTGAAATGATAGAATGTTTCTGGATCTGATACTTTCGGTTGATAAAAGTCAATTTTTGCTCCCATTTTTACGAGCTCGGATACATAGGAAAATCTGTTTTCAAACACTTTCTCATGTATAGTTGAAATTCCATTTGCCTGAGTCATAAGAACAGCCCAATTCGGTTGCCAATCGGTCATAAAACCAGGATGAGGACTTGTCACAACATCTGAAGGCTTGAGTTTTCCTTTATAGTAAAAACGCCATACTCCGTCTTGAACATGCTCCACTCCTGCGCCACTTTGCACCAACTGTGAAATAAAAAAAGAAAAGTAATGCTGTGAAACGCTCCTTACCGTCACGTCTCCTTTCGTAACAATCCCTGCAATAGCATAAGTCACCGCTTCATTCCTATCTGATACAATCCCAAATGGACTCCTTTGCACTAACTCAGTAACCCCTTCGATACGAATATGTTCTTTATGCTTTACAATTTTTGCTCCCCCTTCATTGAGAAACGTTATTAGATCCTCAATTTCCGGCTCGAGCGCAGGGTTTCTAATAATAACTGTACCGTTACAAAATACAGACATCATTATGAGTAGTTCCGTGCCAGTATGCGATGGTTTAGGAAAGTGATACTCGCCACGGGGTTTCTTATTCATCGAGGCTTTGTAATAACCGGAAGAAGAATCATATGCTACCGAGATTCCAAGAGCAACTAATCCACTCACAATTCGATCAATAGACCGGGCGCCCAATCGACATCCCCCGGGATTTGGAATAAAGGCTTCGTGAAATCGATAAAGAAGTGGGGCGAACATCATAAAAGAAACCCGAATTTTTGAAGCATATAAAAAATCAAGCTTATTCGAGGTTAGATGACTTCCGTTGACGGAGACAATGTTTTCATCAATAAATTCCGCTTCACCACCGAGGCTTTTTATCAGATCAAGCAGTTCATAAACATCCTGTATTTTGGGGATGTTTTTCAAAATAACGCGATTACGGAACATCAACCCCGCAATAATGACCTTAAGTGCAACGTTTTTCGCGCCCGATATAGTTACTGCTCCTTTTAATTTGTTACCCCCCTGAATGACATAAGAATCTTCCATAATTAAAAAGCAATAATCATGCTAAAAATACTACCTCTTCAACAAGTTGTATTCCAAAAGTTTTATAAACGTCTTTTTTCACTCGTTTCACAAGTTCGAGAAGGTCAGAGAGATTTCCATGCGAATGGCCTTTGTTAATAATAAAGTTTGCATGCATTTTTGAGACCTCGAAGTCTCCAACCACTTCTCCTTTTAAACCGCATACATCAATGAGATAACCCGAAGAACTTGTTGGAAGCTTAGCTTTTTTTTGTTCTTGGCTCGTAATGTTTTTGAAAAAACATCCGCATGTGGCAACACCAAAAGGTTGGGTCAATTTTCTATATTCAAATGCTTTTTCTGCTACTTTTCGAAGTAGCTCAGGATCAGATCGTTTTAAAAGAAATTCGCCTTCGAGTAAGATTTGTTTTGTCTTCTGAAGGATGCTGTATCCATAAGAAAACTCAAAGTATTTGCTCTCTACCCTACTCTCTGAACCATCTCTATTTAATAAGTTGGCACTTATAAGTGTGTCACTCACATAACTCCACGGTTTGGACCACTTGGAGTTCATGTATATAGCACCTCCTACTGTACCCGGAAGACCTTTGTGATATTCAAAACCAGCCCAGCCTTTCTCGATCATTTCTGAAACAAGAAGAGACATGGGGTACCCTGAAGAAACTGAAAGAACAAGTTCCTTGGTTGTTTCACGAATTATAGTTTTATTTACGTAGTTGTTTTTAATTACTAAACCTGAATAAACGGGTGTTTTAGGACTAACATTCGAACCACCGCCTAAAATAAAACAAGGAAGAGAATGTTTATATGCATAACTGACGGCTTCAAGTAAGCCGAATCGCGAAGCTACCTCCACATAATACTGAGCAATCACTCTCGCGTGGAGTGTTAAATGTGAAGAAATATCGACATTCTCAAGTACCGTAAATGACGAATTATCAAACATAGAGATCTAATATCGAAATTATATCATTTCTAAGCTTATAAATATCGCCTGCACCCATGGTAACGATAATGTCAGTATTTTTTACTTGATGGGTCAGACTCGAAAGCATTTGTTGTTTGCTCTCAAAAACCCTTATGTTTGCATTCTTTCCTTTCCGAACTGCTTCTTTTAGCTCTTGCGTATAGTTGATTCCTTCAACTTTTTTTTCTCGCGCTGAAGAAAATATCGGAGCAACATATGCAATATCCGAACATGAAAGCGCAGAGACCATATCAACTCTTAACGAATGAGTACGCGAATACGTATGAGGCTGAAAAATAATTATAATTCTCCTGTCGGGAAACTGATCTTTCAACGCTGAGATCGATGCATGAATCTCTGCAGGATGATGAGCATAGTCGTCCACCAGGATAAAGTTTTTGTTTCGGTACACAATTTCCAGTCTTCTTTTTACCGTTGAAAAGGCTTTCAAAACTATTTTTATTTTGGAGGCAGAAACACCCAAATCAAGCAATACAAGTACTGCTCCCGCTACGTTTAGGATATTTTTTTCTCCAAAGAGATGCACAAAGAAAAATCCAAGTTCCGTCTTTTGATATGTGAGTTTGAACTTGCTTCCTTTGGGTGTTATTGTAACTGAGTTTATCAGCAAATCAGCGCTTTGACTATATCCGTACGTAAGGTAATTTTTTTTTGAATAATTTGAGTAAAGCATTTTCAGATGCGGATCGTCAGCACATAAGTAAAGCTTGGAAGCATTAAAAAAACGTTGAAAGGTATCTCTTACTTGTTCAATATTTTGATACACGTCTGGATGATCATAATCAATATTGGTGCATACGATATGGGTTGGATGATAATAAAGCAGTTTTGGAGTAGTATTTCTTGGTGGTTCTACACCATATTCATCGGCTTCAAATATGAAGTACTTTGAGTTGGTTTTGTAGCGACTTCCCCCTATTCCCTTAAAAGAAGGAGCTCCGATAAGGTACGAAGGATTAAGATTGAGTTTTTCCAACATAAACGCAATCAAAGATGAGGTCGTCGTTTTACCGTGACAACCTGAAACTGCAATCGAGTATGGAAAACGGGTGAGCATTTCTCCGATCAGTTCTGCCTGTGATACAATCAACTTTCCACGGGAACGAGCTTCTTTGATTACCGTATTCTCTGACCCTCCATGAACTGCGGAATATACAAACACATCGAATGCGCTCAATTTTTTTAAAAAGCTTCCTTTGGATTCATATAAAATTCCTGCCCGTCGAAGCGAGTCTTCAGTAATAAATTCATCCTGCGTATCAAAACCGAATACCCGCTTATTCATATCTTTAAGAATTAGAGCAATATTGGCCATTGCAACTCCTTTAATCCCAAGGAGATAGAAAGATTTTTTGTCGACAAATGTTGTCATATTTTTAAGTCATCAAAATATAACCCATCATTTCACCGAATTGATCCGGTTTATTCTTAAAGTCCCTTCTGAACGAAAAAAACCGATTTTGATCACAAGAGGTACAAAACGGAAAAAAGTCAATATTCTCTTTCAACACCCCATGTTCTAGAGCTAAAGCATAGTTAAGTTTCAATAAGTTCATCCGATATTTACTTCCGTGTGGACGAAACGCTAGTTTATTAAAACGTTCCATATGGGTCATAAATTCTCCATAAGTATCAACATCGATCTCATAACAACACTGATTGATAGCTGGACCCAAAACCATAAAGAGGTTTTGAGTTTTTGACCCAAATCTTACTAGATTATCAACGAGGTTTCCCATCAAATTTTTCAAACTCCCCCTCCATCCAACATGCGCTGCAGCAATGAAACGAGATTCAGGATCGAAACAAACAACAGGAAGACAGTCAGCTCCCCGAATAATTAAAGCGGTATTTTCTTCGTGTGAAATAACTCCGTCCGCTTCTTCAAGACGTTCAATATTACGCACCTCTTTATGAGTAGTTAATACGTTTGCCGAATGAATTTGTTCGAGAATTACTAATTTATTGTACCGAATACTATTTTTTGTAAAGTAATCAATAATTACCTCTGTTTTTCTACAATCTCCCGAATCTCTTGTCGTAAAACCAAACAAAAACTTGGGATACATTCTCAGTACGGTTGATGAAAACGCTTCGAGACGTGTGTTAAAAAAAATCATTTAGTCCGACGTTAAAACTTTTTTAACATAATCAATATCGTTCCAAGGATACTCTTTTTTACCTCTACATAAACTCATTTCGTGTCCTTTACCGGTGATAACAATCACGTCACCTTTGCCAACAATGTTTATAGCTTTATTTATTGCGAGATCTCTCTCAGTAATTATTGTATACTTTTTTTTATCATTTCGATAAATTAAATTACTCTTTATGAATTTAAAACCTTGTTCTTTCAATCCTTCTGAGATTTGTTCACAAATAGTATACGGATCTTCAGTTCTATAATCTTCTTCTGTTAATATCACAACATCCGCATGTGCGCCACTTGAAGTACCCATAGATTTACGTTTACTGTGATCCCGCAGTCCAGCAGATCCAAACACATGAATTAACTTTCTTTCCGGTATATCACAGAGATGGGTTTGTCTTATGCTTTGCAATACTTGGTATATAGCATTAGGCGTATGGGCAAAATCAACAATTACCGTAAAATCTCGATCGTATACTTTTTCTAATCTCCCTTTTGGAAGTCCGTATGTGTGAAGTTTTTGAAAAATTTCCGCTTTGGATAATCCGAGATGCCGACAGACTGTATATGCAGCAAGATAGTTATATCGATTAAAATGAGTAATTTCTTTAACTACTTTCGACGGATCCCATTTATAGTCAGCATCACAATTGATCCCATATGAACTTATTTTCCGGCCTGGTTTTAAACTCATAATCTTGCGATATGAACCATCTTCAGCATTAATAAAGGCAATTTTGGATTGTTTAATCAACTTTAACTTCGCCCTGACATAGTTTTCATATGTTTTATGATAATCAAGATGCTCATGCGTAATATTAGTAACAACGCATGCCTCAAAAATAGTTCCCCAAAGACTATTTTGATCTAGCCGGTGTGAAGTAGTTTCAAGGATAAAATACTCATCGCCTTGATTAGCTGCAAGTCGAAGCAACCGCTGTACCATAAAACTGTTTGGTGTTGTTGTATGAAATCCTGTGTCAAATACATCCTTACCCACCTGAGCATAAACTGTGGAAATAATTGAAACTTTTTTACCGTTTGTACTCAAAATATGATAAATAAGACTTGAGGTAGTTGTTTTACCATCAGTACCAGTCACACCAATAACCTTGATTGAGCGGGATGGAAAACCATACCAAATATTTGCAAGAAGTGCTTCAAGAAAATGAGCGATATTTTTTACCTTGCGCCAAAATATTAACAGTAATTCCATTTTCATAGCGATATATATTGTTTCACTGCGGTGGAATATTATAATACACTATAAGATCTTTAGCGATGTTAAAAAAAATTGGAGCTGCTGTTTCAGACCCCCATTGAGATGACTTTGGTTCATAGAGAATTACAAGTGCAATAAATTTTGGTTTTTTAACTGGGGCAAAACCGACAAAAGAGGCTATCGTTTTCGATGCGTCGTAACGACCTTGAATTGCTATTTGGGCAGTACCTGTTTTCCCTCCGATTGAGTATCCGTTTGGCTTTAAACGTTTTGTCTCTCCATTCTCAATTGTTGATTGAAGCATTGTTTTCATAATCTCTGATGTCCGATCGGATAGAAGTTTCGTTACTACTTCCGGCTTAACAGAAATAGTAGATTTTTCACCAATAAGCTGTTTCACCACAAACGGCTTCATCAAATAACCGCCATTAATGAGAGTTGCAAAAGCCCGAATCATTTGTATCGGAGTGACCACAATTCCCTGTCCGAAAGTTGCGGTTGCAAAATCAATCTGATACCAATCCTGGAACGGTTTTATATATCCTGAAACTTCCCCCTGTAAGTCTATTTCTGTCAGTTTACCGAAACGGAAAGAACGAATCAGATCGACAAGTCCTTGCGGTTTAAGTTTTTCTCCTATATGAACCATTCCCACATTAGATGACTTTTCCAAAATCCTTGTCATATTAATCACTCCCTCATAGGAATTGTTCCACGTTTTTATAGTATATTCACCGATTACAACAGGGCCTTTTTCGTTATACGTATTTGCCAAAGTAACAGCTTTTTTTTCGAGCGCACCAGCCATAATAAGTGGCTTAAAAGTTGATCCTGGTTCATAGAGGTCTGATATCGACGAATTTTTGAAAACCTGGTCGCTATTATCAAAGTATTTTTCCGGATCATAGTCAGGTAAACAAGATAACCCGAGTATTTCAAGTGTATATGGATCGGCAACAATTACACATCCCTGTTTTGCTTGGTACAACTCCATTCCTTCTTTTAATTTTGATTTCACAATATTCTGCACAGATTTATCAATTGTCAGAACTAAGTCTCTACCATTTTCTGAGTCTGTTTTTTCCTGTGTACCAAGAAAAATTGGCTGATTTAATAAATCCCTATCCGAACGGATTAGTCCAGGTAAACCTGATAAATCCTTATCGTAATAACCCTCGATACCAAAATAACCAACGTTATCGCTCTCTTTATTTCGGCCTACAAAACCAAGAACATGGGCAGATGCGGACCCCTCAGGATAATACCTACTTTGCATCTCTTCAAAACCGACTCCGAAGATACGCTTCTTGATTAACTCTTCAACTTGCCCCCTGTTTAGACCAGTTGCGAGTGACACCCAATCTTTAGACCTATCAAAGCGCGCTTCAATTGTTGATGTTTCCATGTGCAATAACGATGCAATATCATTAATTGTGGAATGATGGTTCTGAATTTTTTTTGGTTCTGCAAAAATGCGATATTTAGTTTGATTTGTTGCAAAAAGAAGCATGTTTCGGTCATATATTTTTCCCCTCTGTGGGTATATTTTTTTTGTTTTTAAATAGTCAGAAGTATTTGCAGGATAGAGGATCTGTACAAAAAAAAGTCTGAGCGCTATAACACAAAAAAGCATGAAAAAAACCACCATGAGGATTCGAACCTTTGTCATAAAAAAACAAATATTCTATCGGTTATTGGTTCAGTGCAAATGCGCTGTCCTTAAGATATACTGGATTTATTTTCTTATCGATAGTTAACACGGCGCTCATTGAACTTGCGTACTGAAGTGAAGAAACCTGGGACACTTCTGTCTCCAAAAAAATATTCTGCTCTTTGTATTTCGCCGTATAAACCTCATACTCATGAATTTGCTTACTCATGCCAACCCCACTTACAACCAATATAAAGTTACCTAAAACAAGTAAAAATATTACAAGATAAAATAGATATTTGGGTTGTTTTTTCATGTTTCGATAACACGCAACTTTGCTGAACGCTCAAATGAAAAACCATCATTTCCCGCTTTAATCATTTTTGATTTCCCCGGACGATATGAATGCTTTTGTGCAAACTTTTTTACTATTCTGTCCTCGAGAGAATGAAAACTAATAATTAGTACTTTTCCCTTTGGTTCAAGAAGTGATTTGGAATCATTGAGTCCTCTATGGAGATTTTCAATTTCATTGTTCACCTGCATTCGCAATGCTTGAAAAATGCGCGCTAAAGTCATCGTATTTGATTTCCAAACCACTTTCTTTATGGTTTCAACGAGATCCGATACCTTCTCATATAGCTTATGTTTTCGTTTATGTACAATAGCCTTCGCAATATTTCGTGAATAAATTTCTTCAGAATTCCTCGAAAATATTTCATACAACTGATCTTCGGAATACGTATTTAGAATTTCTTGTGCACTTATTGCGCAAGAATCATCCAATCGCATATCAAGAGGCTCGTCGGGATGCATATAAGAAAGACCCATTCTTCCTTTCTTCAACTGTTCGTAAGATAATCCCAGATCAAATAAAATTCCGTGCACCTGATTAAAGCCGGTTTCCTCCGCGATTTTTTTCATATCTGCGAAATTGCCTTGAACAATTGATATGTTCATTTGGGAACTAAACTTACGTTTTAACTTTTCTACTTGATGCTTACTGCGATCGAGAGCTAACACTATTCCTCCTCTTTTTATTATTGCTTCCGTGTGACCGCCTTCTCCCGCTGTCGCATCAATATACTTTTTCCCTTTCTGAATCTGCAGTTCATGAATTACTTCATCGAGCATTACAGGCCTATGCATATTACTCAGCTAATTTCGTTATATACGCTAACCACTTTTTACTATTCCAGATTTCAAAATGATCACCCACACCTATAATAAAAACCTTTTCAGCCAGTCCAGCATAACTAAGTAATGAGCGCGGTATAACAAACCTTCCCTGATCATCAATCTCAATATATTCAGCGGATGAAAATACAAATCTTCTTTTTTCGAGCTGATCTTTTTCAAGAAGCGATACCCCAAGCAGTTGTTGAGCTCTTAATTCCCAATCTTCCTTGTTGTAACCGGCTAAACATGCGTCAAATCCTTTTGCAATAACAAATACATTTCCCCGGAGAAGGTTTCTAATTTTTTTGGGTAAAACTACCCTTCCTGGAGCTGAAAAAGAAAGTTCATATTCACCAAAAAACACCATATATAACCATTTAACGCCATTTTCTATCAATTGTCAAGCGATATTGTATTACCGAGCGCCAACCAGTAAAATAATGGGTATGGACAAATTTTTGGATAAAACACGAAAATTTATTTTCGCAGAGCAAGGAGGAATAATCACCTCCACTCTTATTCTCTCATCTATGATTGTCCTTTCCCGCATATTCGGTTTTCTCCGTTACCGTATCCTATCGGGTTATTTCGAGAAAGAATTACTTGACGTTTTCTTTGCCTCATTCCGGATTCCTGACCTGGTCTTTGAGATTCTCATAACCGGTGCACTGACGTCCTCCTTTATCCCTATATTCATTAAGTACCAACAGAACAAAAAAGAGCTTGAAATGATCGTTTCTTCGATTATAAATATTTTAAGCATAGCGCTTATCTGTTTCACCGCTCTACTTTTTCTGTTTTTGGACTTTCTTATTCCAACAATTACCCCCGGTTTTTCAGCTGAAAAAATCAGACTCGTTGTTCTTTACTCAAAAATTCTTCTCATCGCTCAGCTTCCCTTCTTGGTATACGGTAACTTTCTTACGGGAATCGCTCAGGCAAATAAAACATTTTTTATTTCCGCTGTTGCACCGGTTTTATATAACGTAATGGTGATTCTTATCACATTTTTTTTCGCTCGCCAACTTCAGCTACTTGCACCGATTATCGGGGTAATAGTAGGTTCCTTTGTTTTTTTTATTATTCAAATTCCTGTTCTCATGACCCTAAAGTTGACTTATTTTTTTCGCATTCAGATTACGAATGGCGTGAGGGAGTTTTTTTCCATGATCGGTCCGCGCATTCTAACGGTTCTACTCGCACAAATCGATACTACCATTGATCTAACGCTCTCATCTCTTCTTGGAGCGGGTTCATACACTATTTTTTACTTTGCCCAGCATCTCCAACTTCTCCCTGTATCAGTAGTCGGAATTGCATTCGGACAAGCTTCTTTACCTTATCTCACTGAAATGCACGAAAAAAATAAGACCGACGAGCTTAAAAATATCATAGTAAGTTCAATACTTAACTTATTTTTTCTCACAATACCATTCATGGGATTTTTTATTGTTGCCCGGACACCTCTAGTAAGAATGTTTTTTGGTGGTGAAAAATATGATTGGTACGCTACGGTTCAAACCGCATACGCTTTATCCTATTTTGCACTCTCCTTACCGTTTCACGCAATTTACTACTTTCTCACCCGTTGTTTTTATGCACTTCTTGACAGTAAAACGCCTTTTATCATGAGTTTGATTACTATCGCTATCAACACAGGGTTAAGTGTTTTTTTCGTCCTTTTCCTTAAGCTGCCGGTTTGGGGATTGGCCCTTTCTTTTTCAATTTCTATGATCATTAACGTCTTACTGCTCCTTCTCCTCCTTTCGCTTAAAATATCAGGTCTGGATCTTTGGAGTCTTCTAAAAAACTCACTAAAAATCATACTTTCTTTAAGTATCGCATTTCCGCTAACTTACTTTTTTATCAAACTCACCGACGGGCTTGTATTTGACACGACCAGAACAATCAACGTATTCCTTCTTCTGTGCACAAGTGCCTTTTTGTATATAATACTCTACCTTATGACAGCCTGGTTCCTCAATGTAAAAGAAATTTTTTTGCTTACCGGTTTTGTTCTCCGTGCAAAACAGTACCGAAAAAGAATTACCAGTTTTTATTCTGTATATGAGTAACTTTCTCAGTCAAAGTAAGCTAACTGCAATCAAGGCCGTTCAAAAAAAACTTTTAGGAAAAAAACTTAGCTATAAAGAAATTTTTACTGTTATGGACGAAATATCCCGTGAGCGATTTGGCGATGTTCTCACCACATACTTTGTTGCAGGATCTTTTAAAGAAGGATACTCAATACACGAGCTTTACGAGTTTACAAAAGCAATGGTAGAAACGGGCAACAGACTACATTTTAAAGGAATTGTTGCTGACAAACACTCTATCGGTGGAGTCGCAGGAACAAGAACAACAATGATCCTTGTACCAATTATCGCGGAGGCGGGATTTAAAGTTCCCAAAATTTCCTCCCGAGCGATAACTACACCCGCAGGAACCGCTGATGTTATGGAATCTATCGCGCGAGTTGATTTTGAGATCAAGGAAGTTGAAGATATTGTGAATACTACCGGCGGATGTATCTGCTGGAACGGAAAACTGGGTGTTGCTCCTGCGGATGATGTGATAATTCAAGTGGAAAAACCCCTTCAGTTTGAGTCATTCGATAAAGTGATTATGTCAGTAATGGCTAAAAAAATCGCTGCATCTACCACTCATCTAATTCTCGACATCCCCTACGGCAAAACAATGAAGGTTCACTCGCTTTCAGATGCGCAAAAAATTATACACAAGTTTCAACTCCTTGGGAAAAAATTTGGTATCAAAGTACTCGGAATACCTTCCCATACTTTTGAACCAGCTGGGAATGGAGTCGGACCTGTTTTGGAAGCAATCGATGTTCTTAAAGTATTAGAACAAACCGTTGATAGACCTTTAGCGCTTGAACAAAGAGCACTTCTTCTCGCAGGGAATTTACTTAATTTGTGTTATCAAAGTAGTAGAGAAAAAAAGGATGGATTTAAAGAAGCCTCTTTTATTCTCCAAAGCGGAAGAGCGCTCAAAAAATTTCACGAAATACTTTCTGCACAACACGGCAAAACTAACATTTCTCACTCTACTTTACCGACAGGTAAGTACACGGCCGATGTATACGCACAATCACAAGGAATTATCGAAGATTTCCAGAACCATAATCTGCATACTATTGGACAGCTTCTTGGCGCTCCAAAAGATAAATATGCAGGTATATATTTGTTCAAAAAAAAAGGCAATGCCGTCAAGAAAAACGAACGTATTTTCCGTATGTTTAGTTCATCTGAATATAAATTAAATGAAGCGAAAACAACACTTAAAATATTACCAATTTACACCATTGTATAGCATGAAAAAAATTCTTGTGTTTATAGCGATTTTTTTGTTTTCTATCACGGCAATGTTTATCGTGTACCGGGAAGGTACTCTTGCCGTTGACGAAACCGATCGCACACCGCGAATCTTTATTATCGAGTCGGGCGAAGGACTTAACTCTGTCGCAAACCGATTGTCAAGCGAAAGAGTAATCCGAAATAAAGTTATATTTTATCTTTTGGTAAAAAAACTCGGAATCGAAAAAAAAATTCAAGCAGGTGAATTCCGACTTTCCCGCGCGATGAACGCAGAAGAGATAGCCAAAACACTTACCCATGGAACACAGGATATATGGGTTACCATAATTGAAGGCTGGAGAAAGGAAGAAGTTGCACTGGAACTTGCGACTACCTTTGGCATTCCGGAGACTCAGTTTATTCAGGAAGCAAAAGAGGGATATTTATTTCCTGATACCTATCGTTTCCCAAAAAAAGCTTCGATTCAAACCATATTAAACACTTTTTACACGAACTTTAATAACAAGTTTTCTAACGAATTAAAACAAAAAACAATAGCAAAAAACCTGACAGAACGACAAATAATTACCCTCGCTTCACTGGTAGAAAAGGAGGCGAAGCTACCTGCAGACAAACAAATAGTTGCTGATATTATTTTTAAACGGCTGAATGCTGGATGGCCTTTACAGATAGATGCAACAGTCCAATATGCGGTTGGATATCAGAGAAAAACGAACAGCTGGTGGAAGCAGGAACTCAGCCAGGAAGACCTTGATGCCGACTCACAATATAATACATACAAATCACCCGGACTTCCTCCCGCACCCATCTGTAATCCCGGTCTTGAATCATTGCGTGCTGCTGCAAACGCAGACTCAAAAACACCCTACTGGTTTTATCTCTCTGATAAAAAAGGCACGATGCATTATGCGAAAACTATAGAAGAACACAATAGGAATATATCAGAGTTTCTTCAATAGAAACTATTCTTCTGAGGTCATTTCTGTTCCATCTGAGGAAATGGGTCGTTTTAACACTTCGCGCGGTTTTGAACCTTCCGCAGGGCTAACAAATCCAGCACTTTGCAGCTCGTCCAATAGTCGTGCTGCCCGGGAATAACCAATACGAAACTTGCGCTGCAATAGAGATGCTGATGCTTTGTCAAACTGTGATATGAGAGCAATCGCCTGATTGAAATAGGGATCCTTTGCATCAGAACTACCCAGAGCGCTAAATCCAACTCCTTCGCCAGCCTGATCTTCTGCTTCAGTTATTTCTTCGGTATAGTGGACTTCCGGTACCTGTGTTTGCAAAAATTTTACAACTTGTCCAACTTCCTTTTCTGTTAAAAACGGTCCCTGAATTCGCCTTGGTTTTGCTTGATCTGGTGGCAAAAACAACATATCACCCTTTCCAAGCAGTTTTTCTGCCCCTGGCATATCGATAATCACCCGTGAATCGATCATTGACGAAACATTGAAGGCAACACGGGTTGGAATATTCGCCTTCATAAGTCCGGTAATAACGTCAACAGATGGTCTTTGCGTGGCAAGTATTAAATGAATTCCTGTTGCACGAGCCATCTGTGCAATCCGAGTAATCAAATTCTCAACATCACCCGGAGCAAAAATCATCAAATCTGCAAGTTCATCTATAATGAACAAAATATATGGCTTCTTTACTACATTCGGAGTTTGATTATACCCCTCAAGATTTCTTGCGCCAACCTTTGCAAATTCCTTATACCTATTTTCCATTTCCTTGACTGTCCAGCGAAGAGCTTTAAGGGTTTTTTCCGACTCAACAATCACTTCAGTAAGCAAATGCGGTATTCCATTATAAGAAGTAAGTTCAACTCGTTTTGGATCAACAAGAATCATGCGAAGATCCTCCGGTTTTGTTCGGAACAAGAAAGTTGTGATCCATGAGTTTAATATTACCGATTTTCCTGAACCTGTCGTTCCCGCGATCAAACAGTGAGGCATTTTTGCAATACTCGTAGCTTGAGGTTGTCCTGAAACATCCAATCCAAGAGGAACAAGAAGCGGATCTAGATTTTTTGAAAAAAGCGGTTCGGAAAGAAGTCTTCTTAGGGTAACAATTTCCGGCTTTTTATTGGGAATCTCAATTCCCACAAGTGAGCGACCGGGTATCGGCGCCTCGATTCTTACTGCACCTGTTGGAGCAGCAAGTGCTAATGCCAGATCATTTCCTAACGCAGTAATTTTTGAAAGTTTTGTCCCTCTCGTAATTTCAAGAGCATATTGGGTTACCGCAGGACCATAGTTTACTTCCCCAACTCGAGCACTAATTCCAAAACTGTCTAGAGTCCGCTCGATAGTAGTTGCATTTCCTTTCACATCTCCCCTATCAGCTTCCTTTTGTTTTAAATCAACGAGTAGATTTAATGGGGGGAAAATCCAGGTGGAAAGAGTTGAGGGGCTAAGCGGTTTAATAACTAAATCACTTGATACAGAATTTACACTACCCTCTGGTTTTGTTTTTATCTGAGGAACTGGAATAGGTGACAAAACAGGCTTCTGTACAGAAATGTTTTTATCCTGAATAAACGAACTGTCTTTCATAAACTCACTTTGCTGCTTGCTTTTTTTAGTATTGAATACTGGTGAAGTTGATTTTAATACGGTTTTAAAACCATCGAACAATTTCTTAAGTATTTTCCCCGTTACAATAAACAAAGCTTCTACGGAAGTATCTAAAATAAGAATAATTCCGATTATGCAAAAAATAAAGAGAACTACCACAGTTCCAAAAACAGAAATATTTGCCGTGAGTTCTTGAAACATTGCTCGACCGACTGATCCCGACTGAAATAGTCCAAAAGATGATACAAAAAGCATTATTAACCCTATAGTTACATTTGGTTTAATCAACTTCAATTTTTTACTGTTAAAAAAATGCGCCGATATAAGCAAAATAATAAACGGAACAAAAATACTGATACCGCCAAACCATTCAGTTAAAGTATGGTTAACAGATGCAAGAAGCGTGCCGCCTTGAGAATCAGAGACAATATTTGGTAAAAAAGACAAAAAAAATAAGACTGATATTCCCAATCCAACAAAACCAAGTATGGTTAAAATAGTCTTGCTGTTTATCTTTATTTTTAAAAAAGGCAGCTTGATAATCGATTTTCGCCGGGCCATATGAAAAATTCTACTAGCAATTTGCCAGAAATTCAACGCAGATATTACCTGCACTACTTTTACTTCAACAGCTGCAAGTTTATTCTCCCTTGGCTATCAATCTGAATAACCTTTACTTTAACTTTCTGACCGAGTGAAACTACTTTTGCCGGATCCTTGACAAAGGAATCGCTCATTTTCGAAACATGAATCAATCCCTCTTGACCAGGAATACATTCTACAAATGCACCAAATGGTAAAATCCGCTTTACCTCTCCTTCAAATTCCTCACCCACCTGCACTTCGCGCGTCATGTCAGAAATAGTTTTCACAGCATCCTGCACACCGTTTCGGTCGACACCGCTAATAACAACTCTTCCATCATCTTCAATATTAATCTCCGTTTTTGTACGAGCTATTAGAGCACGGATATTTTTTCCACCCGGACCGATAATATCCCCTATTTTATCTGATGGTGGCGTAAGAACCACAACTTGCGGTGCATAGGGGGAAATATCATTATTCGGTGTTGGAATAATTTTATTCATGACATCTAAAATATGAAGACGTGCGGTTTTTGCCTTTAAAAAAATATTATGAATCATTTCTTTCGTCAGTCCTTTATTTTTTACATCAAGCTGAATCGCAGTAATACCCTCTGAAGTTCCGGCAACTTTAAAATCCATTTCTCCGGAAAAGTCTTCCAAACCAACTATATCAGTAAGTATTTCAAACTCACTATCGGATTTTGTTACGATTCCCATTGCAACTCCTGCAACGGCAGCTTTCACAGGAACACCTGCATTCATAAGGGAAAGTGACGAACCACAAATAGAGCCCATAGAGGATGAACCGTTCTCAGAAAGAATTTCGGAAACAACTCGGATTGCATAAGGAAATTCTTCTGTGCTTGGCAACACTGGCTCAATGGCTTTCTCTGCAAGAGCCCCATGTCCGATGGCTCTTCTGCTGGGGCCAAGCATACGGCCTGTCTGACCATAGGAATACGGCCCATCAGAGTAATGATGAATATATCGCTTTGCTTCCTTCCCCTCGGGTCCTTCAATAAGTTGCTCTAAGTTTGTTGAACCCAAGGTTACAATCGATAGTACCTGTGTTTGCCCTCTTTGGAACAGTGCAGAACCGTGTGTGCGGGGAAGCAACCCGACTTCAACATTGAGCGAACGTACTTCATCGAGATTCCGTCCATCCGGCCTTTGTTTTTTTTCAAGAATCGTCTTGCGGATCTGTGCATAATTATATTTTGTTACAATATTCAAAATAGTTTTTTTATCGTATTTCCCCTCAACTTCTTCAAACAGCGCGTCAATTATCGCCGTCAAACCTTCACTTGTTGTACCTGCTCTTACCGCAGCTTCTTTCATGGCTTCGGCAAGCTTTGACTTGTATGATTTTGAAATAATTGCTTCGAGTTCGTGTGATGCGTCATCCTGAGAAACTGGAATTTTTGTTTTTCCAATTTTTTTTACTAATGAGGAAATAAATTCAATAATTTTTTTGTTTTCTTCTTTGGCAAGTTCGATCCCTTCTTCAACTATTTCCTCTGTAAGCATGCCCGCCTGAGTTTCAATCATCACCACTTTTTCTGAGGTTGAAGAAACAACAAGCTCAAGGAAAGAGTATTCCTGTTCTTCATCCGAAGGATTGATAACAAATGTCCCCTTTCCACTTTCTTGGGCGGGGATGTATCCAATTTTTGTCGTACTGATCGGTCCTTCCCACGGAACGCTTGATACTGCGAGTGCAGCTGAAGTGGCAATGGCGGATACAATCTCCGGTGCATTTACCCCGTCAATTGACAAAAGCGTGATAACTACCTGAACCTGATTTTTGAAGTTTTTTGGGAAAAGTGGGCGGATTGATCGATCAATCAATCTGCCCGTTAACACCGCTTCATCGGAAGGACGTCCTTCCCGTTTAATCCAACGCGATCCTTTGATCAGACCGCCGGCATAAAGCTTTTCAACATATTCAACTGATAAAGGGAAATAGTCAATCGCCGGATTTTCCGGACCAACTGCAACAGTAACTAAAACCGCGGTATCTCCCAACGTTGCGAAAACTGATGTATCCACCGACTGGGCAAATTTCCCAAACTGAAGTTTTAACACCTGTTTGTTTATAGTTAACGATTCCTCCAGATATTTCATATCCAGTTCAATTATGAATTAGTAATAAGATTTACTTGAATTAAGACGAAGCGTATATTATTTTTTTAATCCTAGACTTTCAATTAGTTTTTTGTATCGCTTTGCATCAAGTTTTTGCAGATAGTTCAATATTCTTCTCCGTTTAGCAATTACTTTTAACAATCCTCTCCGAGAATGATTGTCCTTTTTATTTTCGGTCAGATGTTCGGTTAAACGGAGTATTTTTTGAGTAAGAAGAGCTGTTTGTACCTCCGGCGAACCGGTATCGCCTTCTTTTTGAGCAAATTTTTCTATCAGTTTTTGTTTGTCTTCGGGTATAAGGTTCGTGGGGCTTACCTTTTCTACCATCTTTTTTTCAGGCGCTTTCTTTTCTTTTTTTGTTTTCATAATGAAAGATTATAATGGATATACAAAGAACTTGCAACCGGAAGTTGCATGTAATTATTAGGCTCTTATTTTTTTGTAAAACAGTATGTTGCAGGTAATTAAAAAAATCCCTAATAAAAAAAAGCTCTTTTTTGTTTTTTTTTCTACGGCATTACTGTACTGCTTTCTTTTTTTTATACCTCCAAATCACATTGTTGTAACCGCTTTTATCATACTTTTTTCCCTCACGGCTTCTTCTGCTTCTTCATTCTGGCTATCAAAGCAAAAAAGCGCATTAATTGGATTATTTATTTTGTTTTTGTTTACAACAAACGTACTCGTCGGTTTCAATCTGTTAAACTTTATTCTTCTTTTCTTTCTCTTCCTTAGCCTGTTTTTTTTGATACAATAAAACCACATGAAAAAGACCTTTTACATTACAACAACAGCCCCCTATGTCAACGCAGATCCGCATATCGGATTTGCCCTGGAAATAGTTCAGGCTGACGTTCTCGCTCGCTTTAAACGAATGCAAAATTATGATGTTATATTTGGATATGGAACCGACGAACATGGTCTGAAAATATTCAGGAAGGCTGTTTCACTGCAAAAAGACACTCTCCAATACTGTGATGAATATGCAAAAAAATATCAAGGGCTTCAAAAACAACTCGCACTCAGTACCACTCACTTTATCCGCACCACAGACCCGAAACACGAAAAAGCTGCCCAATATTTTTGGCAGTTATGTGAAAAAAGCGGGGATATTTACAAAAAAAACTATGCGGTCAAATATTGTGTGGGATGTGAACTTGAAAAAACCGACTCAGAACTGGTTGACAATAGATGCCCAACGCATCCCAACTTGGAAATTGAGTCTTACCAGGAAGAAAACTATTTTTTTAGATTTTCCCGATATGAAAAACGACTTCTTGATCTGTATGAACAGAATAAGTCGTATGTTGTCCCTGAAAATAGATTAAAGGAAATAGTGCAATTCGTGAAAAAAGGACTCCAGGATTTTAGTATTTCTCGTTTAAAAGAAAAAATGCCGTGGGGAATACCCGTTCCAAACGATCCCGATCATGTAATGTATGTTTGGTTTGATGCGCTCATCTTTTATATTTCTACATTGGGCTGGCCCACAGCGAGAGAACAGTTTGATTCTTTCTGGCCGGGAATTCAATGTGCAGGAAAGGACAATCTTAGACAACAGTCTGCAATATGGCAGGCGATGCTTCTCTCAGCCGGACTTCCTTCAACAAAGCAAATTTTTATTCATGGTTTTATAACATCTGAAGGCAAAAAAATGAGCAAAAGCCTTGGCAATGTTATTGACCCAATTTACCTTGTAAAAAAGTATGGGATCGATGCGGTGCGGTACTATCTGCTTCGAGAAATACCGTCTCATGACGACGGTGATTTTTCCGAAGAGCGGTTCAAAGAACTCTATAATGCAGATCTGGCAAACGGACTGGGCAATCTCGTGGCCCGGGTTCTCGCGCTTTGTGAAAAAAATAATATCATTTACTCCGAAACCGAAGATACCAAAAACCCATTAGCGCAACCGCTTATCGCACAAACAAAGTTTGAACACCACCTCGAACGCTATGAGTTCAGTCGATCGCTCGAGATACTCTGGAGCGGATTTAAATCAATCGATGAACAAATAAATAAAGATGAGCCGTGGAAAAAAACAAATGCACAGCAGCTTAAAAATTATATAGATCAGATACGTTTATACAGTCATCTTCTTGAACTTTTCCTCCCAACAGTTTCAGCAATTATTTTACAGGCTTTTTCAGGGCAGATTAAAAAAATTAATTCATTGTTCCCGCGCTTGACGGAGAATGTCCTTTAAACACTCGAATGGAAACAAAGCAAAATTCTATCCATAAGGACCGACGAATCCTGTTAAAACCATATATAGTGTTTCTTTTTTTTCTTTTCTTATTGATCGGAGGATGTGTTTTGTTTTATTTTCTTATCCTTTATAAGCTTCCAACCCCTCATGCACTTCGAAACTATCGATCTATTCCACTGTCCTCACATATTTTTGATCGAAACGGTAAATTGCTTTACGAATTTTATAAAGATCAAAATCGTACACCAGTATCCATTAAGTCTCTTTCACCCAAAATTTATCATGCAACCATTGCGATTGAAGATAAAGATTTCTACCAACATAAAGGTGTTTCTCTTGTATCAGGAATTTTCAGAGCGATCAAAGATATGACCATCAAACGCAATCTTCAAGGAGGCTCCACCATTACCCAGCAGCTGGTCAAAAGCGCTCTCCTTTCTC
>CAZGYB010000004.1:0-137891 GCA_964530235.1 uncultured Gammaproteobacteria bacterium
GTGACTGGAACTTCAACCGTTACTGGAGCTTCTGTTGGTTGTTCTGTTGCAGGTGGTTCAACGCTTGGCGGAACTTCGCTAGCAGGAGGTTCTGTACCTGCCGCTACAGCTTCAAGTGTTTTTAAAAGATCAGCTAATTGTTCTCCAGTCTGCACCTGTTTCAGTATTTTTATTTTAGGATTCAGCCAATCTGGAATTTTGTTTTTTTCTTCTTCAGTTGGTTGCGGTATTTCTTCACTCAGGCTACGTCTATATAAAAGATCAGTGCCTTTCAGACCCATTTTAAGGAATAGTGCTAAATTAATGTTTTCCGGTTTAATTTCAACGCCAAGTTTTCTTGGAATATCATCAATGCTTTTTTGTGTTCGTAGCCTATTTACAAGAATATCTTGAAGAACCGCACGGTTTTCAAGAGAAACAGAACGAAAAGCGTCTTGATTTAAAAAGTCTTGAGCGATTGTTTGAAGGGTATGGCTTGAACTGGCTTTTGCAAGAAGAGTTGCTATATTTGATGGTGATAACAATGCAAGACCATCGCGAGATACTCCAAGCAAATTCGCTGAATCAGTTAATGAGGCTTGATTTGCCTCAGATATGGACATATTTTGGAGATTTTTTCCATTCTGTTGCACAGTAAGCATCCGTTTTCGGATTTCACCAGCAAGCTTATTGACTTCATCTGATTCTTCACCCTCATCTAGTTTAACAGCATCACCTTTTTCAGTTTTTACTTCATATGCTTTCAAAATTGCCTTGTATATACGCTGTCTTTTAAGTACTAGTTGATGGGATAGTTCATCTTTTTTGTCTGGATCAGTTTCGTGATCCATCTGTAACTTAAGCTTTGTTACTTCAACGAGTTGTTCGGGTGGTAGAGCTGCATTAAAAAGGGATTGTGCGATGCGTAAATCCATTTCAACAGTAGGTTGAATTTTAATATGTTCACCGCTTTTGGTTATAACATCCATTTCTTTTCCTTCGAGCGATACTTCTCGTCCAAACCCACCGATTTCAGAATAAACTTGTCTTCGGCTTTTCTTGGTATTAAATGTATCATCGGTTGCTTTAAATCTGTCGACTTTTGGAGTAGTTCCTGCAGTATATTGTTCTTTTGCAGCATCCAGAGCAACGACTTGAAGTGATGCGATCATTTCAGGTAATCCGTATTCCGGAGGAATACAACTTTGATCCCATAAATCGCCACTGGTAGGATCTATTCGCAAAGCATCTTTTAAATCTGAAAGTGATGTTGATCCTGCTCCTTCCTGAATTCTTGATAAAAGAATTGAAACAATTTTTATTTGAACATTCGGCGTTATGGTAAATGTTGTATCCGGATTAAGGCCGAATGATTTGAGATCATCAGCAGTGACGAGGGCCGATAAATTTTGCCGAAGTAAATCAGGAAGGTTTGTTTCTTCGCCATTCGGTTTTAGCGCAGGAAGCATATCTTTAATTTCCTGTGGCGTTTTTTCTTGAGAACCAGGAACAAGTTTGAGTCCGCCTTCTGTAGTAAATGGAGCAGGGGTAATAATTTTTGCAACCTCTGTTTGCAAGGCAGCGTTTGTTGCTTCTCCTGAGGTTTTTTGAGTTTCAGACATTTTATATTATTATATTATATCAATAATATCAAACTATTACATGATTTCATTAATATTAATTCATTAAATCCTATTTTTTTCCGTATTGCAAGGGCTATTTTGAAACATCTTTCTTTTTTTCGTCGTTTTCTGCATATTTTGCAAATAGCGCGTGGTTTTTTTGCAGACGGGCCAAATCAGTATGGTTTTCGATAGCGCGCTTAACATATTTAACCGCTTCTGGATACTGTTTGGCATAGTACAAAGCAATAGAGAGCATATCGTAGATTTTTCCCGGAGCTTTTAAGTAATCGGTTTGATCAAGTTCTGATTTTTTTATTTTTTTACCGAGTATTATTTTTTCAACTGACAAGAGGTAAGGAAGTGCATGAACAAATTTTTTTTGAGCAAAAAAAACATCAGCAACACAAAGAAGTACCGGGACAGAAAGAGGAGCCTGGTCAAAGGCCTGCATTGCATATGAAAGCGCATGAGGTGGGTTTGACTTAAGAGCAATATATGCTTTCTGTACGTTGCAGAGTGCTCTGACGAGGGTATAATCAAAAGTATGGTATGAATACTTGATCAATTCTGCTTTATTAAGTAACTCAAAGGCTTTTTCTTTATCATTTTTTTTAACATTTAACGCTTTACGAAAGCTGAGTACCTGAAGATATGGAAGGTACTCGGAAAATTCCTTAGCAAAGTCGCTGTAGGACTTTTTCCGTTTGTCAGAAAGTTTTTTTTTATAATTATCAAGGTTTTGCTTTTCTGCAAGATACTGTCGGTAGTCGTCATTACACTCAAGCGGTCCATATTTTTCAGTGAGCCCTTCAATAAGGTCTGTAAACATAAGATCGTCGTACAGCACATACCCGCATGCCAAAGAATTGAAGAGAAGATGTTTTTTGGCCTCAATCATGCTGGGCGTTTGTTTTTTTATGGGTACAAACCGGTGGTTAATTTGAATATTTGGGTCAAGATAACAGTGATAACCAAACATGTAAAGGAGTATACTGAAAGCTAGATCCTCACATCCCCAGCTTTTTAAAAAGTCTGGGAACCCACCGACATTTTCAAAACATTCTTTTTTAATTACTAAACATCCACTAGGAATAAATGGAACCCGAATAGTATTATTTTCGGGATTTTCTACGAGTACCCAGCTATTGACACTGAGCATAATATTACGGGGAATATAGAGAGGAGAATGGGCTTGTTTTGTTTTTGGATCACCGATGCTTTTCATTAAAATAGTGAGTGCGGATATATCGGGAATATGCTGGATCGTATTTTTTACTTCTTCAAGCCATCCGGATATTGTTTCCATGTGAGCATCGAGAAAAATAAAAACAGTTCCTTTTGCATATTTCGCTCCAAGGTTTCTGGCTCGTGAAGGACCCAGTTTATTTCCGGTAATAACTTGAATTTTTTTTTGTTTTACGAAATTAGCATAAGGGGCACTTGTGAAAAAGTTGAAACTGTTATCTGTTGAGGAATCATTTACCACGATAATTTCAAAGGGCGGACTTGAATTATCGGATAGAATGCTGTCAATGGTTTTTTGGAGCCAGTTGCCTTCATTATGGGAGATAATAATAATCGAAAACAGAAGAGTGGGTTTATCGTTCATAGAATTGAGTATACATAAAACGCTTCATACATAATGAATGATGTAATAACCACTTGATTTATAGAAAGAAATATATCAATATTATATATACCATTATTTAAACGTATACGTGTTTGACATGACGGTATATTTTCGTTTACTCAATTAATCATGGCAGCAACAGCAGCAGAAACGCAGACAGGACTGAAACCAGTTGAGCGTTTTTCTACCTCAGAGCAAGCTGCTTCGCTTGGGTCCGGGCGTGATGCGGTCTGTGATGGAAAACATATCAGACTTCAGTCCAATATTCAGATTGATGCCCAGAAATTCCCGGGTATTTCAGCAAAATCTGAGGATATTGCAAAACTTGAAGCCCAACTTACACAATTAACAGGAGAAGGGGGCAGATTTGCTGGGCTTTTGGTGAACTTTGCCGATGCGGGAAAAGGGAATGAAAGCGCATCCGCTGTCGGCATGCTGGTATTCATGGATCAATTAGTTAAAGCAGATCCGAATAAACCTCAGGACCAAATTCTTAAAGATGCATATAAGGCCGTGAAAGAGGCATACGATAAATTAGGAGTAAAAGGACAAGATGTTTTTCCAGCTTTTGCTGCTGTTCTCATAGACAAAAGTGGAAATATGCACAGCATAGGGGCAAAACGTCTGGCAGTAGTTCAGATTAGGGGAGCTCAAACGAGTCAGGTATACAATGAACAATCGGATAATTTTGATAAATCAGCAGGAGTGCCAACGGTTTACTCAAGAAAGGCAAATAAAGGAGATAAAGTTTTTATTTGTGACCGCCAAGATGTTCCAAAAGTTGAAGCGAATAAGGCTAGGGGAGTGCAGGACGTTGTTGCAGAGATTACAAAACCTCTGCCTGGAGTTGAAACAAGGCAGCTTACTCCAATATCTAGTAGTGAGGCCAGAGCTCCGAAGGCTGGAAGCGAATCAGAAGACAGAATGATTCTTTCTAGGAATTTTGGTGGGGTAATAGATGGCGTAGGCGGTCAAGCAGACGGAGCAAAAGCAGCTGAAGCAATAAAGCAGGCGATTGATAATATGATTTCAGGTCAGCCATTTCAAACGTATGATAAGGATGGTAACCCGACAACAATGCGATTGTCAAAACCTCTCGACCATAACGGGTTAACACGTAAAGTAGCTGAAGATGATTTCAGAGCAGCTTTAGCTTTTCATCTGAACCGCATTGTTAGAAAGTTAGGAGGTGGCCCTGATGATCCTGCTGCTTGTTTGGCATTTGGTGAAATGTATCAGGACAATGCTGGGAAATTATCTTTAACGTATGCAATACGAGGAGATACGGAGATTGCAGTAATTGGGAAAGACGGAAGAGTGCGTTTGGTAAAAAACCATTCGATACGACAGATGACCGAAGATGGAGCAACTCACAAAACCGGAATTCAGTTCGACTCATTTGAGAAATACTTAAAGCTTCGAGAACGGGTTGGAGAAACACTTGAAGGAGGAAAAAAAGGGCAAACAGGTAGATTACAACAAGATCCTCTTTCAGTTGGAACATTGGATTTGGAAGAAGGCGATCGTGTTGTATATATGACTGATGGTGTTGCTGAGGACTTGCAAAACTTTTTGGGAGCAGTAGATCGGCAAGGCAATGTTACTCAGCAGCGTGGTAAGGATGGTCGTATGATAGGAATGGATATTTTGGGAAAAATAAGTCAGGATACTACAAATGCATCTGATTTAGCAAAAAAAATAGTAGCAAAATTAGATGAAGTGCGACAAAAATCTCAGTCTGATGGAACTGCTTTTATAAATCCAGTTAACCAGGGAAAATTTGATAAAAAATGTACGGTTGTTGACGGTTATCAAATGGTTGTTGGGGAAAAGGTTGATGACGGTGAAACTGTTGTGGTTATGGAAGCGAGAATAGAAAAAAAGAAGACTCAAGCACCAAGTAACTCCGCATCTGCAATAGCGCTTGATTCCAAGCAGGTTGTCGAAACACAAGCAACTGTTGAACCTCCAAAACCAAAAGGTAAAAAACCTCCAGAACCAAGCTCTCCGTCTCCGCTTCCCGAAGCAAAAAGAGTTCGGATCCCACCGTATTATATTGATAGCGGATCTGGGTTTAGGCGGGACGAGGCAGTTAAAAAATTACGAATTGTTGAAGATCGGCTTGTAAGCGGAGAAGTAAAACCGGTTCAGGTTGATTATCTAGCAGAGTCGCAACGGTTGGTTGATGAGGCGAAAACAATATTGAAGGGTCAGTCGGAAGCAGACGTTCGCAGACAAGTCATGGACCGGCTCATGAATCCAGGTAATTATCTGGGTAAACTGGATACTCTCTATGACTTAACGGGAAAATATTTAAATCACGAACTGCTGATTCTTGGAATGGAAGTTCAGCAGGCTGATGTGCAGGTTGCTGAGGCAGTACGCAAACAGTTTGAAGCCGATGACGGTTTAATGCGCAGGTCAATGCGGACTGAAGTACAAAATGACGCACGAAACTTTTTACAGCATTCTGGAGCTCTGGAATCGATATATGATGAAAACGGAGATATAAAGCAGGTTTTTGAAACCGACCTGCGGGCATTTACCTTTATTGCAGACAACCTAATGGATGTAACCGATTCGACTTTAGGGAATGGGCCGGACGGAAAACCTCTTACCTATCGAGCGAAGTTTGCAGAACTTATGAAAACTGCTCCTACAGACCCGCATGCAAGTAAAGAGTTGCGCGAATTTCGAATTCAGTTTTATAAACAAGCAACTGAGGCTTTACAGACACAAAATATACCTGCAGGAAGTGAGCCGGTTACCGAGTCTCAAAAAGTAATTGCAGAAATGCGCAGACGGGTTAAGCTACTGAAATTCGAGCTGAGTCAATTACCCGCAGACAAAAAAGAAGAGTACATAAAAACACATTATCATGGGGTTCAAGGCATGCCTTCAGTAGGTACGCTGAAAGGATTGACAGAAACATTCACAGAAAATAGCACTGATGAACTATTTAAAATGTCGCTCAAGGGAGCAGATTTAATGCACCGGAGAGCTCTCCTTGAAAAAATTAAGGTCGAAAAAGCCCAATCGGTTTTTCATATTAAAAAACTGTATCAGGGAACAGAAGAGCAGACCCGTACTCAACTTGAAGATTTAGGCAGTCCAACTACAAAACCGGAGCCGACTGTCAAACCCCCGCCAACAACCTCTCCTCCCCCAACACAACCCGCTCCAAAACCTCCCGGTGGAGGTGGTCCGGGAACACCTGATGGTGCAGATTTAGGAGTCCGACCGCCTCCTGCACCGGCGGAAGGGAGACCTAGTGGACTTGATGGACGTATTCCCGGTGCACCAACCGGAAAAGAAGGATCACCAAAAACTGATTTGCCACCTGCTCCTGGGTCTGATGACAGAACACCTCGACCGACAGAGCCTCCTCCAGGAGGAAACGGCGCATCTGACTCTGAGCTTTCAGCTACGATCGGTATTGCATCAACCGATTCGCGGACCCAAAGCACCCTTCGCAATTCGGAAAGTTTACGTTCACTGGATGCAACCAATCTTGCAGCCAGGAGAAAAGGGTTGTATAAACTTCCGCTATTAGGTGGTATTTTGTATTCAGTCCGTCATCCAGTTGCAACTATGTGGCAGAATAATATTGCCCGGAGTGTCTTTCAGCAGCGCGATATCCGCTATGTGCATGAACTCGGAAAAATCCTCCGAAAAGATGCAGGTCCCGGAGTGCCGATGGATGTTCCGGATAAATATGTTCATATGGTGGTGCAAAAAGGCCGTGAAGAACGGGCAAAACGAAGCTGGTTCCGCAGAAAGCTATGGGATGTGACTGATACGATTAAAGGTATTACCGGCGTTGGACAACCTTCAGAACGGAAGCTTGGACTTCGGTGGGCAGAGGAAAACAGAGCAAGTTTGGAAATGGATGAAAAAAATGTGAACTTCCAGCGTATTCTTGCAGAGCAGAACAGCCTGGGTGAACGGTTTGCAACAGAAGTGCCTGGTTTAAGTCTTGATCAAGCAAACAGCACCGTGCTTAAGTATAAGCACGAATCCCGATACAGCGCAAAAGATGTGCTCGGAGCTCAGTTTGAAACGTTCAACGCTGGGTTAAAACAGATTGTTGCAGAATACTGTACTACTCAGCCTCCCATGTCTGAAAAGGAGTTTTTGAAACGGGTAAATGAGTACTTTGGTACTGATTTCCGTTCCATGCTTCCGAAAGATAAGCAAAAAGATTTCAACGAGGGAGAATTTGCAAGCAATATTCTTCCGGTTGCACAACGTCTGCGAGACCGGTGGGACAGCATGCAGCATCCCGGAGAAAACGGCAGATCAAAGTGGGATCAGTTCACGTTCAATGTCTATTTTGGAAAAGCAGAATGGGATCCGACACAAGGCCGGGTTGAGGTGGGTCTTGCGACTGAAAAACTGGTGAGAATGCTTTCCCGGCGTGAAGCATTTCCCATGGCTGCAGGGTTTGCAGCAAGCGCGGTAAATGATGCATTGACATATGGAGGAGCTTTTGCTGCTGGATGGGGTTTGTCAGGGCTGAATTTTGTTACACGCAAACTTCCCATGCTTGCTGGTAAAGTTGCTATGGGACCACTCGGAGCGGTTGTCGGTATGGGAGCTATGACGACGTTGAAAGAAACGGGTTTTTCAATACCGCTTTTAAACAAAATAAACTTTACCATTGCCGGCCATGATTATCATCCGTTTGTCTATCACGGGAGAACACAGAAAGAGGCAGCGCAGGTAAGTCGGGAAGTCGCAAGCGGGGCTGGGCCTGCGGAAAAGGGAACACGTCGCGCGGAGATTGAGGCAACTTTGGTGCAGTGGAAACAGGCCTCGGAGCTTCAGGGTAAGCTAGATTCATTAATGAGTAAATCCGTTGAACAAATGACTGATGCTGAAGCAATGCAGCTTCTTGCAACCGTTGCCGATCTGAAAGCCCGATTCCGTCTAACTGATCTGTCCGGTGACAAACGGCTTGCATATCAGACACAAAACTATATTCGATACTCAGAAGGCAACAAACGAAAAGAGGAAACGGCACTGCGCGGTGGAATGCTCAATGCGATTGCACGATTGCAGCAATATAAATCTGCGCATCCCTCATTCGGAGGAACAGGACCGTTGTATGGAACCGGTTCGCAATACGGCCGAGATGGAGGTCGCGGTCTGGTTGAAACCATGTCAGGCCTCGCAGAAGCTCAGCTTCGCAGCGGTACTGATGTACGTATTGCACAAAAGTGGTTGCAAAGGGAGCAAAAACTTTCGAAAGCAGACGCAGAACAGATTATTGATGATTTTTATGCAGGTCAGAAAAAGGTGAGCATGACTGATCGGGAACAGTCTTTGCAAGCCAAACGGAATGTTCTGCGCAAGCTTACTTTGAAGCGTGGAGCAGGTGTCGTGGTTCGCACGATTGTAACCGCTCCGGTGGCCTCACTCGTTTATGGGACCGTGATTGATATGGGTCAGGATGCATTACACGGCATTCAGGCAACAGCAACTGCAATTCAAAACCAAGGGGTTGAACAATGGTTTAATACAACGAAACTCGGGCAGGAAGTCGGAGATATTCATGATGAAGGATTTACTCAGTGGGCGCATGAGTGGGGTGATGTGATTACCAAAGGCCAGCCGGATGTGCATGTAGTTGTAAGCCCAGGAGCGCATCCTGGCGCTCCTGCAACAGAGCATTTGCAACTGGATGTAACTCCGTTTCAACGAAGCGCTTTACTGGTGAGAAATCAGATTGAACCACCGGTTGATTTCAACGGCGTTCACCATACTGAAATAGACGGAATTCCGGTTCAGCTTCCCGGGAAATTTAACATCTGGGAAGACGGTGCCGGACACCGTGCGATTGTGAATGTTCAGGATGTAACCGTTGCGCATGATTTAAGCGGAATTAAACTCGAGGGCACGGTTGACGCTGCGGGAACCCATCTTGTTGGAGTTGATGCATCCGGCAATGTGACCCATCCGGATATGCTTGCAGAACTCAATGCTGCGGGCATCTCAATAAAGCCGGGTCCGCCCGAGATAAGTGCCGCTCTTCATGAGGTGACTATTTGGGAGCCGGGAAATACCATTGATCATACACTTATGGTTGACGGTAATGCTGTTACTGTTCAAGCACCTGAACATACGCAGTGGCAGCAGGATACAACTCATGGCACATGGGATTTGGTTGCGATAAAAGCAGATGGCAGTACCGTGATGCAGGCAGGTAATCCAGTTGTGTTAATTGATAATGCACATATTAATACAGACGGAAGTATTAATCTGGGTGGTGCGGGAGTTTTTGAAGCGCTGAAAGTATCGGTAGATCATGCCACCGCACACGCACCGGATACAAAAGTGGAAAGTACCGTGACGATTCCCATGATTGGCGAACATGGCAGATGGGATCACTTAAGCGCTGGAGAACGGTATCAAATGTCTTTTCCGCAAGACTCAGCGGAAAATCCGTTTGAGCTGATGTTGCATAACAGCAAAGAAAATAACGATACGGTAGTGCTTGATTACCGCGCTCATACCGTTTACAACCCCGCACATCCGGATATTCCGATCAGCGTTGACGAGCTTGCAAAGCAGGGTGAGTTGACCTATGTATTCCGTATTCCCGGGCACGGTGACATTGCAGTTCCGTGTAATGCAGACGGGGTTGCGGATAAAGTGCTTCGGTTGAATCCGCATGATGAAGTTCATCAGTTTCAAACGCCCTCAGGTGAGACTATGACCCTCGGTGAGTTTTCCCGTATGGTGTTAAATCAGGGACACCTGGATAAAGCAGTGCCGGGAAAAGACGGTGCACTGGAATCAGAGTATATAAATAATTTTGATGGGAATCCCGAAGGAAGATTGTCCTTTAATTTAGGGAACGAAAACGGCAAATTCGGGGAGATTCATGTCGGTGTAATACCCAACGAAGGCGATCATTCATTTGTCTCATTTGCAACAATACTTGGAAAAAGCGACGCAAGCACCCATGAAGTAACGACGACAGTCATAACAGATGTTCCGGGGAAAGAAATACCCGGTATTACAACCATAACCATTGGAGCGGATAAACTGACCGATAAGGTACCCGAAGCTACTCCGACATTTATTATTGACCAGCCGAATATAGATTTGATGCAGATGAAGTTGCGTGGTGATCTTATGCCGATACCGCCCGGAAGATTTAATGTTAAGGCCGCGAAATATGAAGGCGCTAAGGCGTCTGACACAGGTGGAAAACAGCAAACAGCTGCATCAGGAACCACTGCTTCTACTCAATCGACAACTACGACAGCTCAAAACTCAACAACTGCTGGTCAACAAAAAACTCCGGAGCAAAAAGCAAAGGAATCTGCACTGATGACTCCTGAACAGATTTTAAAAGCAGTTGGAATTCAATTGTATGGAAATGAAAAGAAAGATGCAAAGAAAAAAGCACAGTATGACGAGGCGCTTGAAATTGCGAAAGAATATGAAGAGGCATTCCGGAACGGCGACGATCTTTCAGAATATCCAACACGACTGGCAAAGGCTACAACGAAATGGAAATTTACTCCTGAAAAAGGGAAAGAAAAAGAGCAAAAAAATCCAGCCGATATTTTAACTGCCAAATTTGTTGCTGTTGAGTCACGGCTCAAAAGCAATCTTGAGCAGAGGGTTGGTCAGCTCCAACAGGCGGAAAAAACAGCAGAAGAAGAAAAGCAACGCAAAGAAGCTCAAACAGAGGAAGCACGTCAGCAGGCAGAGGCAAAAAAACAAATAATTCAAATGATGCGCGATGAAAAAGGAGATCAAACACTGAACCCAACTGACAAAGAAGTAGAGGAATACTGGGTAAAACTTGTCGAAAAAACTCGGGAAGAAGAACGGAAAAGAACTCAAGGGTCAGCAGTCGCTGCAACGCAGGTGAGTACCGAGGGAGGCGATGATTCGGATGGTAACGATAGCGATGGAGATGGGGAGTAGGTTGACAAATGTTAACAGTTTCAGTAATCTTAAATATATGACAGACCAATCACATATTTCACCGACCAGTTTTAAAAATCAGCTTGCATTGCTCACCTTTGTTGATACGTTGATCAAAGACCGGAAAGATCCGGGAACAACCGCATCAAACGTCGAAGAAGTAAAAAAGGCACTTCTTATGGAACTGAACGAATATATCAATACCCATTTGGTTTCATTATTGGATGATTCCGCCCAGAAAGAACTTGAAGTATTGCTTGATCGCAACGAGACGGATGAGGCGCTTGAGTCCTTTTTCAAGAAAAAGATTCCTGATATGGAAGTTGAAGTTGCTTCTGCGATGATGGAGTTTCGTGCAGCATACCTTTACAAACCGGAAGAAACCTCATTTGCAGATACAGCAGATAAAATTGCATCAGAAATTCCGGAAATAAAACAAGAACCTTCAAAAGATTTTGGCGGTTTGACAAATCCTCCTCCCCCTGCACCGATCGCGAAGTAAAGAAAAATAAGAACTTATTTTATGGGGCACCTTGTATTTTAGCTTGAATCGCTTGCCTTTTTGTTTGGTCGGTAATTAATACAAATTGGTTATTAGTAAGTTCGTATAACTCAGTTCCAATAATGAAACAAAGTGCATTATTAATTACCGGGCCCATATCTGCTTGGATTAGATGTTTTGTGCCATTTATCGCAACAAAAGTGATACTATCAGCTTCAGGATGGGTTTTTCTTAGGTGCTGTTTTCCATCCGAATGGGTGTATATTTCGGCAAATACGTTACCACCGTTTAAGGTAATTGGCGATGCGCCATTAACATGACCTGGTTTTTCAGGATCAGCAGCTTTTGGTTCAGTTATGATAGATTGACTTTCACTTGTCATTCGGGCTTGTTTTGCTACATCTGTTTCATTTGAAGCTAGTGGTGGATTTCCAGGTTTTTGAGGTGTTGCCGGTATATTGATTTTTATTAACGTTCCGTCACTGCCAATAGAAAACATATCACTACCGATTCTCAATTGACTCCCTGTTAATATGACTATGCCAGCATTCGATTGTACAGGAAATTCTCTTCCGGTGGGATCCACTAAGGTAATTTCAGGGGTATTTAAAGCAAGAGTTCTTACGCGTATTTCTCCTGGTCTATTTTGGTATTCTATGAGTTGCGCAGGGATTCTTTGTCCTTCAATTGATAAAATTGGTCCATTATTATAATATGATCGATTGTCTTTGGAGAGAGGTGGAATAGAGTCATTATTTGTTGTTCCTCTAAGCATTTTGTTGAAGTATTCGTCGGGAGGGAAGAGTGTGTTTGAATAATCAGGTTCGGATTCACGTCTAAACGGATTGTGAATTCTCGAAAGCTGTTCTCTCAACCCTCTATGACTCGTTTGAGCTGGTGGTGGTCCAGGAGGTGCAGTAGTGGGCTGTGCAGTTTGAGCAGCTTTCTGTGCAGCTTTTTCCGCTTGTTCGGCAGCTTTTCTATCTTTTTCAGCTTGTATTCGTTTTTGCTGATCTTCTCGACTTTCAGCTTTCATTTGACTTACGGTCCAGTTTGGTGAGCCGGTTCCTCCGAATGGATTATCTGGAGGAGGGGGTTGAGTTGGTGGTGAGTTTAGTCGCTGTCTTTTCATTTCTTTGGTTTCTCCAATCATTTGTTCTGCATGCCAGCCCTTTGGAGCTTGGGGAGGGGGTTGAGTGGGGGGTGGGGTTGTGGGAGGTGTTGTTGTTGGTGGCCCTTGTGTCGGTGAAGGCGCTGGTTGTGTCGGTTCCGGTATTGTGGGGTCTGCAACCGTTGGTTCAACCCGCTGTGCTTTTGCTTTGTGCTTCAGCAGGAAGTCAATACAGTCTTTTGACCGCTGTTCCATACCGGATTCTGCAACAAAAGGAGCTGACTGAGCAACATATTCAGACGAGTCTGCAGCCCGCCTGACCTTTTCATACATTCGCTGGGTAAAAATATCTGCACTGAATTCCTGTCCGAACATATTTGCAAGCCAGCGGATTGCGGGTAGGTTTGCTTCAAATGCTGCGCGGTCAAATTGGTTATTGGAGCTAAAAACACTAAAAACTTTTTGTTCAAACTGTGCATAGTCTGACTTTCCGTTGCAGTATTGATTGTATATTTCCAGAGCATTTGCTTCGGTACATGAGGCAACATTGAGTCCAAACTTCTGAAAAAACTCCGCAAACTGTTTTCCCTGTTCTGTTTTGGTAAAAAAATCAGAGTTTGATTGTACTGCCCTAACAACATCAGCACACCATTTGCCAACTGCAGTATTTAACTGTTCCTTTGCAACCTGAGGCCGTTCAGATAGGGAAGCTCCTGCAATGAGCTGATCAACTTCTTTAAAATGGACCTGTTTATCCTTGGAAAGAGCATCTGGAGTCAATGTGGCTGGTGTTCGGTAATCAAGAAGACCGGGATCTGTTCCGGCAAGAGCAAGTCTGGCCTGCAGACCATGAAGGGGTGGGTAGGAGAGTGTTCGCTCCGGAGAGGTTAGTGTTTCAGTGTGTACTGGTGCGGGTTGAGGTTCGGACATAGTAGATATTTAGATTATATATGAGTAAATCGAAAAAATGCAATGGAAACAACATTCTAAGAGAAAGCAACAATTAAATTTTTAACAGTTCTTTAACTTTCTCTCTTAAACCTCCTGAGCGTGGAATTGAACTCAACCCTTTTTTGTTATGAGAAATTTCTGTAATGATACTTTTTAATTGTTCTGCGGTAAAAAATTCCTGGAATCCGCATAAACCTTGTAGTGAATCAAGTGTTTGGAACAATTCATCGAGTGTCTTTACTTGTGCAAACGGTAAAACTTCTATTTGATTGTCTTCAAGTAAGCGATCTATCGGAATACGTTTTTCACGTAGCTGTGCAGCATTAACGACGATTGCTTGGTTCTCATCACTGTTAAATCCGACAATCTGCCAATTATCTTCAACTCGGCCGTCTGTACGAGTAACATTAACAAACCTCCCTCGCCTAAGTTCAAACGTGCGACCGGTTTCATTTGCTTTTCCGGTAAGAACTACATCACGATCATAACGAGACATAAAGGTAGGTGTTACCGGAATATTCATCTTTTGCATGTATGCAGCAACATCAATTTCATGATCTTGAAATCCGGCAAGCGGATTGTTATGGAGGAATTGTAATGCATGCAGCCATTCTTCCATAGCAACTAATGCGATTTCCTGTCTTAGCTCAGAGGGTATATTTCCTTCAGCTCCACCGATAGTAATGCTTTTCTGATCATGACTAAACCTTGACCATGATGCAATAACGTCAGCTTTATCGGCAATTTCATCAGGACTTATTGGTTCGTTAATAAAATAAGAACGACCCGAAGCGATATAGTAGCCGTATTTTTTTGCTTCATTATGTGCCTGAGTAAAATATCTGATAGCCTCTTCATATTTTTTTTCTAAAATCAGTTTGCCCCCTTTATTAATAAATTCTTGTAGTTGTATTGCTTCAGGGGAAAGGGGAACGAAGCTTTCAGGTTTCGCCGGTTGGGTAATAATACGTATTGCAGATACAACATCAGGAATACTGATTTCATCTAAATGTTGAGTCTGACTAATTTTAATTTGTTCTGCTGGGGTTGGTTCAAGCAGGAATTTCCCGTTTCTTTTCACAACAACCCTGTCTTCATATTGGATAAGTCCTGGACAGTTCAGTTTTCTGATTACTTTAAATTTCTTTCCATCGGGGTATGAATTCAGTTTAGTAACATCGGGTTTTTCTGTTTTTTTCCAGACTACACGAGAATTAGCAGTACGTAATCTTTCGAGACGTTTCGCGTGGTTAACTCCGCTTTTATCGTCGTAGGGAACAATGCCAAGTGCATCGTCTATTTCTTGTCTTCCTGCAGCGTCGTAGGATTGTACTGAATACATTTCAGAAAACGATAGAGTGTCGTCGATAAAACACCGATATGAGGAAAGAAAGTTTGCTCTGTTTGCAGCACGGTGTTGAGGTTCAAGGGTAAATAGTTCTGGTTGCTGCTCTCTTGTAGTTTTATACGTTTTGAGAATAGTGTCAAGAACTTTTTCACGATCGGCCTGCTGGGATTTCGTAACGTATACAACAAGAGAGTTCATCTCAACTGTAGGGTTTCCTGTTTCTTCTGTTACCAGTGCGACCTGTATATCTGATAGAACGCCTTGGTCAGCCAGATTTGTTAAAAAAGCGTAAAAAGCGTCAGTAGCTTTTCGGGGGTCTAAACTGATATAAATGCGGGTAAGTTTATCTTCGTACGGCGTCATTTTCGGTTCACGCTGTCCTATTATGTTGAGTTTGTAGTTGGGTCTATCTTCGACAAATACAGCATTGTCTTTTTTATCGGTTATTGAAAGGACTTTTTTCCCATTTACTTCAACTTCAGAAACGGTTGCCTGAGGAAAACAACGTTGGGCTTCCTGAGTATTTGCTCTCTGAAGTTGATGGGTGATCGCACTCATATTCTCAGGTGTTTGAGGAATGGTGCTGTCTGCTCCGTTAAACGACGGAAGCATTTGTTCATATATTTTTCCATATGAGGCATTACGCCATATTTCACGAACTTCAGTCCACGATTGTGCATCTACAATTTTTTGAAGCTCGTGTGGAAACGGATGAAGAACGGTTGATTTTTTATCAGGCGTTGTTGGTTCAACCCGCTGTGCTTTTGCTTTGTGCTTCAGCAGGAAGTCAATACAGTCTTTTGACCGCTGTTCCATACCGGATTCTGCAACAAAAGGAGCTGACTGAGCAACATATTCAGACGAGTCTGCAGCCCGCCTGACCTTTTCATACATTCGCTGGGTAAAAATATCTGCACTGAATTCCTGTCCGAACATATTTGCAAGCCAGCGGATTGCGGGTAGGTTTGCTTCAAATGCTGCGCGGTCAAATTGGTTATTGGAGCTAAAAACACTAAAAACTTTTTGTTCAAACTGTGCATAGTCTGACTTTCCGTTGCAGTATTGATTGTATATTTCCAGAGCATTTGCTTCGGTACATGAGGCAACATTGAGTCCAAACTTCTGAAAAAACTCCGCAAACTGTTTTCCCTGTTCTGTTTTGGTAAAAAAATCAGAGTTTGATTGTACTGCCCTAACAACATCAGCACACCATTTGCCAACTGCAGTATTTAACTGTTCCTTTGCAACCTGAGGCCGTTCAGATAGGGAAGCTCCTGCAATGAGCTGATCAACTTCTTTAAAATGGACCTGTTTATCCTTGGAAAGAGCATCTGGAGTCAATGTGGCTGGTGTTCGGTAATCAAGAAGACCGGGATCTGTTCCGGCAAGAGCAAGTCTGGCCTGCAGACCATGAAGGGGTGGGTAGGAGAGTGTTCGCTCCGGAGAGGTTAGTGTTTCAGTGTGTACTGGTGCGGGTTGAGGTTCGGACATAATTAAAAATATATGCGTTACTGAGGATAAAAAGCAATAGTATTTTTAACCCCCAATTTTAAACTCTACCACATCCCCGTCCTTCATCACATAATCCCGTCCTGCGCTTACCACTTTTCCGAGTTCACGAGCCTTTGCCCATCCATCGCAGTTTACAAAATCTTCATAGGAGATAATATCAGCTTTAATGAATTTTTTCTCAAAATCTGTGTGGATTGTTCCGGCAGCTTGTGGCGAAAGAGTGCCTTTTTGTATAGTCCAGGCGCGTGCTTCTAGTGTTCCTGCGGTGAGAAACGAAATAAGTCCGAGAATTTCGTACGATTTTTTAATGAGTCGGTTGAGTCCGGTATCTTCAAGTTTATATTGATTCAAATACTCTTTTTGTTCGGGAGGGGAGAGTGCGAGAATATCATTTTCAAGTTTGGCGTTTAAATAAATGAAGTTATAATCGGTTGAAGTCGGCTGAGACGCACCTTCGTTAAAACTTCGTTGGGCAAGTCGGTTGGAATCGGTCCGATTAAAACTGGTTTCAACTGATTTTAACTTATCAAAGACTGATTGAATCTGTTTTTCCGTTTCGTTCTTTTTTTCAAGTTGTTCTTCGGAAACATTAAAGGCATAAATTACCGGTTTTATGGTGAGTAGATTCAGTTGTTTTACCATTATCTTTTGCTCGTCAGTTAAGATGATATTTCGCGCCGGAATTCCTTTGTTTAACTGTTCCTCGAGTAAGGTAAGAAGTGTGGTAAGCTCGGTTTGACTTTTCACTTGTATTTTTGACTTTTCACTTTTGCCTTTTGATTTTCCAATGGTTTCAAGATCTGCGAGAATAAGTTCGGCTTCAATTGTCTCTATATCACTTTTCGGATCAACCCGATTTGAAACATGAATGACATTGCCGTCCTCAAAGAGCCGTACGACATGGACAATCGCGGAAACTTCACGGATATGGGACAGAAATTTATTTCCGAGACCTTCACCGACGGATGCGCCTTTTACGATTCCTGCAATGTCATAAAATTCAACTACCGCGGGAACAATTTTTTCCGTTTTTACGATTTTGGCGAGCGCAGGAAGCCGTTCATCCGGCACTTCAACGATTCCGACATTCGGCTCGATCGTACAAAACGGATAATTCGCTGCGTCCGCAATCTGTTTTTTCAAAAGTGCGTTAAAAAGGGTTGATTTGCCAACGTTTGGCAACCCTACAATGCCGATACTCAATTTCATACTTGATATTTTCCTGGCTAAAATCTGTGTCAGTTGTTATTGGTAGTCTTCCAGACATGGTAGCTGTAGTACCGTCGGTGACTACTCGTATTGACAGTTTTTGAATAATATGACGACGTTTTTCAAAAACTCGCTTATCCAGGATAGTGTTCATTTTATCACACACAGCCTTGAAATCGGGTGCAACAAAGAGTGTTGGTTCGTTCTTGTCTGTCTGAGTGCTAAATTTGCTCATGTAGGCTTGTTTTTTGAGTTTTATTGCATGACTTTGCTCTTTGTATTGGTCAAGGGTAATGACTCCACTTCCGTACGCTTGAAGATATCTTTTTTCCTGTTCGGTAAGGGACTCCATTTCAGATTGGTATAGTTTTTCTATTTCTGAAGGGTTTGTCTTAACAACACTTTTTTCTGATTTCCATCTTTCATAATATTTTTTTATTCGTTTTGGGTCTGAGAGGAGTGTAGAAAGTTTGCTCCAAGCGATTGCATCAAGTGTTGGAGCATTTACACCTTTATTATGGCATTGTTTTGGGAGAGGGAAGCGGTGGATTCTATCCGTACATCGGTAATAAAGATTTTGAGTACCTTTAATTCCTTCACCAGCTCGTGTGTGACCACATGTACAGCTGATAACATTTGATAAAAGATATTGGTTCTTTTTATTTCGCATCGCAAAAGTGTTATTGATTGCCAGTTGCTTTTGCACTCGGGCGAATAGATCCTTATCAACAATGGCTGGCACAGCAATTGCCTTCCATTCGCTACGCTCTTTCCATGTTCGGCTACTTTTTTTGATCCGTTTATATTTATTGGTCGTTTGGGGAGTTTTGGGCTGCACTGACAATGTTTTGTTGTAATAAGTAACACCAATATATGTCTGATCTCTGAGCCTTTTTGACAACGTACTTGTAGACCAGTATCCCTTTTTGCTTTTTCGTGGAGAGATACCCATCTCGTAAAGTCGTTTGATAACTTGTCTGACTGTCATTTCATCATATCCAACCCATGAAAAAATCATCTTTATGACTTTTGACTCGTTCTCATCGATTTCAAAACGACCAGGATTGTTGTCGTTTTTCTTGACATACTTATAGCCATATGGGGCTTCCCAACCGAATAAAATACCGTTTCCCGATTTGTGGAGTTTACCTCTTCTGAACCTTTCAGCAATTTTAAGACGTTCATAGTCATGAAATAAACCCATTACGTTTTGAGCAAACAGATCTTCCGGTTTATCTCCATTTACATCGTGTAACGAAATAATACGTATTTTTGCTTCTGCCAGTTCTTTCTTAAGCATTAACTGATTGAGAAAGTCACGCGAAAGGCGTCCAAGATCATATAAATAGAGCGTATCAAAGGCTTTTAGTTTTACTGCGTCACGAAGCTTATCTAAGCCCGGGCGGGCGAGTAGGGAGCCGCTCCAGCCATCGTCGATGAATTTTAAATCAGAACCAATTATATTCCCGTCTTGCTTTGCCCGCTCTTCGATTTCGGCGATTTGAGAATTTATTGTTTGTTCTTTCTCTTGTCCTGCTGTGGAAACTCGAGCATAAAGTGCTGCTATCATATTTTTTGATTGTACATCTTTTGAAAAGATAAATATTAAAAAATAAACACATAGTACATGTAACTCGATAGTACCGTTACGCTATAGTAACTGTAACTATATAGTTACTTGTTAATAATCAGAGAGGGATATCGTGTGGATCAATAATCTCATCTGCCTTTTCTGATCTGGTCCTGGCGAGACAGTAAGCATCGTAAATTCTCGCCTCCAATGCAGACCAAGTATCTGGATTCTCAAGATAAACCAGTTGGATGTATCGACCATGCATTTTTCTTGAGGGGGGAGTGATATTGACAGACTCTTGAAGTCGCTTATTCATATTGTTGCTTTTCCAGATCTGATAGCCCTTTATGTTTATCAATCCAAAATCAACTGTCTTGATAAGCACGTCTGCATTTGCTAATAACGAACCCTCATTTTTTATGGAGATGGAAATAGTAAGATTTTCTTCGTTTATAATGGCACTGAATCTGGTTTTTTTCATATTTATTTTCATAAATGGTAACTTCGGTCCTCATTACCTTTTCATGAGTCTTCTTGGTCACTCATAGCCCGTTTAGACCCAACAGACATGGGTTTCAACAACTCCACTAACAGCTCTTTTTTGTCTTTTTTTGAAAATGAGCGTAATTCTTGTGATTGATTGAGAGCATATAAGGTTTTTTTCTATCGAGCGGATAGTTGATTTTCTTCAGGCTGTTGATGATTGTTGCAAGAATAGGAAAATCTCCAATCAAGGAGTAACACGGATTTTTACGATAAAACCTAAAAACAAAAGATAAGCTCGTTGATGGCTTCTTTTTGAATGTGTTGATAATCTGTAGACCGATGAGGTCCACATCCTGCATACTATGGCTTTTCATACTTTTGATGTGATGAAATTGGTAATGGTGAAACTACGTCTTGACCTTTTAAACTTGCTACAATATCTTCAAACAACTGTCGATATACTTCATAAACGCTTTCGTCGTCTGCAAGAACTGAGTCAAATTGATAATCCAAACTTATTTCTCTTGGCTTTCTCATGGTTTCAAATCCCCAGATGGATCCGCGTCTTCAGGGTCTTCAGAGCCTCAAAAAGATCCGAACTGATAACCTTATATTGGCCACTGAGATGAGCTTGAATGATGTTTTGTGCTTGAGAATATGGATCATCGAATACAAAAACATAAGATCGATCATTGATTTTTTCTAGCCTTAACAGAGAGAGCTGCTTGGATGCAAGAAATAGCGTTGCGATATACAGATCCTTTATTGAGTATGTATTTGGTTTTGTATTGTCTTTCATCTTTATTGCAATAGAACCGCTTGGATTGAAAGGGTTGCATTGCTGAACCCATAGAGATCACAAGCAAATTGCTCTGATTTACCTATGGGTTCCTGAAGACTTGTTGCTTGAGTGCAGTGTCTTGAAGAGTATCCTTGTAAAAAAGGCTTATTTCAGCCTTACATATATATTTTAGACAATAAGATCAAGATTTATTACTCGATATTTTATATAATGAGTTTCAGTTCGATCGACCTACAACCCTCTGGTTTTCCAGGTGGCATGGTTGAAATCCAGGTTATGGGACGAGAGCTCCTCGTCAAGCTTTCCATAACCTGGTCTTATCCCGAAAGGGATATGGGTAGATTCCGAAAGGAGTTTACCGGCTTGCGAGGAGCTTTTTTGTGGAGTATATATGAAAAACAAAATTGACGAAAAAGTAGAGAAAAATATGAAAGAACTCGAAGAACTAGCCTCGAGAAAACATCAAATGCCTGTTAAAGATGCTAAAGACATTCTGAGTAGGTTGGGGAAGACAATTGCAGTTTTAAGTGAATCAATGTTATTCCCACTTGCTTTCCCAATTTCATATTTACCTGACGACCCAGAGTCTATTAAGAGTGCATTTGGAGTGATGTTTGCGACAACAGATGCAAATAGTATTGAAAGACATAATTTATATCAACGATATGCTATTTTTGTCGAATTTGAAGATGATTCAAAAGCTATGGGGAAAAATGCAAAAGTTATAAAGATGGAGGGTTTTCTGGATTGGGTAGATGATGAAAAAAATACATTAAAAATTCAATCAAAGAAAAATGAGAAAAAATCTGATCTTCTACCTTGACATATTTATAAGTTGTATAGCAGTATATTTCTGGCTCAGCAATCTGTATTACCTTATTTTCATTCAACAGTCGCTCGTCGACAAGATAATGACAGGGCGTATAGTTGGGGAGGTGATCGCATTATATCTTCCCATGCGAGTACTCATGAAAGTAGGGAAACCTGTTATGAAGTAGTAGTGGGAGAAATCTGAGTCACCCCCTTGTTGGTTTCTATTGTAACTACTGAGAGCTTGGGTCCCTCCTGACGTTTTTGCCCAATAAGAAGTTCAAGCAGATACGCATGTGCCTTCCAATCCCTACTCTTTTCTATGGCTTGAATGTGTGTATCGATATCTTCGGCAAGAAGACGCTGAATTTCGGGCATTTTCAGCCAAGATTGGACCGTTTCAGGACGTACACCGATAGTTCGAGCACACATACGAAGACTGGAGAACTTTCCCTCCTGAATCAACTTTTTTAGGAGCCCATATGCACGCCTCTTATACACAACAGGCTTGTTGGGTGTACGAATTTGATATATTTCACAGGGCAAAGGAACGCAGGAGTTTGTATTATATGATGGCATTTACCTCATTTTATAGATTATCTTGACAATTTATTATCCGAAAAAGTTAAAATTATATTTATTATTTCCATTTTCCTGAATCATCATAGTTCCGCGACCCATCGAATCCAAATGCGTTCCAAATAAGATCAAAACTTGATTTCATGATATCCGTCGAATCTGTCTGATATGCTTCTATCATGGTGGAGGGCAAGAAGAGGTGGTCTTTATTTAGCTTGCTTCTACGGTATGAGTTAGTGCTCAACATATAGTTTCGAACTCCACATAATGATAAAGAACAAAGAATGGGGATGTTTATTCCAATTTTTTTGTAGAACGATAGATATCTTCTTAAAGCCGTAGTCAGTCGAACTTCATATTCACGACTTGGAATTGAAGGGGTCTCATCAACTGTATGGGACAATAAAGTTGCATCCACCGCTTCGATGATTCCATTTGTATACAACTGTACGTATGAGAAAGTGTTTTGATCTGCGTCTCGAGTATATATGAGTTGACCTTCAAAGTTCCGTTGATGACTCCATCCGTTTTGAAAGATAGGTGCCAAATCATTTTCAAATCCCCATTTTTTTATATCAACCTGAAAATTGTCAGAATACGACTCTAGGGGGATTAAGTGTAAGGCCAACTTTCCACCTTTCCACATTGGAATTGGAAGTTCATCAGAAAGTATTTTTAGTCTCCTTTCGTCTACAAAATTACCAACCCTATCACGAAGTGTCTGAGAAGAAGTAAATATCGATCGTAACTCTTCTGTATCCAGCGGGTATTTTCCAGCGGTGTTACGTGCATAGAATTTGTCCCAAGATTTAAAGATAATTCTATGTGGAGGGTTCCAGCCCTTTTCAACATTCAACAATAGCACATACCCATCTCCTATTTTCACCTCGATAAGAGAGTATTTCAATCGTGGCTTAATTCCTGAAGCTATTATTCCATCAATTTTAAGTTTTAGACTGTCCATATCGTCTACAATCATCGGCTTAAGCTCAACCGGCAATCCACCATCTTCTCTGACTCCAAAGACCAATTGCCCTCCTATTGTGTTTGCAAACGATGATACATCGGCCAAAAACTCCTTTTTATCACTCTCTGTGTCAATAGTAATTTCTTTTTTATATTCAAGAGTTTTTCCCTCTGGAGGACCTTCTGAAACTAAGTTTTGAATTTGATCTATTTTTATCATAGCTATGTGATGAAAAATTATATTTGACCTGTATATGTCAAACTTGGGTCAATCATATACCCAGCTTTTATTTCATGTCAAGTGTTCTTAAAAATCGTCCCACAAATTGAGATGTTTATATATACCGTATGTGCTATTTGGAACCAAAGCATTTGAAAAGGGTTATATTGATTTCAGACTGTTCTGACGAGTAATTATAGTATGCATATTTTAACCTTGAGGCTAGAATACGGCTTATAAGCAACAATTTGAAGCTAAAATGCATGGTATTTTTCTTAAAACAAAATACTTGAAAACCATTGAAGCGTTGTGTATATTCGGGTCAGTATAATTTCTTGAACAAAGAAATGAATTATGAGTTGAGCATAAGAAATGATTATCGGTGTTGACGAAACAGGTTTTTTCAAAGGAACGAATAGCGAACAGTTTGGACTTGTTACTCTTGTTTCGGTAACGGATTCAGAATGGAACAATTTTCAGGAGTATGTAAATCAAAATTTCCCAAAGGCATTTGAAACCACGAAAGGGAATAATATTGCATTTGCTGATAGGGTAAAAATAATTAAATATATAGGTCGACATCCTGAGATAAAATACACGACATTTATATACCAGATCAATACAGTAGATAAGGGGCTGGTAGAAGAACATCAACGCCGACAAGCGGCAAAACTTCAAAACTGGATTTTTGATCATTTATCCACAGCAGAACCCTCATTGATAGATGAAATTAACTTACTGTGTAATCAAATAAACAATTTAAGTGAGAGCGATTATGCCAAATTCTCATTCATAACAAACGCATTTATTGAATGGCAACAATATTTCCTTTTTGATTATATTTACACTCATCGAACAAGAGATAAATGGTATATGGAGCATGTGATCGATACGCAAAATAAGCCAGAAAAGTTCAGAAAATTAGTTGTGCACACCATACAATTGACTGCCAATGGATATAATCCGGGCTTTTCCGTTAAAACACCAGCGGAATGGGATTCTACTCATCCATATTTACAAAATCATGCGGTAGATGGAGATGTCACATTGCAAAACGGAAGAATATTTTTCAGAAATATGAAAATTGGCTCAGAACAGACAGATCCTATCTTATTCATTCCAGACTTGATTGGTAATACAATATTTAATTCAATTCTTCACCCCAATAAGTCAGCATGGTTGAGAATGCTTGCGAGATTAAAACAAAATAGGTCGTTAGTTATGACACAAAGAGGTAGAGATGATTACTATTATGTTGTAAGCGGATTCAATGGGGCAAGGGTTCGTTCAGATGTGAGTAGGACAATAAAGGCACATTTCCACGCAATGCGGATCTACTAAGCTACCTAGTCATATCGAGCAAAGGTTTTGAGTGTATTATCTCGCCTAAAATGTTTCTTTCTGTGATGATTCTTGCCTTTCTGGGATGGGGAAGTGTGAACTTTATGAGGAAAGGGAAGCTATTGTATCGGGTAGTGTTCCATCTGTACCTATTGATAGTTTCATAAGAGTTCATTATAGCAAACGCATAGAAATCAAAAAATAACGGTTATCTAAATCGTTCTATCGCTCCGTATTGCACCTCGTAGGTGTAATTGTAGATGTAATTAGTTTTATTGCAAAGTTATTAAGTAACTTTGTATAATGAAATTATATGGAAATCCAAACAATTTTTTATACCCTTGCAAGTATGTTCATGGTGATGGGAATAGTGTTAGTAATCAGCATTTTTTTTATTCTGTGGCGTTTGGAAAAGTCTGTCCTGGCCTTTAAAAAAAAGGCAGTAGACAATTTGACAAAAGTGGTTGACCAGAAAAAACTTGTTGGTCTTCTTTCTGTGTTTGGTCTTGGACTCAAATGGTTTATGGAGCGGAAAAACAGAAAAACTACATAAAAATCTTTTCTTATCGCTTCAAGTAATACCTTGTAGGAGTAATTAAAACAATTGTAATTTGATATACTCATAGTATGTCACATATTACAGAAAAACCCGCTGTTCCGGTAAAAACAATTGAACAACCAGGAATTCCAAGAACAAATGCACTAAATGAAAAAGCATTGTCCGATCAATTGTTAGCTGCAATGAGTTCGGATCGGATTAGTGCCGGGGGTAATTCACGGGATCTTTTACATGCTGTTGCAGGAGGTGGTGATAGGCCTGATGCAAATATTCAATCTGAAACTCCCGCAGAGTTAAGAAACAAACGGGTGGTGGGAGAGTTGCGATCACAGCTTGAGAATAAATACAAAGAGTCAAATGATCCAAAAGTAAAAAGCGCTTTGGAATATTTTTCCCAACCAAATCGCGAAAGGGGCAATCTTACTCCGCTTGATGAAATTGCCTCAATGTACTCATTACTAGAAAATGCAGATGAACAGGTGGTAACAGAACATGCATCCCGGGTTACTGAATTTGCATTTAATCAACAACTTGATAATCCCGAGGAATACGTTTCACATGGATTTGATCACACGTTAAACGTATTGACGCATTACCGGGAAATTATTGCAAATAATCCTCAATATATTGATACGATAGCAAAAAAATATGACATATCACAAAGTGAAGCACGATTTTTAGCGGATATGGTAGCGGTATATCATGATTTTGGGTATCCTGCTGCTGGTGCGAAGCAACTGGGAAAAGCCGTGCATGCACTTGAGGGAGCAGTTATTGCAGCTCGAGAGGATTTTGTTGGTTTACTACAAAATCCAAGTATTCATATCCGACATGATTTTCGGGATGCAGTTTTGTATCATGGCGCCGATAAAGTTGAAGCAACATATGAGCGAAAAGTTCAGACGAAACAGGGAGAGATACTCATGAATAGAGGACAAACAATTCGGTTGGTAACCCAGCTGGAGGAGAACCAAGCCGATTTAGAGGATGTTCGCGTTGAGGTTGAGGATAGTGACGCTAAAGATCGTATTATGAAACTTGCGAATGAACGGAAACTTCCGATAAATGCAGATAATATACGGGTAAGGGAAGGAAGTAGTGGACTTGGAGGAAGAAAGGTGGATCTGGAACAGAAAGGAGATGCTGCTTTGGGAATAGAATATAAGGAAGTAGAGGTTGATCAAGATCCGCTTCTTGCAATGATACGGATTGCCGATAATATGGATATGTTGGCTGAGCGGTTTAGCCCTGCCCAGCGTGAGCCTGCTTTTCAAGAGATATATCATCATTTAGGAGATAAGCGTGAACCGCAATGTCAAGCATATTATGAAATTCAGGGATTAGCAAAACAGGCACAAAAAGACGGTCAAGAAGCAGGTACTACCTCACTTCCAGACAGGGCTGCAATTGAAGCAAAACTAAAAGCAGTTGCGTCTTTGGATCCCAATGAAATTAAACTATTTTGCGATTCTTTTTTTGCCGAGCAAACATCAGGTAAACCTAAAACATTCAACGATTTGGAAAAGGCTTGGAAAATGCATGTAGCCGAGTCGATACTTAATCAGGAAAAATATAGAGATATGGATGTTCAAACAAGAGAAAAAGTTCTTGCAATGGCAAATAAACAAACAGGGGAATCGTTTAGACATTTTGGTGGTTGCGAGGCGGTGACCGGCATTCAACTTGTTGACGGGAAAATAATTGTCGATGTCGATGCAAAAAAGTACGATGATTTATCGCAGACGTATGCCGATGAAAAAAGCAGTAATGGATCTGAAATTCAGGTACCGGTTGCAGATTACCAAATTTGGCGGATGTGGAGTGCGTTACAATGTGTAAAAGTACAAGCTGGATCAGAAAAGGGAATTCCAATTTTTGTACGAAAAATACAGGATGGAAATTCAGAAAAACCGGTTGTATGGCTCAATCCTGAAACCCGCTGATTAAATCTTAATTGATTATTTCAAATTTCTGCCCTTTGACCGTGTATCGGTGCACCGGAATACCTTGATTTTGTATCACGTCAAGTCGGGCATCATATACATTTGAATGTTCACCTGGATCATTATGATAGCCGATAAGAACGGGGATACCCTTTTCAGTTAATCGTTGAATAAATTGTATCATAGACTGCCAGGAAGAAGCGTCTTTAACATCAGTATCAAAATTATCAAGCATCAGCACTTTCGCTGAACCAAAAAGTGCATGGCTACCCGTTGCTGCAAGGGCATACCGTTTTCTGAAGTATGAATCGGTACTTGTCCAGTTGCCGAGTTCAAAGGCGTCAAGCTCCGCTTGAGAAAACAGTCCGGATTCATACAGAAAAGTTCGAATTTGCAGTTCGCTCAGGCTTGGGTGGAACGAGGGGATCGGATCGTTGACAGAAACCCCTCCGCACCGTTCATAATGTACCGGATGTTCATCTCCGGTATGGAGATCTAAGATAGATCCGTCGCGATTTTTTTGAAGCGCAATGCCTCGGGGATGATTTATTCTGTCTGAAAGAGCACCAAGAATTCTGCTGAGTCCAGCATGCTGGGGAAGTTCAAGCAGTGTTACACCGGGGCGAAGGAGAAGCTCTGTATTGCGAAGTAGTATGTTGCCTTCGATGCCAAGACTGTAACCAGTAAAAAGCGCAGATCCGGCAGGTTCTGCCTGGAGTTTTTGTACCGCAGCTTCTATTTCCTCGGGTGAATACTTTCCCGCGAGTGCTTCGCAGTGCTGTTTCCATAACGCAGGAGTGCCAATGCTTAAGTCAAACATGCGTAAAAGTTCTCGGAATAAAATCAAGGAAGCTCGGCCTGCGTGGATATCAGATAATTCGGAAAGATTCTCCGTATGATGACCTGCGACCATTGCAATAACTGCAGTCTCAGGCAGGTTTAAACCCGCTGCATTTGCAATGGCGGGAAGATACCGGCCCAATGCTGAGATAAAATGGCTGCCCAAGTGAAGTGTGTCGCCTGTTGGTCTAAAAGGGTTCGCACGAATGAGGGGTTGAAAATAAAGAGTAAGTGCGATTGAAGAACCAAGTATAAATGACATCAATTGATAATTTCCTGAGAGCGCAAGCGCACCAGATATACTCAGAGTTGGCGCCATAGCTTCTTCTACCTGGGGAGGAATACCTTCTGCTTCAGCAAGCGCCCCTGCGATAGATTGGAGTTGTTTACTCAGGTCACCAGGAGTCAATCCATGCATGCGTGCATCAGACTTATAACGTTCACTTAAATAATCTATTATTGGCTCAAGTCCGGCACCGGCCGTTTTTTGTGCACGCTTTTCATAGTATTCAGTGAGGGCTTCAGTGAGGATAAGTCCGGAAACCAGCAAAAAATTGAGACCATTAAAACGATTCGGCTGTTGAGTTTGAATTCGCGAAACAGTGAGACCTTCGTATAAACTTTGAATAAGTATCATTACCCTTTCCATAAGTCTTCGTTTTACCGTGTCTTTTTCAAAAGTATCAACTATTTTAGGGTCGACAAATTTTCGGAGTATATCAAAATCCGGACCTTGAAGACGGTATTCTGTTCCGGATGGATAAGAGCTTAAGAAACGTTGTATGACTCGTTCAAGCGGTTTGCGTGTTGACTGGGTGAGTTGAGGTTTTTCAGGCAGAAGCACTGCTTTACAGCGGGGATCAACAGTGAGATGGCCGAGTCCAATATTTGGCGGTGCAACACGGTATCTTTGGTTTGTTTCCAGATGTTTTTTAAGATCTTGTTCAGAGAGTATTATAATACTCGTATCTCGCATTTGAAATAGGTGTGTCATCAGCCAGCCGGATGTATTGTAGTCCAAAGCAACAGAAAAAACATCAAACTCCCCCCGTTCATCCAATCCGGCTCCTTCATATGCTGCAGCAAAATGAGGAGGTGGATATTTTTTTTGCTTAAATTCTTGAACTAGCGGTTCGAAGTGCTTATACAGCGTTCCGTTGATATTGTATCGATCGGGATGTTCTAAGTCAGTGGGTTGGCAGGTGAAAGGAGCAAGCTGCAGGCCAACTCTTTGAAATGCGTATCCTCCTCCAAAAGCAGGGTGAACTTGTATTAAACAAAGAGCAACCGGAGATAAGTTTGGCTCACGTTCGGGTACCGGTTGTTGTTCCGTTGTCATACAAGGGCAAGGCGCATAGTATACCAAAAAAATCCCTTTATCTCAATCTAAATATGTATTCATAATCAATTAGTATAATAAGATTATGGTAGAAAAAAGTCGTGTATCACCAGTAGTTCAGTATCGACCAGATATCCAAAAACTTATCGGTGGAATGAGTAAGTTGAAGGAGAGGAAGCGACTTGATGAGGTGGATAAACTGATAACTGTTAAAACAGAAGGGTCATATGATATTTTCTCACTTGTCGAACTGACGCATCTTGGTTTGTCTCTTGCCGTGGGTTCTTCGTATACCGAAGAAGGAAAAAAAATTCTGCAGGGTGTGGACGGATATCTTGCCCGGCACGATGTACTATGCAAGTATTTGCTTCCTCCGGTTGTGAGAGAATTTGAGTCAGGAGAGTTAGGAGAACTGCCTGATGCTACTAAATTCGACTCGCTAAAAACGCTTTCCGGTGAAATAGATATATTACTGCAAAGATATAGAGCACGTTATAAAAAAGACCAGTTCTCTATCGATACGAATCAAATAGAGCTCACTCATTTGTTAGAGAGTCTTCCGCGCTTGCTTGAAGTTTCGAGTGAAGAAGCAGCGGTAACCCTGGTATTCAATCGTTCAGCAAAGGCCCGTGAAGCTCGGATTAAATTGCGATTAGCTCATCAGGGTGTTCCATTGCCTTCTGATAAGGTCTCAGCAGCCGAGAAAGAGGAAGCGGGGATCAGTGAAGCGAACAATCGAAAAAAAAGAGTAGTTGAACAGGGATTTCAGTTAATGTCTGCAAACGACAGACTACTGCATTGTCCGGATGAACTGCTTGATATTGCAATGATCGATCATGAGCAGATGGAGGGTTATGATTTTACTCGTCAGGAGTTTGGTGGAGTCAGTTTAACCGGCTTATTAAGTATGGGGAATCCACGGGATAGGGCTGTGCGGACAATGCGGTATTTGTCTGCTCTTCCAAAAGGGGATTTATTTTGGCGACAGATAATGCAGCGTGTGTTTTTATTGCCACAGATGGTGCAGTCGCAGGGTGGTTTCAAACATGCAGACTGGCTGGAGGGGATAGTTGAAACCCAACGGTTGCTCGGATCAGAATTTTTTGCACAGGCACTTTATCCGGTTTCTGGTCAAGGAAAATCAGAATTGATTGCTGCCATGAGTAAGTTTGTTGGCGGTTTAGACCCTATGACGTTTCAGTATTTCATAGCAACCATGATTAATGGGGTGCGGTTTACTCCTTCTACAATCAAACTTCTTCGTCCGGAAACAGATGTAAGCGAATATATACTTACGAGTGATTTTTATTCACGATTGGTGACCGCATACAATCAGGCGATTCTTGCAGAAGGGAGAGTTCTCAAAGTACTTCTTGTTGAAGAAGTTATTGACTGGTTTATCCGGACTAAGCAAAGTGAGTTAGAGCACTTTGCAGGTATTTTTTTCCGTAACCCGAAACAGCGAGATCATTTTCGTTCAATAATTGCGGATTTATTATCCCAAAGCTTTCAAGAATCCCACAGTCAGTTTATTTTACAAGTATTAAGCGATAGGATTGGAGCTAATGTTCTGACTGAGTTTGATGAACAAAAGCAGGCCGAACTAAGCACTGTTGGAAATTCTATGATAGGAAAATACAGCGATCAAGGAATGATGGGGTACTGGCCTTCCGCTGAAACCCGTTCTACAGTAGTTTTTGACGGTCGGAGTTTTGAAACACTTCTCGGGTTTGAATCAATTTCTTTTTTTACCCCTCCGCTCGAAGAAGCAGAAGGGGAAAATATTGAATTCTTACTTAATCTACAGGACCCGAAGGTGAGTATTTCCGGTCATATTCCGGTGAATTTTTTGGCGGGTTCAGAAGACTTGGTTCTGTCTGTTGATTTTTCTCAAAACCCCGCATTGACAGAACTGATTCGAATTATGGTAGTTTCAAACTTTCATGATCTGGTCCTTCGCAATAGGTTGATGGGTTTAAGCTCAACTCAATCGGGTGGTGGTTTGCAGAGACAAAAAAGAAGAAATAAAGAAATGGCGGGGGGAGAAATCCGTATTCCGAGAAGTGGAAGAAGTGTATTGGATGGTAATCTTAGCGCTGGAGAAGTGAGAATTGGATCGAGTCAGCTTGCAGGCGATATCGATACACATAGCAAAATTTCGGATCAATCCTATATCCCTCGACGTATAGATCCGCATCCGGTTGCGTTGCGGGGAGCAAAAGACTACCAGTCAGCAGTTAGAGAGTATTTAGAGTTAAGAGAGTCGGGAGATTCAGGTGAGGTATTATCAGAAGCCGGAGAAGCAGTTCGAAGCTCATACGAAGATATGTATCATATAAGTTCTGAAAAGCAAAGATTACTTGATTCGCTGCCTTCTTCATTTCGAGATGATATGCGTACTATAATTGATCCATTAACAGGAGAGTTAATATATTTGACGACATGGGTAGTTGAACATGTACGACCAAAACCAAACAGGGAAGAATTGTCATCTCCTTTCAAAATGTATGAACGGTTTTACAGAAAAGGTCCGCAGTCGCGGTTTCTTGATAGCGTTATGGTTAAGGTTTTCAAAGACTAAAGAACCATAAACCTTCTTTACTTAATCTCGGATTAAAGGATGAGCGAGAGGACAAGAATGATTGCGGGAATAAGAATTGCAGCAAAAGCGGGCACTCCGCTTACCGGAACGGGTGGTTTTGTTGGCTGTGAAGTCGGATATGGCGTAGCCTGAGCAATATATACTTTGGTTGGAGTTGGATATGGCGTGTATGTTGGGTATGGTGTTGCTGTGGGCGCGACAGTTGGTGGGCGCGGGGTGACTGTTGCAGTAGGCTGGATAGTCGGCACCGGGGTATTTGTAGGTTGCGGAGTTGGTGTTTGAGTTGGTGTTGGCGTTCGTGTTGGTGTTGGAGTCCGGGTAGGCGTCGGCGTTCTTGTTGGTGTTGGCGTTCGCGTTGGTGTTGGAGTCCGGGTAGGCGTTGGCGTTCTTGTTGGAGTGGGGGTTGCAGTGCTTATTGGAACAGGCGTATTGGTTGGCTGGGGTGTTGGCGTTCGCGTTGGTGTTGGAGTCCGGGTAGGCGTTGGAGTCCGTGTTGGGGTTGGAGTTCGTGTTGGTGTGGGTGTATTGGTGAGTCGGGGGGTCGGAGTTGCGCTGGGCCGTGGGGATGGTGTTGCTGTTGGCCGGTTTGTTGGTTGAGGTGTTGCAGTGGGCTCTTGCGGGTTGGAGCACTCTTTGTCGCAGACGGTGTCGTCGCATTTGAGAAAACATGACTGTCCGCATCCGGTAATATCTGACGCATATCGTTTGTAGTTTGTGCACCACCTTACCGTTCCGTCATCACAGGTGTCATAGTATCCATTATCATTACTTGGACAGCCTGGGTCGCTTTCGCAGGTTGCACGGACTTTTTCGGTTTGCACCGGTTTTTGAATCGCCCTGTTTGTTACAAAAATAAAGAGAAGCCCTGAAAGTATGGTAGTAACAAATACGGCGATAGGAATAAATCGCTGCTTATTCATTTTGCTTCGTGTTAAACTCAAAGATCGGGAGCGCTCCAACAACATATCGGCAGTTGCCGATTGTTGGGTAGGTCAGGGCAACAACACCTTTTTTATTTACTGATCGAATTAGAAAATAGTACGTCTGTCCTGCTTGCAAATCGTGAAACTCACGCGATGTTCCGGATACTTTTACTCCTTTTTCCGCAGGGTCAACTGCGCCGGATTTTGCATAGGGATCGTTACTCAAAGTCACATAGTACCCCTCTGCATCGGGTGCCGGTTCCCACTGAAGGGTAACACTGCTTGTGCTGACTGTTTCTTTCTGAAAAATTTCTCGTACATCAGATGACTCTGCCATAAACGCTTGGGCTGAATGGGGATTGGAAATTTCCGTAATGCAAACTGGTTTAGGTTCAGATGCATTTGTTTTATACGACTGTTGTTTTGCAGACTGCGTTCCGACATACACGATGCTGATAATGACTGCGCCTGCAATAAATGCTCCAAGACTTAAAGAGGCAGTTGAAAAAATATTAGGCTTTCCAAAGCCCCGTATATGCAAAGGGGTATAGTTTTTACTCTGATTCATGGCGTTGTTTTCGTGTTTCTTTCAAATGGTTTAAGCTTACAGTATAAAGGGGATCGATTTCAAGCGCTTTTTGAAAGTAGAACTCTGCTTTTCCAAAGTTTTTTGCGTCAAGGTAAGTTAATCCGAGGTTGTCAAGGTAGAGTGGGTCAGTCGGTTCAATCCGAACTGCTTGTTGCAGTGCTTTTTGAGAGCTCTGAAGAAATTTCCCCCGATTTTTATTCAATTGGTTAACATGTCCGAGCCTGAAAAGCGCAGTACCGTATGCATTCCAATTATCCGGGTGGATCGGATTGACAAGAGTTGCGGTTTTTAGCCGTTCTAACAGAGTTTGGGAGAGTTCGTTTGCCAAACCATTTGAACACACCGGCTGTACAGAAAAACCAGGGGAACTCTTGCCGTAGACAACTGGTTTCATGCGGGTAGACACATTTGGGGTTTCTTTGTCCAAGGCATAACAGGCAAGCGCCTGTTCGAGAAGGGTGAAACTCGATTCCCGAAGCAGGTGATCGTTATTCGGTGAATAAAAAAGAGCTTGTTCAGCTCCCTTATTCCGGTAGGCAATCTCTGCTCGAATACCATTAACAACAAAATACACCGCCGGAATGAGTAAAAATATTGTTGCGATAAAAAAAATCCGAACCTGGCTTCCTGACAACTGAAAAACTTCTTGATTTTTATTGACTTGTTTTTGGCTAAGTACAAAAAACAGCATACAGAAAAGAGTGAATGGGAGATAGTACAACAACTGCCAAGTTAAAAAAAATAACAATACCCCTCTTTTGTACAAAGTGTTGCTGTTTTTTAATCCCAAATACAGAAGAAATAACCAGCATATAAGTCCTAATATGCCTGTTGAAAAAAATACCTCAATATACTGATTATGAACTGTTGTGAAACGATACAAACTTTCGTTATCTTTAGGGAAATTCATATTGCGAAAGGGGAGAAGCAGAAGTCCTGAAGTGTTTTGACCATTGCCTAATAATGAAAGCTTGTTTTGAACGAGAAACTGCCTGATTGAACGGTATTCAAGGAGGCGTTTTTGCAGGCTGAAATCCTCCTTCGGGAGAAAGTAAGCAAGCAGCAAAGCTCCAAGAACAAAAAAAGTGAGTATTTTCGTTTTCCATGCAAAACGCAGGAGTACGGCGCTTCCAAGCGATAGTCCAAGCGCAATCCAGGCAGTAGTTGAGTCAAGCACCGTAAGACCTGCAACACACAAAATAACAAATAATAATTTTAATATCCGATAGGATTTAAGATCATCAAGAGCTATGAGAAGCCCCAAAGCAATAACTCCCGCAGACCAGATCGGATGGCCCTCCAAACCGTTTGGGCGGGGGATTTTGAGGGCGACTCCCTGGTATAAAACAAAACAAACATGCAGCATTGTTCCGGCAAGAAAAAAAAGTTGAGGGATTTTTGAAGGTTTATTCAGACTTGTCAGGAGAGAAAAGGCGAGAACTACGATAACGAATAGATAGTTCTGAACTTCTGCCGTGTATAGACCGTAAAAAGAAACAGATCTGCTTTTTGAAAAAAGGAGTGCAAGTGTATGAACGAGTCCGAATGCAATGATAATAACGTGAAAAGAAGTTATCGGGATAGTTTTTTTCCTTTGTTTTTGTAGAATTAAAAACTGCAGTCCGGCAAGCAGGAATGCTCCGAAAATAAGGATAGTTACTTTGGGAAGGTAAACGGGATTGTTGAAAAACGGAATGGAGCTAATAACAGTGTAAAAAAGCGTGATTCCAATGATGTAAGAATTTAGCGAAGTAAGCATGCATATACTTTAGCATACTGTTAGCAAGTTTATACCTTATCTAAGGAGAAGTATTATTCTGGCTTAGGCGTGTTTTCTATATATTTTTCGAGTATATACATTCTCTCTGCTAGCGTGTCGCATCTGTCGCTCAGTTCTGTATCTAGGTCTGTAATTCGTGCTTCAGAGTCATCTACTCTTTGCCCTAACTCATTTATATCTTTGACTATTAATTCAAGCCTTCTTACTTTTCGCTTGATTTTTTTAAGTTTCTTTCTCATTGTTCCATCTTGTTCGTTTCTTAAATTCGGATCAACTTCTTGGTGTATTTCAAGGTTGTGAATTCGCTTATTTATCGTTGCTAGTTGTTCAACCAAATTATCCTTATCTACTTTAGTTTTATTTTCTTCGCCTTCGTTGACGAGGGCAAGGCCTTCTATAAACTGACCAAGCTCAACAACGTCTTTGTTCGCCCTATTTCTCGGGCCGGTAAAAAGAAACCGTCTAGCGAAAAGGGTATGCAGTGCAATTCCTGCAAGTGTCTTGACCGCTTCAGCATTGAACCGTCCATCCCAAACTGGGCCAAGTGCATCTTGAAGCGTTGTATGTCCAAGAAATTGCTCCGCGATAAACTGAGGTTGGGTAAGCGGTGATACTGCGGCCACATCGGGTGGAACTGAGGAGGTTAATGCGTGAATCAAATGTGCAAGGGACACACCAAAGTTTGCCGGGAATGCAGCGAGATCCTTTCCTGCCATTTGAGCGAGCATAAGAATGTTATCTTGGTATGCTGCATCGGGAGGAAACGGATACTGCGAACCGAGATACGCCAAACCAGCGCCAACAGCAAGAAGACCGATAGCATAAATTCCAAAATTTTTTCTTCGGTATCCTTTTTCAAGATGCCAGGCATAATTTTCAGAAGGATTCATTTGTTTATTATACCATTCACTGATAAAATATTCAACCTATAGTTAATAAACGCCTAAGACAGTAATTGGTTCTTGCAGTATGCTAGAATAGATGTAATTCCAGTATGGTACGCAACAATCTATCTGTACTATTTGTTTTTATGCTTTTCTTAAGCGTAATCGCAGTGATTTCAGGAATTATTTTTATTAAATCCCTTACTACAAGAATAAAAGCAACAAATCCGGCTGTACCTGATTATGGCACCTATCCGGTTATTTATGCACGGGATGATTACAATAACGTAAACCCGCAAAGTACATATGGAGTTCAGGCAGTCGGCCCGATTGGCGGACATATCCGCAAAACCTTTGCGACAGTGACTTCAGCAGAGGTTGCACGTTTTTTAAATGCAGGTCAAAAAATCACTCTGTTTAGTGGTGAACAGGTTGATCGGCCATACATGCTTACGGTTTCTATCTACGACTACCACTATGAAAATTCAATTCCGGTTGCAGACAGGTTTACTTCTTATTTTCCAGATCAGTACAACGAACTGCTTTCTGTTCCAAACTGCGGTACGGTGAAAGTTCCCAAATACGATAGTCAAGAACTGCAAACATTTTATCAGCAAAAAATAAATTCTCTTGCAAACGCCCTTATTCCCTATAACGGAAATACCATACAACTGCGCGAACACCCGAATCTGGCAGGTATTTTTATTGCTTCTGGGTTTGAGGATGAAACGACTCCTGCAAAAAACTGGAATCATAACGGTCCAAAGTGTAATGTTCTGACAAAATGGAAAGAACTGCACCCGGATATTGCTGGATACACTGAGTGGATTAAGTTCCAGATGAGCGTATGGAGAAATGCATTTCCGACAAAAACAATCGTCATACAGCCTGGAGCAGCAGAAGGGGATAAGATGAGGGCGCAGCTTCGTGATTTCGGGTTAACGCTCAACCCTCCAGTGGGACTAAAACACAACGGTATGCAGGTTGAAAATCTTGGGTACAACTCATGGATATCTTCAAGTACAAACTACATAAGACTGCGAGGCGGTCAAATTCAATCGCTTGACTCAGTCAGCGATTCATTTAACCCGAATCCGCGGGCAATAACTGCAATGGAAGCAACACTGAGTTTAAGTGCATATGGCGACACTGCAAAAAAAAGAAGCGAATTTTTATACTGGACTTTTCTTGCATCACTTCGCGCAAATGTCCATTTTGTTGATCTGCAGGACGACTGGATATATCCGCAGAGCTTGTTTCAGAACAAATCGCCGATTGAAATTGCAGGGCAAGACACATATTCTCCCTGGCCGGGTGAGGGGCGCTTGGCCTTTTGGAAGTGGTATTATGAAAACCTTGGAGTTACCGCTTCAAATGCAAAACATGCGTGGGTTGTATTTCGCGATTCAGAGTACCGGTTTAGCCAGTCGGGAACGCAATCAACATCGGTTCCGGTTGTGATGCGGGAAAAAACCTGGACCGGTGCAAACATGGCTGGCCACGGCATACAAAAAGGGTATCCCGCATATACTCAAACTTCCTGTACGGTGAATGCGCAGGATCAATACTGCGATCCGTCGTCTGATCCGGCAAACTACCCGTCAAAAATGGACGGCAACTTTAATAAATATCTAAAAGTTATCGAGCCGGATCCGACAGAGTTGGTCTTATGGAACGATTCCCAGTTGGTATACCCGCAGGGTGTTACCGCTGAAAATGGTCAGCAGTATACCCGGCAGATGAAAAAACTTCCGGGGAACAAAAAACTGCTTCTCCAGCTTGATAAACGTTCAACCGGTCAGAACGGTAGATTTTCCGATCCAAATGCAGTTATTCACATTTTTTACTTAAACAAAGGTACAGATTTTTTTACGGTAAAGTATAAATCGACAGGCGGGCAGTCTATTGAGAAGCGAATTCAAAAAGGAAGCAAGACTGGCGTATTGCATAATGGAATGAATGCGGTTCTTCACGAAGCAATACCGTTGACTGATGCGGATTTCAAGCAGTCTCTTGAAGGAAATGCTTCACTCGTTGTGGAAAATGATAATGGAGAAGAGTTTTTTCACATGATCTGGCTTGAATCGTTAAATCCCCATTTTAGAAATACAGGAGCAACCTATCCGACCGTTTCGCCCGGACCGAGCATAACACAGACTCCTTCGATTTCTCCCTCTCCGGCTATATCTCCAACAGTTTCTGCAGGTTCTTCAAGCAGCAGCTCATCCGGTTTATTACAGCGGTCTGTTTCATTACAGCTTAAGATAAAACTGCAAGGTGTAGAAACTCCATCGGTTAACCGTAGTTCAATTCCAATACGAATAGAGATGGGAAATGCGCAAACAACATATCCTGCGCAGACAATTGATTTTATATATAAGCAAAGTGGAGTTTGGGAAGCAAGCATGTCTGCAATGCTTCCGCAAAATCAGGATGTTTTATATCAGCTGTTTCTCAAGGGGCCGTTTCATCTGAGGCGGAAAGTTTGCGATCAGCACCCAGAAGATACACTTGAAAAATCATATGAGTGCAACACTGCGGGAGTTAAACTTTCTCAGGAAAACACGTTTGACTTAACTGGAATATTGCTGTATGCAGGTGATATTGAACCGTTTAACGGTGTCATTGATGCGTATGATGTTTCAACAATTAGAAATAACCTTGGGAAAACAGACGCAGCATCACTTTTAAAGTCAGATATGAATTTGGATAGTATTGTTGATACTCAGGATTTTTCGCTCGTATTAAATAATTTGGGATTTCAAAGAAGATACGATGAGTAATGCAAGTAAAATACGCTTTGCCAAAGGCTCTTGGATTTGCGACATTGACCTTCAGGGAGGAAGAATTACAAAACTTTCATACGGCAATCAAACAGTACTGGGAAGCTATAACCGGATCGACGGAAAACAAGGAAATACTCATTTGTGCGTTCCCAACTTTGCTGATGAAGGCGGAGAAACGTATGGTTTGCCGTTTCACGGACCGGCACGAAATTGTATGTGGAAATTGGTGAGCCATGATACTGGTTCTATTCGGTGTGTTATTCCGAAAACAGAAAAATATCCGGCTGAACTTTCAGTGATTCAGCGGTTTGTATTGAGCAATACGCAGTTTTCCCATACGATTACCGTGTCACATATAGGCGGTGAACCAGTGCCAATAAACATCGGCATACATAACTATTGGGATACTCCAAACGGCTGGGAGAATCTGAAATTAAACAGCCAGGATGCTGTATATATAGTGAAAAAAAACGGAAGGGTTCCGCTTAAAAAAGAAAATAGTCTGGAGTTTTCGTCAGGCAAAAAAATATATTGGGAAGTCAGCGGTTTTTCCGAGGCAGTACTGTGGTCTGCTTTTCGGGGGAATGAATTCGATAAAAACTATGTTTGTATTGAACCGGTGTTGGGGTATAAAAATTATTTTGAAAGCAAAGAAAGTATTCTTCGAAAGGGAGAGAAAAAACAATACAGTCAACAGATTTCGTTTATGTCATAAAATTTTTTACTCTTCTTTTTCTACACCAAGAAGTTTGAGAACGACGTCTTTTTTGTAGCGTCTGTCCCCGCGGGAGTTGATTCGGATTGCTGGAAGCTTTCCTTTTTTCCCCCAGCGCTTCACGGTTAGATTGGAAACCCGGAGGAGTGAGGCAACTTCGCGGATGGTGAGAAGATCTGGTAAGTCATCAAGTGATACTTTCGGCATAGTTTTGTTTTTAAGTGACATAGTTAGTATTATAAAATACGTATTAGATATTTGTCAAACCCTCTTCTCCAATTACGCTTACAAGGCGTAATAGAAGAAGGGGGGGGAAATGTGTTGCAAAATGGAACAGGCTTTGTTAGAGTGAATATATTCATAATATGGATGTAAGAAAACGCAGTCAGAGCGGTGAAATTGCTACGATAATTACTATCGGTACCCTTGTTGTGATAGGTCTGACAACACTGGTTTCTTCATTTTTTCTAAATCAGAAACGGACAACGAGTTCAAAAGCTGCCGAACCAATATCTCAATCATGTTCAGGTTCTTGCAGTATTCCGAATTCATTTTGCGTAACCTGTATGAATCCGAAAGAACGGCAAAGTTGTGCAAGCGATGCAGGGGTTTCACTCGTCTCTAAATGTATTAGTGGTCAATGGGCGTATCAGTATCCAGAATGTCGCACAGAATGTAATCCTGACGGAGGAGGAGGCGCTTCATCCTCAAGCAGTAGTACCGGGGGTGGTGGAGGAGGGGGCGGAGGGGGAAATCCATGCCGTGATAGAGTTGTTGCTGCAGGAAGCGGATGGTATTGGAGAGCTGACTGTGGAAGAAGCTGCTCCGGAAACAGCGATTGCCCCCAAAATCCTCAGGACCCAAATCCAGCCACTAGTAACTGGTGTTACCTGTTCGATCAAGGTATGCGCTGTATGCAACGGATTCAAGAAGGTGGCGGGGGAGGAGGAGGTGGTGGTTCTTCATCATCCAGTGGCGGTGGAGGCGGGGGCGGAGGGGGAGGAGGAACTTGTTTCCAATTGTCTGGTGAAACCTATGCAGATTCGACAGGTGGGGGATTCCGTTTTAATACTCATGTGAAAGTGTTCAGTCCTCCGGGCGGAGGTGACGGGCATATTCAACTTTGGGTTGATGGCGCTTCAAAAGGGTGGAATCAGCCGTGGAACAAAGGCGCAAACAATCCGTTTGATATAGAACCGCAGTATCTTGATTCCCCAACACTTTCAAGCGGGCAAAGTGCAACAAAATCATACCGGGTGAAAATCGATGAATGCGGCGACAGGGGAAACACCGCAGAAATTTCCTGTACCTATTCGGTAAACGGATCAAGTCCGAATGTAACGGGAAGTTGTTCGTGTGCAAGTGGTAATTGTAGTGCGGGTCCTCCTCCAGTAAGTTCTTCCTCATCTGCCGGAGGTGGTCCACCCCCTGTGTCCTCATCGTCCCGAAGTTCCACATCATCACGAAGCTCATCGAGTGCACCTAACCAAAACGCCTGTCAGCGAGCAGGACATAATTGTGAAGAAAGATATCCTCCAAGTATGAATCCTCAAGCGTTTTGCATAAATGCCGGATATACTAATTATTACGCAAGTCTTGCATGTCAAGCGGGATATGTATGTTGTGGCGGTGATGGTGCGGGTCAGAGTTCCAATTCATCTCGTTCTTCTTCGTCGCGTCCGGCAAGTTCTTCTTCAGCCCCTTCTGGTTTTAACAATTGTCCAACTATGTCAAAACCAGAGGGGAAGGACTGTGTTGAGCGACCAAGTTCTGTATGCGATAGCTATTCAAATGGTTATTACTTAAGACAGAATTGTGCAAGTGGACAACCTTCAAAATGGTGTTGTAAACTTGCAGCTGGATCCTCATCTTCAAATCCGGCAGGTTCTTCCTCATCTAATCCGCCTGCAAATTCATCCTCATCAAATCCACCCGCAGGATCTTCATCATCTGCGCCTTTAGGTCCGATTGATTATGACAGAGTGGGAAGTATTATTGTTAAGCTATCACTAAATAATATTGGTTCACGTAATATTAATACTGAAAAAAACAATTTTAATATTGTTATCGATGGCAACCCAACGTATCCACAGGTTCAAGGTAACCAATTAGTATCAAACTGGCAGAATATACAGCGGTATACTCCCGCACCACACCAGGCGATTCCTCATGTTGTGTCAGTATGGTTTCAGGGGAACGTCGATGCAGGTCAAAATTTCATTCAGATAATTAATGATGCAAATATAACTTTTCGGGGAGATGAATTTGAAAAAACTATTGAAGCCTCTTTTGACTATGATCGAATTACAAAGCGGTTTACTTTAAAAATTAATAATAACCGAAGCAATTGCACCACTATTGCAGTAGGTGGAAATTCTATCTTTAAACTTAACAACACTCATATTTCTCAGGTGCCCGGAGACAATTTAAGTTTGCCTTATGGGGGAAACGGTTTTGAACGCACGTATACATTTGAGAATTGGGAAGAGGCACTTTCAAGCTTAAGTTATAGAGATTGGATATGTAACAGATCAGACGGATATGGTCAGGAAGTTTTACCTAATGCAACCGTGCCAATAAGTGGAAGTACATTTATTATTGATATCCGATAAATACATATGTTTGAGACAAAAAAACTGAAAATGAGACTTGTTATGATAATTTGCTTGATTATTGCGTATTTTATTGCAACTATGCTCCATAGTACATTATTTATTGGAAGTTCGCCAAAAATTGACAAATATTTTGCAGATAAAATTAAACGTTCTGTATGGATGGCTTTTACTAAAGCAGGGAGAGAAGAAAAGCAGAAAATAAACTCTGTTGAACAACTTGCCACTTCTGGAATGTTCAATCAGATAGCTCCAGGTGTTAAAGCTGCTCAAAACGAAAACGGAACATATGTCATTATTTCGATGGGGGACGTGCAGTATCAGGAGTATACATTTACCGTTCATGGCAAACCGTTAAAAATCCGTGTTCCTGTCGGTCAGGAACCGCCACCAATGCAAACACTCGAACAACTTGAAAATTAATAGAATCACCTGTATAACTTAACTATGTACCTCGGTCCATTTTATTTTGACACCAAAGAAATTTTCCTTATTCTTGCTGCCATTCTGGTCGGATTCGCCATGTTTTTTGGATGGCAGATTATGTGGTTTAATCCGCGGGTCCTCCTGACGTTGATTCTTCTTATGCTCTTTACCAAAGGTTTACTTCCCGCGATTCATAACGAAGCGTTTTTCATACTTGCCCTGGTGACCATTTTTCTCTCGCTCTACCTGCCTTTGTTTCAACTTGTGCTTTTCTACTTTATTTCCTTCGCACTCTTCCGGCTTCTTAAGGTGATATAGTTGAGGAATAAAAAAATACTACACTGAGAAGGGTAAAAACATTTGGAACAGTGTAATTAATGATAGTTACTATTTTCATCTGTTTTTTTTCAAAAAAACGTATACCGTTCATAAAAAAGAAAATAATTGAAAAAATTGAAGGAAAAATGTACCGAAAATCTTGATTGCTTGCATATGGTTCTTTGAAACGGAAGAGCAATAGAAATAGTAACGAAAATAATAGATTCAATAAAAAGAGTAAATAGATTGCCTTATTTTTATACCGATACAGAGTAAGGCCGATACTCATAATAATAAGTATGTATAGTAATAGCGCACTTAATATACAGGCGATAATCGATTGGACTGTTAAATTAAACTGAAATTCGGCGAACAACAGAGATTTCAGAAAAAATTGCCAAAAATAATTTCTTCCCAGATTGTTGTCCCATGTACTCGTGTACGGTTGTTGAACGAAAAGAATCGGGTTAAAAGCGAGAAAGGTTTTCAGGCGATTGCCAACATAAAGATCTTTGTTTATATATATTTCACCGGTTATCCAGTTTGCCCGTGGATTGTTTTTTAAAACAGAAAGATTCCTATATATGCTCAGGTAAGCTATAAAAACAAGCGTTATTAAAATTATTCCAATAATTAGTTTTTGTGATTTTTTGTGGGAGTAATAGTGACTGTGGAATAAGGCAAAGACTCCGAGCAATGGAAGCAAAATGAACCCTGTTTTTTTTGAGAAGAGCGTAACTGCCGTTGTGATAAAAGCGAGAATGATATATGGAATTTTTTTTTCTAGAATCCAAAGAAGGAGGAAAAAAAATGTCAGCGAATAAAATAAATAAGAGAACACATCATTTCCAATTCTTACTGAATGAATAATTCCTGAGGGCCAAAAAACCAACAAAACTGTCGCGATAATTCTCTGCGAAGTTCCTTTAAATACTTTGAAAAAAATAATGATACCAATAACGAGCAAACACGAAAAAAAGAAGAGTGAAAAAAGCTGTAGCAGATGGTTAAAGTCCTTTTCAGAGTCTATTGAGAGAAATTTAGCAAACACACCAACAATATAATAAAAGGGTGGTTGATGGAATTCCCATCCCTGGTCGGCAGGCGGAAGTTTCGAATTTTCAATAATATAGTTGATATAGTCTAGATGCCCACCGGTTTCCGTGACATCGTATGTTCGTGTTTTGAAATCGGTATAGCTAAGATATGCAAATCGAATGAGCAAACCAAGTATGAGAATTAAAAAAATAACAATAGGAAGTATGTATTTGTTTTGCCGGGTTACTTTTGTTAGCATAAAGGTGTTACACACATAATACTGGAATTTTAGTTTGTTTTTCGAAAGTTTTGTTATTCCAATTTGATCAAAAAACTGTATGGGGTATAAAAATATAATATTTGGTTTAGTTATCGTTTTAGTCATAGGCTATGTAACCTATTTTCATAACTACGCATATCCGCCCAACCTTTTCTGGGATGAAAACTATCATATTGCTTCAGCCTACAAATATATACATCATCAGTTTTTTATGGAACCGCATCCGCCCTTAGGCAAGCTTTTTATTGCATGGGGGGAGCAGCTACTAAATCCAAACAAAGGAGTTGATACATCAGTTTTATCCTCAACAGACTATATAAAAGATATTCCCAAAGGATTTTCCTTTGTTGGAGTTCGTTTTTTTCCAGCTTTGTTCGGCTGGCTTTCAGCGCCTCTCTTCTTCCTTATTTTATACGCCCTGTTCCCGCATCTCATTGTTTCCCTCTTTTTTTCGGGTTTGTATCTGTTTGATAATGCGATGATCGTGCATAGCAGGGGAGCAATGCTTGACAGTACCGGTATGTTTTTTACGCTATTAACCCTCTTTTGTTTTGTTGTGCTGTATAAACAGAAAAAACTGCCAGTTGTGCGGTACGGGTTATTGGGGTTATGTACTGGTTTGGCACTTTCTGTAAAGCTGAATGCAGTTGTTTTGGGAATGCTCCTCTTTTTTTTATTGGTTAAGGAAGTTAAACAGGAGCATAAAAGACTATTGACCGCATTATCTCTGAGAATAATTATCTACGTATTAACGGTGTCTGTTGTATTAAGCGGGATTTACTATCTGCATATTTCAAACGGCGGTTTTGTTTCAAATGGAAATTACTATGAGGCTTCAGAAAAACTTAAATCTCTATTGGTCTCAAAGAAATATGCCTTACCTGAAAACTTCATACCTCAATTTATTGAGCATGTTCGGTTTATTCCTCATTATGAAAAAGGGGTTCCAAAACTCGACGTCTGCAAACCTGATGAGAATGGCAGTTATCCGCTTGTCTGGCCGTTCGGGAACAAAAGCATAAACTACCGCTGGGAAAAAATGGGAGAGAAAACAGCATATCTGTATTTGCAGTCAAATCCGGTGATCTGGCTTGTCGGATTGGTTGGAGTATTACTGTCTTTGATTTTGGTTTGTGCACGAATAGTATTTCGGCTTCCGCTAAAAAACCAAAAATTGTTTACCTGGATACTTTTAGTTACCTCTTTGTATGTTGTTTACATGACCTTAACACTTTCTGTATCAAGGGTTCTTTATTTATATCACTACTTTACTCCGCTTGTTTTTTCGTTTATTCTCGCTTATCTGCAGATGGTCTATATAGGAGAGGAACAGCTGAAGAAACACAAGAAGAAAATATATGCTTTATTGATAGCATTATTTTTATGTATCATTTCGGCTTATCTTTTTTATGCGCCCTTCACTTATTATCAGCCTCTTTCGTTTGCAGAGTTTCAACAGCGCAACTGGTTTCCGTTCTGGCAGATGAAAGCAATTCAATAAAATATCTTTTATATTGCAATCATACCTATTAATCTGTATAGTTAATGCATGAAACTGGGATGGCTGAAAATGGAAAAAACTATCGTTTTTGTTGTTGTTTTCATTTCATTCCTCCTGCTCTCTCTTTCCGCACTGCTTTATTTTCGTTATTTAAGGCTTCCGGTAGCTCCAAGTGTTAAAGCTGCCTGGTCTCCGGCAACTATCTGTACTTTAGTGAAAGAAGATGGGTATGCGAATAAAGTCAACCCATCCGCATCATTTGGATCTAATCTTTGGTTGAAAGCGGGGTACGATGCCAGCACCCTTAATCTCGCGTATTTTAAGTTTGACCCAACTCAGTTTACCCCACTTTTTATGCGGGCCTACCTGCGGTTTCAGTACAAAGGGGAGAGTACGACTCAAACATGTGATACCAGCTTTGTAGTAAAGAAAATAACCTCAAGCTGGGCAGAACAGACGCTTACTTGGAACAATAAACCCGCAATGGAGACCTCAGGAATTGCTTCTAAGATAAATATTCCTGTTACAGGTACCTTGAGAACGGAAAATATTGATATCACAAGTATGTTGCGGAGTAAAACAATACCGTATGGTTTAGTACTTCATGAAGCACGGTATCGTCCGGAAGTCTGTAATACCAATCCAACAGATCCGAGTTGTTTTACGAATTTGCCATGCATGATGAACATTATTGCAAAAGAGGCGAGTACCGGTACTCAGCCAGCTGCACAAATATGTTTCGACACCTGCTACAAGCACCCGGATGGTGATGCGAACTGCGATGGTCAGTTTACCACTGCGGATTTTGAGCTGTGGCTTTCCTTGTATTTGGGGAATACGAATGTAACCTGTAACGGTTGCTCTGCGGATTTTAATGATGATAGAAAAGTTGATTTAAAAGATTTTGAGATTTGGAGACGGTCACGTTTTCCGTAAAAGATTTTGCCGAAAGCTAATTATATGCAATCTAACCAGAGAGTTACACCATTACGAAAAGTACTTATATTAGCCACACTTGCTCTTTCAGTGGCATGTTTTGCTTATATAATGAATCTTTATTTGAGTAGTTCCAAGGCTAGTGCAAGTACGCTTTCTTTTACTTTTGTTCCCGGATCAACCAAAGTAAATATCGGTGAAACCTTCCATACGTTGCTCACTATTACTCTTCCTGCAAGTAGTAAAACAAATAAAATATCAGGAATGAAGTTGAAATTACAGATAAGCCCGTATTTGCAATATGTTGGATACCGGCAGGTTACTGTGCAGTCCGGTGCTGGTTATTTTACTGTGGTTCCGCACGGCGGATTTGTCTATATTCAGTCTGACGCATCGGTTCAGGAAACATTTTTGGCGCCAAAGCCAGATACGCAACTTAGTAATGCAGTCGTAATCGATCTCATTTTAAAAGGGAAACAGGCAGGTGCCGGTATCATTTCGGTAGTGCCCGCAGAAACTCAGATTGTCGGGCAGACTGGAACCAGTACTATGGATTTTGTATTGCCGAGTGGTGGGGGTTTGAATTCTCCGTCTATTACTGTTGGTTCTTTTTCAAGCTCATCTTCCAGTTCATCGGTTTCATCTCAATCTTCATCAAGTTCCAGAAGCTCTTCATCCAGTTCACGGTCGAGCAGTTCTTCTTCGAGCTCGTCAAGTTCTACAAACCAGCTTTGTAATATTGGAACGAGCATGTGTGAAAACGGATGGAGTTTTTTTTGCGAAAGTGATGTCACTAAAAACGATCAACCCTTTTGGAGTAGAAGAGGGCCTTGCACGTATGCAACGTGTGCACCAAATGGTAAGAGTTGTGGTGATCATTTTTCAGGAAAGTATGAACGCTGTTCTTTTGATTCTCGTGATGAAAGAACCTATTGGTTTGGATATCCAAATTCCTCATGTGAAGTTGTTAGTTCATGTGTACCTCCAGCTTGGTCGCAAGGTTATGCGGTTGAATGTATGCAGATAGGCTCAGTATATTGGAGAGTTTCTAACGGAACATCTACACAATCAAACTGTTCCCATTACCGATTTAAGTGCGATAGTGAGATCACTTATCAGTGTTTAAAAGATCTTTCGGGGTCAACTTGGTGGGTGAATCAGGGTAGCATTTGTTCTGCCATTGGTTTTCCAGGCGGAAGTTCTTCTAGTTCATCAAGCTCATCCAGTGGGGGAGGAGCGCGATCGCAGGTTGGCTTACTGTTCAAGGCAAAGTTTCCTGATATTGCTCCTTCAGTCAATCTGATTCCCGGTGTGCAGGTGGAGTGGTATGACGGCGACCAGCTTTCCTGTGCAGACTGTAGCACCTTTGTTTCACTGGTCCGGGACGGCGCATATTTTAAAACAAACCAGCCGGTTTCGTTCAGTGTGAATACCGGAAGACAGCATACTGTGAAAATAAAAGCGGGAAATACAATCCGCCGGTCTTTTTCAGGCATTCAGTTTACTGCAAATCAGACATTAGATTGTACTGGGGGAACTATGCCTTCCGCTTGCGGTGAGCTCAAAACAAAAATCGAAACAAAACCCCTCTGGTCCGGCGACACCGATCGCTTTAATAATTATTCAGACAGTTATAGTAAAATTGACTCGGTTGATTTGCAGATGCTTTCTATGAAATACGGTACCACATCATCAGAAGCAGACTTTAACAGTGACGGACAAGTTGATATTATTGATTTAGATATTTTAGGACGCAACTACGGGTTGCAGGGGGACTAAATGAAATTAAAACAACGCATAGTATTATCCGGTATTGTTGGGGTGGTAACTTTGGTTGCAGGGTTTGTATTTTACTACACTCAGCTTCGGACATACACAAAAGCAGCACCCGGCGTGCCTTCTGTTTTCTTTGCGGTGAATCCTGCAATCTCATCTTCAACCGGCAATTTTGACCTAATACTCAAAGTAAATCCGAATGGTGCTTCATTTAATGCATTTGATTTGCGGGTCATGTATGATCCGGCAAAAACGGGTTTTCAGAATGAGTCAGATCTGAACGCAAATATTGTTGAGATAAACCCGAATCGAGTTATTAGTAGTCAGTCGCGGATCGATGCACAGACGCATAAAATTACCGTTGTCGGGTTGCGGGAGGGCGGTGCTAACTTCAGCGGATCATCTGATATAGAAATTGTGAAAATTACCATGAAACTTCTTCCCGGTGCTGGTCTTCCGGTCGTATTTACCTGGGACAACGGAACAAAACTGGGAGCGGATATTCAGATTGAACGGGTAAATGGTTCATTCCCTGAGTCTGCGGGCGGAAGTTCGTCTTCTGGAGATCCGAATAAGCCGGGAAGTATTTTTATGAGCTCTGATCGGACTCAGTATCAGGTGGGTGATCATCTCGATCTTTTTGCATATATTTCGACAGAGGGCGAGCAGGTCAAAACATCGGATATTTACCTCCCTTTTAACTCCGCTTCGGTTGATTTTCAGCGTGTCGGTGGGATAAGCGCAAATGTAGAAATACTTCCGGGGACCGGGTTCAGTCAGAGTGATTCGGTTGTCGCCTTAAGTGGGAATGTTATTCGCATCACGCTTATTACTCCAACTTCGGGTGGTAACCCGGTTCCGGTTGCAGGAAACCGGTTGAAAGTTGCCAAAATTTTGTTTAAAACCAAAAGAACTGGGGACATTTCATTTACCGTTGATCAAACAAGGAGCAATTTATACACCTTGTTGAACAGGAATATTTTGGGCCAGACACCCGGATACACAATTACTGTTGAAGAAGAATCCGGTGGTGGAGGCGGAGGGGGAAGCTCATCTTCATCCGCTCCTGAAACAGTACCAAGCAATGGAGACTTGCTCAATATAAACTCCAATATTTTTGATCAAAGCCCGTTTCGGTATGAACAGCAGATCGTACTTGATAAAGCAACCTATACTTTGACTGCAAGCGCGCGCACCTATATTTCGCGGGGAAGAGGTGTGTTGGTTACAGTCGCATGCGCAGAGCAAAATTGCGGAAACGGTAAAACGCTGAATGCAATCATTGCAGAAACACAGAAATTTCCAGTTTCCTCACAGTATCAGGAACAGACAGTGACGTTTGATATTAATGATGCAACAAAAAATAAAAGATACACAGTGCGGATTTTTGCAGAAGATGGTTCTGAGGCTGATTTTGACATGGTTTCTTTGCAGAATCAGTGGGGAGGGGAGCAGTTGCAGAATGAGCAGTTCGGATCAAGCGAACAGACGCCGTTTGCCCGCAAGCATCCGGACCTGTGGGATATAGATGAGGCGGGGAGAATTTACGGAACTGTTGATACAAGTAAAGGCAATCAGGGAGCATTATATATTAACAGCGTTTCACGGGAATGAACAGAAACATAAATATAAATCTAATTAATAATATTCTCAGAATTTTTTTTGGTGTTCTTGTTTTAAGTTTTTTGATGATAGGAATAGGTAGCTATTGGGAAGTGAAAGCTGCCTGTGAGCCTCGTGAATGTGATAGCGGTAATTCATGTCCAGAGGGATTTCATTGTACTGCATTTTGTTGTGTTCCAGATTCTGGGGGTAGTTCAAGCTCTGCTGGGAATAGCAGTTCTGCCGGAAACTCGTCATCGCAAAATAATTCTTCAAGTTCTCAGGGAGGTGGGGGTAGTTGTAGCAAAAATGAATGGAATTCATGTCAGGGTGGATCGAGACAGTGTGTTACGAGAAATAAACCCGAATGTGATGGCGGAGGATGTGATTGCTATTCTAACGATTGTAATGATGGAGCAGTTGAGGATTGTAGTGGGGGTGGAAACAGTTCCAGTAGCTCAACTGGTGGTTCAAGTTCGTCAGCAGGAGGGAGCAGTTCTTCAGGCGGGTCAAGCTCATCGAGAAGTTCAAGTAGCAGCAGCGGAGGCGGAGGAAGTTCTTCATCTGGAGGTGGTGGTAATAGTTCAAGTTCATCAGGACCGACCTGTACGGAGTACCCGTTTAAAGAAGCAAGTATTGTACCGTATTCAGTCAGTCCGGGAGGAGATGTTATGGTTACCTGCAATTATGGAAAAGACCTTGACTGTATTCAGGTTTCCGGAGGCGGGCTATCAAATTGTATTTACCGGTATTACGATGAAGGAAATGCTTTTTTCCTCTGCAAAGCATCGCAGGATGGAGGAGTGTATAACAGCGCAAAGTGTAAACTCATTGCAAATACATCTGATAAATGTTGCGCAAGCACCAATCCGGCTGGATCATATAAGGTTCTTTCCAATGCGCCCCATTATAGTCAGCGGATGCGCTTGCCTGCGGGGACATATACCCTCTCATCCCGTATTCAGCCACTGATTGTGAAAGGAAAAGGAGTCGAGGTTCGGCTCGTCTGCCGGTCGAGCAGTTGTTTTTCTTCGTATAAAGAAAATTCGGTCATCGGTAAATTGAGTTATTCCGAATCTGCAACGTTTATTGAAAAAAGTCTTCAGGTGCTTATTCCCGGGCAGGGCGCTAACAAAGACTATGCGGTGATGATTGCGGTTGCAGACGGTTCTGAAGCTTTTGTTGATTCGGTAAAAATGATGCTCGGATCAACAAACTATATCGTAAACAGCGAATTTAGTTCGGTTGGAAGCACAACTGTCAGTTATCTTCAGCCGGTTTCCTGGAATATTGCCAATAATCGTCTGGGGCTATACTATGGAATGGCTTATCAGACTGTGCCAAAAACGATTTTTACACCGCCCGGAGGTGGGGGAGGAGGCGGGGGTGGAGGTGGTGGTGGGGGAAGTGGTCCGCCGGTAGCTATGAAACTGCAGTTGAAATTAAAGTTTCAGGGCATTACAAAGAAACCTCTCAACTCGGACCCGATTTCTGTCAAAATAAAGGTGGGGACAGGTGCAACAGCGCAAGCTGGTTCGTTTACTCCGGATGAAAATGGTGTTTGGAGCGGTTCGGTGTCGGTGAATGCGCCGGCCGGTAGCGGGCATGTAGTCTATGTTAAAGGACCAAAACACCTGCAGAAAAAAATTTGTGATATAAACCCGACTGAAAGCCCAGCTGGCACATATCATTGCTCATCAGGTAAAATTACGCTTACCGCAGGGACGAACAACCTTGATTTTTCACAGATTCTTTTGCTGGCAGGTGATCTTCCGGATGCATCCGGAAATCAGAGCGGGATTATTGACACATATGATATCTCCTCAGTCCGCCAGAATTTAGGGACAACAGACACTGCAAAAATTGCAGTCGGAGATCTGGATTTTGACAAAGGAATTACAACGCAGGATTGGTCATTGGTTGTCCAGTCGCTCGGAATAAAGTATGATGAAGAATAATCGCATATTAGTTAGAAATTAACATATAATTATGGAAGGACAGAATATGACAACGCAACAGCAGAACAGCCACAAGGGAGTGTTTATTCTTTTTATTGTTCTTATTGTAATTTTTCTCGGGACAGGTATCTTTCTGCTTGCGCAAAAAACAAAGCGTGATAAAGACACAAAACAGGCCGTTTCCTCGATGAATAAACCGATTGAACCAAGTATTACACCAACGCCAACTCTTATCCCATACGCTAAAAAAGGTTCAATGTATTTGTTTGCTCCGGAAAGTACGGTAAAAGAGGGGCAGAGTATTACTCTTCAGGTACAGGCAACTTCGGACAAGTCAGACATCGTTGGGTTTGATATGGTTGTGGCGTACGACGAAAGCATACTCGAATTTAAATCTGCGGATTCCGCAGTATCTTCATTCAAGTCTTATGTATATCCGCGATCTGGTTATGTATCAGTAACGATGATTAAATCACTCCAGGAAACCCAAGCGACGGTTTTTGACAAAACCGATATTGCAACTGTTACCTTTACTGCAAAGAAAAAGGGGAAAACAATCGTAGACCTTACCGCAAAAGGCAACGACAGCACCAAGTTTGCGGATAACAATGCAAATGTAACATACCCTGATACCAACCAGATTGATCTTGAAATTAATTAGGAAGTGACAGATAATAAATCAACATGAAGCAGACTTTCGTAACGGTTTTTTCAGCACTTTTTCTGTTTCTTTTTCTCCCTATTTTTTTTCAGGGAGGTTTGGTCCATGCTGCATATCTGAAATTTGATCAAACTTCTGTTTCGGTTGCAGTTGGAGCAACCTATCAGGCACAGGTGGTTGTTGATGCAGGTACGGATCAAATTACTTCAACTGACGTGTGGGTAGTGTATGATACCGCAAAACTAGAAGCGCAAACGGTTTCAGCTGGAACTTTTTTCCCAACGGTAACAAACAACATTTCATCTGGCAAGGTCTATATTGCAGGGCTTATTGTTGATCCAGGGACTTATAAAACCGGTTCGGGAACTGTTGCAACCATAACATTCCGTGGGGTTTCAAACGGAACAACTTCACTGACTTTTGACTGTCGGACTGAGGTTAGCAACTCATCAAAAATAATTAAAAATGATGTCAATGCTACAAACGTTATTGTCTGTAGCCAAAATGGGACACAGTCAGTAAACGTCGGAGGAACCTCGGGGGGTTCGAGTAACCCAACTTCAACACCCGCCGTATTAGGCGTGGCGCCGACTGTTATTCCAACCCAGCTTCCCCAATCGGGAATAGCGGAACATTTCCATAAATTTATAGGACCGGGGATCGTACTATTTCTTATCGGCATATCACTGCGGTTTTTACTGTTATAGAGATATATTTTCCCATGGACAAAAAAAAGAAAATTATCAAAATTGCTTCAATCGTCGTTGGAGTCCTTCTTGGACTGCTTGTTCTTTTTGTAGGATTTACCCTCGCACAGCGGTATTTTTTAAAAGCTTCTGATACTGCACCGCGTGATGTGCTTACTGCCTCAGTGACTCAAAATAGTGCGAAAGTGACCTGGACAACCGATCAGGAATCGCAGGCAGTTGTTGAATACGGAACATCGCCAACTGCGCTTAATTTTTTTGCGCCGGAATCTGCAAAGTCAAAAACACACAGCGTTGATCTTACTCTGCTTTCACCCGCAACAACCTATTATTTTCAGATCCGCATCGGTGATAAAAAGTATGACAATGCCGGCGTGCCGTGGTCAATTACGACAAAAACAAAAGACGGTGCATCAACAGGAACCGGCACACCGGGGCCGACAAATCCTGCAGGAACGCCAACTCCCGGAACAGTACCAGAATCAGGCGGAACAGCAGTTCCGCAACCGACACAGGTTTTGGTTGTGCCCAATATTCCGACAGCGACCCCGTACGTGGTTCCAACCCTTGCTTCATACGTCTGTGGTGAAACAAGCTGTGACGCAATCTGCCGGAAAATCGGCACTACCTGCAGTACACAGGATTGGATGAAGTCAGGGTGCGTTGGCAAGTTGACGCTTGGGACCTGTGCGACCATCCAGCCTACAAATACGCCAACACCTACAGTAACCCCGAGTACGACCCCGACTCCCACTGCAACGCCAACTCCGACAAATACACCGACTCCAACCAATACCCCAACCCCAACGCCGTAAACTGATAGGGAATAATTCGCTTTTCTTTTTTTTGTGTGGTATGATGAAGTATTACCAGTTAAATCAAACGTATGTCAGATACAAAAAAATCTTCTAAATTCGGCCTTGGGTTATTATTTGGTACGCTTCTGGGTGGGATTACGGCACTGTTTCTTTCGCCGACATCCGGTCCGGAAAACAGGGAAGCGGTTGCTAAGAAGGTAAAAGAACTGGAAAAGCTCTTGGCAGATCATGAACTGGATGAAAAAATACGAGAGGTTTTTGGCGAAGTGACTGAGGAGACAAAAGCGCTGTATAAACAGGCGAAAAAAGAATTGATCAAACGGCTGTCTGAACTCAAAGAATCAGTAGAAAGTATTGACCGGGAAAAATATATTGAAGTAGTCCACGAAACCGTTGAAATCCTCAAAAAAGAAGCCCGCAGAGAGGTAAAAGATATGGAACGGTTGAAGGCACAACTGTTAACCGAGTGGAAAAAACTCAGACCCGAACCAAAATTGATCGCAAAGAAAAAGAAATAATCATCAAAGCGATTGACTGATCCAGTCTGCAATTGGTTCAAGATTAAAAGAAGACCAGTGTGAATCTCCGATCTGGTAGAGCGTTGCGCCCAAAACATACGGATCCTGATTGATTTGGCTATTAAACCAGCTGAGCCAGTTGGCATAGTCAGAAAGAGATCCGCGCACATTCCATCCGCTTGTTTTCGGGTCTCCATTCCGGTCAACGCCTGCTTCAGAAAGAATAAACGGGAGCGAGGCAAGCGATCCGTCAAGTTCGGAAATCGCCTGATGGATCTGGCGGTAGCGCAGTGAGGTCTGTATTTCCTGCCCAAGATCAGTGGTATAGTTTAATGTATAGGCATGATAGCAGAATGTGCCCTGGTTTCGGTTTAACTCCTGAAGAGCCGGTAGAAATGGTGCAAGATTGTTTTTTATTTCCGCATATCCGCCGGGAGGGTTCCCGACAGGAATGCTTCCAATACAGGTTTTTAAGCCCCGACTTCGATAGAGCGAAATGAGTTCTTTCCAAAAGGAATTAAGCCACGCAGTGTTTACCGTGCTTTCCCATCCGGGTGTGTTGTCAAGTTCATTTGGGGTCTCGATATAATTAAACAGCTCAATATTTTGCCCGAGCATAGTTAATGCGGGTTGTACAATCGTCAGATAAAAAACATTCGCAGACAACACAGGATCTTGAATTAACGTAAACCGAAAACCGCTTGTTCCTAAATAAATTCGCAGAACCGAGATGCCGGTTGGATTCAAGCGTCTGAAATCTAAAGCAGCCTGAAGTGTCGGATTTATATGCGGGTCCATAACTTTAATAATTCGGGGCTTTGCAGATACTATTTTTTGTGCTCCCGCAGAGTACTGGGAGAGAATATACACACCTATTTTTCCTTTGAGAAGTCCGGGCGGGGGAAGGGGGGTGGTGGGTTGAGGAGCGGGGGTGAGTGTTGGTATAACAAAATCTTCTTCGGTTTGATCGTATTCGGGAACCTCAAAAAAAACAGAGAAAAGTTTCGTGAGAAGAGTGAACGGTTTTTGATAATCAGAGGTGGATGAGGTTGAACTGTTGGCGGAAGATTGAGGAAATAACGGTTTCATCTGCACATCACGCGCAGTTGCAATTTCCCGTTCCTGTTTTTGCGCTTCCTTGGAAAGCGATGTTTCATAGGATTTTTTACCGTATTGATTGCCGAGTACCGTAAGCGGGAAGCTGGTTTGAATTGAGGATTTTTCTTCTGCAGAATAGGTTGAGTTTGCTTGCGTTTTTAATGAAGAATTGGATGAATTTTGTGACAGGTCGTTTTTAGAGTTTGTTTTTTGGTTAACTGCATCAGATTTAATTTTTTTTGAAGAGGAAGTTTGTCCAATTCCTTCAGACTCTTCTTCGCCGGCTCGGTCGATTCTTTTAACACGAAAGACCCGCTGAAGAAGATTTTGAGAGGAATCATCCTGACCAGAGTACTGTGGCAGTTTTATGAACCAAAAGAAAAGGATAAGAATGAAGAGAATGACAACTGAAACTGCAATAAGTATAGCAAGGCTTCCCGGTTTGCTCATAGTTTTCTTCCGTATTTTTCTTTGGAAAGAGCAATTATTTTGGTGCGGTTTTCGTTTTTGAGGGAAGGAAGGGGAAGGGTAGTTGCTGGGAATGGTGCCGAAGTCATGTTATCGATAGACAGTTTCATGACGGTCTCAAACTTACCAAGTGAAACCAGATCATTTTCCTCATACAGTTCGCCGTATTCTTTGCTTAAGGTATATGCATCCCGTGCGCCAACTACAAATGAAATAAGAGTACCTACGTTGCCAAAAATAGCCCGTTCAATGTCTTCGTCAAGCTGTTCGATGTACTGATTGGTTAGACACAAAGAGAGACGAAATTTTCGCGCTTCAGAAAGAATTTTAATAAATGAGTTTGTCGCAAAGTTTTGAAACTCATCAACATACAGAAAAAAATCTTTTCTATCCTGTTCTTTGACAAACGAGCGGTTCATAGCAGCAAGTTGGATTTGGGTGATGATCATGGCGCCGAGAAGCGATGCGTTGTCTTCGCCCAGTTTTCCCTGCGAAAGATTGAGAATAAGAATTTTGCCTGAGTTCATAATATCCTCAAGGTCAATACTTGATTTGGATTTGCCGACAATATTACGTATCATGCGGGAAGTGACAAACTGTCCGACTTTATTTTGAATCGGCGAAATTGCTTCTGCTTTGAGCCGGTCAGGCATTTTTGCAAACTCTTTTTCCCAGAATGCTTTAAGTACCGGGTCATTTAAACTGCTGACTACTTTTTTCCGGTATTCGGCATGGGAGAGAAGATTCAGTACATCAGGGAGCGTTGAGCCGGGAGTTTCAAGAAGCGTCATAATGACATTTCGTAAAATATATTCAAGACGAGGCCCCCAGCTTTCTTTATAGAGTTTGCTGAAAATAGAGACAATGCCGGATGAAATAAGGTCTTTATGCTGTTTGTTTTTTATTTCCAATACGTTGAGTGAAAATGGACGGTCCACATCAAACGGTTCAAGGTATACTACATCGTTTATTCTCCGTTTTGGAATATAGTCGAGGATTGTTTCCGATAAATCGCCGTGTGGATCAATGATCCCGACCCCTCGGTCTTTCCGGATATCATCAATTGCCATGTTGGCAATGAGAGTGGATTTCCCGGCACCGGTTTTTCCGATGATATAGATATGTTTACGTCGGTCTGCGTCTTTAATGCCAAAAATGGTTTCTTTATTGCGGAACTCTGTTTTGGCAAAAAAATTGACTTCTTTTTTGTGTTCATCTGAAATATTGTCAGAAACAGGCAGATTTTCCGGAGGTTCGCCGATGAGTGTTTTTCCCCAGCTTATGTTTTTAATACCGGCTAAAAGATAGCCGGGGGGATGCCAGAGGGTGGCAAGCTCCTGCGAATTGAGTATTTGATTCCGGTGTTCAAAATAAGAAAGTTTCCGTTTTTTTATGCGTGCAATAAGCCGTTCTTTGAAAAAAAGAGGCCGTTTAAACACAAACTGGTTGCCTTCGCCAAGTGAAAAGCTTCCAAATGTGCCAGCAAGCTGACTGACAAACGGCATGGGATTAAGCCCATTAGTGTTTGTTCCTGCAATTAGGCGAATTCCAACTTTTCCACCCTGAAACGTTGCTTTTTTCATAATGATCATTTTCTGCGGGTTCATGGTGTATTTCATCGCGTTTTCGTCATACACTTGAAGCCCAGCATTTTTCACCGCCAAGTCCTGCCAGGCAAAATGAGGGGGTGTTACAACAATCTGAATAGCCATTTTCAGTTGTGGAGGCTGTTTTGATAAAAATCCGACTAAAGCAGACAACGGATCAACATCTTTGAAATCAAAGTACGTTTTAATCGGGAGATACGAGTATGAGTTTAAGGCAACTTCACCAACCGCAACTGAGCGAGAATTGAAAATAATGTCCATAGGATCTGTTGTTTTCGCAACTTTAGATTGAGGGAATGAAGAGGTGACGAGGCTTTGAATAAGAGTTTCACTTTCCTTTGGAGTGGTTATGTAAAAATAGACGAGTTGATTGAGCAGATATATTTCAAATGCATACGTTTTTGGGTGAACAATAAGAGCCCGTTTGAGGAGTGGAAGATACGGATAGGGAAGAACCGATGCAAAAATCTGAGTTGCTGACTCAATCGGCGTTTCATCCTCTTTCGGATTCCGGACATGTAAATGAGATAACACAGGCATAGTTTGAGTATAACAGAAAGTGTGGAGTGTTTATGGAAAAGTTATACGCATACATAACACAAAAGGGGAAGTTTGATTAATATACTTTATATATTTCGTAATAATCATCGGAAAACACAGATTGCAGATTAAATTCATTCAACCGTTCTTGAGTTTTTAGCCGTAGTTCTGAATCTAATTTTTGTTCAAATATTCCAGGAAGATAAAACTGAGTTTTTTTTTCATAAATAATATATTTTATTTGGTTTTGTGAAAGCACATCTTTATTTAACACATTTACACATGAAGGTAAAAATATTTGCGGATAATGTATACAGCGTATGGGGGTTGTTGTTATTTTTTTCTCATATAAAGGGGTTAAAAATGACGCATAACCATTTATAATCGGTTTATGATGGAACACTTGGAATAATTGCGCAGTTGCATTGTGTAAGCCTCCATAATAAATTGAGAAGGGTAGATGTAAAACAAAATAATAGTTCTGATCCTTCTTTATCTGTTCCAAATATGAAGGTATAGGTAGTTTGTAATAATCGATTTTTTTTATTGGTATTTGATCAAGAACAATAACGAGAACTAGTAACAATATAATGATTTTCCTGTTAAGGAGTTCTCCAATTTTTGTAGTTGAAAAAACGTATGCAGTAATAATTGTAGCTAAGGTAAAAAAAAGTATTCCATATCTTCCATATGCTCTTATTGCGTTAAAGGGAAATAAGTTAAGTTGAGAAATAAAATATATTGGCATTTTTAATTCTAAGTTTCCTATTTTGAGGTACGGACCACACGATAGAATAATACTTATGCAAATGGAGAAAAAGACAAAAAAAGATATTGACTTCCATCTTCTATTTGTTTTAATAACATGATAAAAATTATTTTTTCGGATGAAAGAATAACATACATATCCGAGAGTTAAAATATTTACTATGCCTAAGTAATTGAGATGTTCAGAGGGTATCTTATGAGTGAGGGGTTGCTTTGGAAGCAGGGAATAAAGTATATTTTCATTTGCAGGAAAGAAAAAATTGATCAAACTTGATGAAAATCGAACCATTTCATCTAGAGAACGGGATAAAACAAGTTGGTTTTCATGGTCAAACACTATTTTATCAGCATAAAGGTTGAAAAACGGGATTAATAAAATCAGTATAAGCAAGCATGAAACAGTTAAATAAAGTATATTTATTTGTTTCTTAATAAATTCAGGTATTTGAATACATATAAACAGAGCGAATAACGTTACTACTGCAATTGAATAATATTCATGCACATAGAATGTGCATGCAATAATGACAGCAACAGAAAGGTAGTTAATCAGACTTGATTTTAATAAAATACGGTACAGGCAATAAAAAAAAAGCGGAAACATAAAAACAATAAACACAGAAGGGTGGCCTAAAGAGTGAAGAATGGTGGATGGTGCTAAAAAAAATATTAATCCCGTAATCCAAGAAATCGTTTTATTCGCACCCATTTTTCTCAGAACATAGTACATGGAAACGAAATTGAGATATAAGAAAAAAGCAACCGAGAAGTTATATGCAATGTAAATATTTTTTATTGCTACAAACAAAATATAAATAAAGCTGTTTTGTAAAATAGAAGATAATGATAAAGCGTAGGGATAAGGCGTTCCGTAAAACGAATCAGTGAGTATAGAAGTGGGGAGTGATAATATCTTAAACAAATTATATGATTGCCATATTTGCATTTGCGCGTCACCATAATAACCAAAAAAAAGACTTTTAATTCCTAAATCGATAGCTATATAAGTAACTATAAAGAAAGGGATTAAAAGTAGGAAAATTTTAGATATTTTTTTCATGAGGATGGGGGATTATAAAGACAAGTAACATCGAAAATATCAAAAGACCAAAGCCGATATTTTGAATCAATTGCGGAGCAAAAAAATATGAAACATGCATAGCTTCAGAGTTTAAGTCGTTGCTATCAACTATCCATCCATTTGCCCAATTGTTTACCAAGATATGTTTTTTTTGCTCAATTGAATTAATTGAAGCTTTCCAGTCCTCGTTGTAACTTTGATAATTAGTAATAAAACCGCTATAAGTATGGGGAGTTGGATTAATAAATTTAAGCTGTGTTAACAGATCGTAAGGAATTTTATATATCTGGATATTGCGAATATCATTTATTGTTTCTCCTTCTCCGATAGATATATTATTAAAAGATAAAGTGTATCCTAATCCATACTGTTTCATCGGGGGAATAATAATGTAGTCAGTCGTAAACTGGTTGTTATCAGTGAGAGAAACTTCACTATCTGTTTTTCTTGAGTCGCTATTAATAACAGCTAGTCGCATTTGTTTGCCCTTTTCATGTCTATTTTCGACAAAGACAATATAAGCATTTCGTTGTTCTAATTTGTCTAAAATAATTTGATAAAAATTTTCAGAGTTTTTTGACGATAGTTGTAAATAGTCATTATTTACAATTTTCTGTTGATATGAGCCGGTGTCAAAGACTACATTTTGAGTTGTACGAGAAAAAAAATCATAGTCTTTTGAACTATCGTAAACTAATGTAAAAGAAGGTGATTTTTGTATGTTGACTGATAAGGTTTGATTGATTAATGTTACTGAAGGGGTAGCATATAATTCTTCGTTGAAAGGGGGAATAACAACTGTATATTGTTCTAATCCTTTTGGAATATTGGAATCAAACATAATGGTATTTGGTGTGTTTTTTACCGAAATAGGTAATTCATTAAGTTTTCGTTTTGTAAGAAGAGATCTAAACGGATAAAAAACATCATAAGGTATAGTTTCATCACTTATGTAAGTTCCATATTCCCTGTATGCTATGTCATTATCAGTAAAGCCATATATTGGTCCAATATTTTTAATATTCTCTGTTTTTATGATGGTTTGCTCCGGACTTAACCGAACTTTGTAGATTTTGATATCTCGTGCTAGGGTATTGTTTTTTGCTTTAAAAACCTGCGATATGGTGTATTTTGGATTTTGGTTAAAGTATTCTTCAAGCCGATCGGCATAGAGAAAGCTTTTCGTATTAGGATAGGGTATGAGATTTTTATCGAATAAAACCCATTCTATGCGATATTTCTCAAAAATTGCATCAATTTTATTGAATTGTTCTGAGTATATCGCATTATTAATTTCCCAGTAATAATTTTCATTGTATTTTCCCCAAACATCAAATGAGCGGTGCATAATAGGTTGTTCTATGCCGTACCACCAAAAACCTGATCCGCTGTATCCCCATTTGTCAACAGTCCATCCCCAATACCATCCTTGTGGAAAATCTGCTATTCTTGATTCTTTATCCTGTTTATTAAAAAATTCAAACGTATCTAAATAATTTGATGGAAGGACTAATTTAGTGCGTTTATATAGAAAGTTACCGGTAAAAATAGGATATGAAAAATAGATTAAAACTAATAAGACAATAGTCATAGCAACTTTAATGAATACTTTTTTTTCTTTTTGATCAAGGAAGTGTGCAAACAAACGAAAGATAACCGACATACCCATTCCAAAAAAAATCGCGTAATAAAAGGATAAGCCTATGGAAAATTTTGTAAATGCAACCCGAAATGCTTGTCTCAGTGGTGGAATTTTCTGCATTACATCAGTAACGAGCGAAAACGGAAATGTGTTAGTTGCAAGAAATGAGAACAACAGAATAAGTCCAACAAAAAAACAGAGTATATATTTGTTTTTTTTATCAAAAACAGATAATACGCCGATCGCAATAAATCCAAATATAGAGTATCCAAGTATTTTAATGATTGGTTTGTCGATGTGATTTTGCCATTGTTGAAAAATTGAGATGATCTTACCCCCCTCTATTGTATCAATCGACTCAAAGATAAATCCTTTTAATAAGGTAACATTTTTTATATCGCCATATTTTTTGTTTTTTAGTATAAAGTCTTCAGTTGATGATAAATTGCTGTAAGCATTCAAGTAAGTAGAACTATTTGTATTTGTGTAATACAAGACAGGTAAAAGCCAATACGAGTTTATAAGAAGGGTTATTACTACAATTAGCGTAGATGATAAGATAGCGCGAAGATTAAAATTTGTTATGACATAAACGGTTAAAAAGGTACATAACATGATCAAATAAACAAAGAAAAGAGGAGGGATAAATCCTTGAGCAGTTGTGATTACAGATACAATGAAAAATAAAAAAAGATTTTTTTTATTCGGTTTATTTAGATAATAAATAAGGGTTACAAAAAGCCAGGGGAGGCCTGCAAAATGAATGATAAACGCCTCCAGTTGTACATAGAAATTTTGGACTGTAGACAAATTGAACATATAATAGCTACCCGCTAAAAATGCAGATGCAAGCTGAATATCTTCAGAAAAATGTTCAAGAAGTTTCTTTACCAGGAAGAAAATACCAATTGCCCCCGTAATGAGCATCATAAATGTAAATAATGCTCGTATGTATTGTTGAGGAATAATCAAAGACATAAAAAAAGTAATGATGGTGTGAGGCAAAGTGGCAGCGTATGCATGACCTCCAAATGTGCCCAATCCCTGGTTTTGCTGCCAAACAGATTGGAAAGCTCGTTTAAAATTAAGAAGGAAGTTAAATTCAGGATGTAAGTTGTCCCATCCGGTAAACCAGCTATCAAAAGGAAAGTTAAAAATAAAGACTAGACTAAAAAGAATGAAAAGCATTCCTAAATAGAGGAAGATTTTTTTATTTGGTTGTTTATTTTGATGCAAGCGTGTTGAGTTTGTGTCCAAAATAACTTCGGGAGAATGATGGTTGAGATTGTTCATGGCTATTATATAATTCATTGTAACACTTCTCAATAAGGCTTTCAGCATTTTTTTCTTTAGCTAAATCTTTAGATACGTGTGTTAAAAGTGTTCTATATTGGGGTGCAAATGCTTTTTTCAATATGGTACTAAATGATTGAGAGCTGTGTGCAAAAGTAACGTCTTTTTTTGAAAGACCATTTTTTGAATAAATCCGATGTATATCTTCATTTGCAAATAGCTCGCTCATTTTATTACTAAAAATAAATGGTTTTTTATACTTAATTGCATGAGTCATACTTGCTGACGCTCCAATGAAACCTCGGTAGGGGAGCACAACTAAATCGGTTGCAGCAAAATAAAGCGGAATTTTATGTTCCGGAACAAATCCAGTTATCGTAATGGATTTTTGGTTTTGCACAGATTGTAAAACTTTTTTATAAAATTGCCGGTAATAAGGTTTATGTTTTAAAGAGTGCGCGTTTCCTCCGGCTAATACTAAGTGTATTTTTTTAAACGGTTGTTGTTTTCTTAATTTTTTTACTGTTTCAACTATCCAATCAGCACCTTTATAATAGGTAATAAATCCGAAGCAAAGCAAAACAAACTCATTCTTTGAAAAACCAAGAAGTTTTTTAGCTTTACTTAGCGAAGGGGCAGACTTTATTTTTTCTACCCAAAAATTACTTAAAAATATTTTATTTGGACTGACAAAGTAAGATAAACGGGTTTTGATTACTCCATCCATAACTACAAACTTATCAACAATTTTATCCAAAACGCGGTAGTAATATTTGATTCCAGTATTCAAAATCCAAAAAGCTAAGGATTTTTGTTTCAGATTTAAATGGGGTGCAATATCATAGAGATTTAACACAACATTATGAGCAAAATAGGTAATATTTTTGCGTGCAAGTTTAATGAGGAGTAAAAAAGGAACAATCATAACTTGATTTATTATTCCTCCGTTTGCACAAAACTCAGAATGAACATGAACTTGTTTAATATTATGAAATGCAATTAACCATTTAATAATACTTGGGAATAAAGAATGATGTTTTTTTTCAAATATTCGGAGAACAAGAATTTTGCCATTAACGTACAACTTTGGGCGATTATTCATTCCTTTTTCAGCCAGCACGACAAAATTGACACCGTATTGTTTAGCCATTGGCTCAATTATTTGTTTTGTATGCCAGGCAATACCATAGTTGTTTTCACCATATTTAGTCTTCTCAGGATAATCCGAGATGATTAAATAAGTATTTGGCTTATTAAATTGTTTTATTAGTTTTTTCATATATCTTTCCCTCTAAACACAAATGAATTTGTATGTATAGGGAAAGATATGGGGTGTTAGGTTTTGGTTGAGAGCCGGTGAGGGCTGTTGATTGCGGTAAGGCAATCGGACCAAAACATTGGCACTTCCATATCCTGATGGACCGTGTTGCGGTGGCAACTGTTATGTTGCGGCAACATCTGCTCTCCGTAAGGAGAATATCCATCTTTTGGGTTAGGTTCTTTGCTTAGTGCAAAGGGCGGTGTTCGGGCAAGAGCCACAGACTGACTTCAGCGCCGGCAGGGGCTACATCCCAGGACTTAGCGTCCTTTTGGATTTGGTCGACCCAGCAGGGCTTGGCGAAGTCCTTCGCAAACGTCATGTGTGCGCCGGCAGCAATCCCCTTATCCAGGAGTACCTCGAAGGTAGTTCCAGGGGCGGCAAGAGCTTGCAGCTCTGTGATGCTTAGGGCGTTGCACGTGGCGGGTGCGGGGGTCGTGGCAGCGACAGGCGTGGCGACGGGGGCGCTGATCATCTCGATAGGACGGCAGACGGTTTTGACCCAGATGCTGGCTTGGAAGCCTGCATTGATCATAGGAACCGGTTTACTGTCCTTGTGGATAGCATCGATTGCCCATCCCCATTCGACGTCAGTCGCTGTGAAGTTCTTACCGAACGTCAGGTGTGCGCCAGAAACCTGTCCGCCTTCATACAACCAGTATTCGACGTTGCCAAGATTCTCGATGTCAGTCGAGGTAGGGCAGCGTGGTTCTGGTGCGGTGGCAGGTGCAGGCGTGGCGGCGGGGTCAACGACAACGGTGTTGGTGACAGTGGGGCTGGCAGCGGGCACAGGGGTGCTCGAAGCAGCGTCGGTGGTGGCGGATGCGGCGCAGGTGCCGAAGTCAATCTCACCCTGGATTTCACCAGTCGTCAAGTTGATAGTCACCACGGATGTGGCAACGATGTTGACGCCAGGATCCAGCGTAAGGGATGACCCGCCTGCGTTTTCCACACTGCTTTCTGCGCTGATGCAGAATGTGGCATCCGGCTGCATGACTAGCTGGTCTTTGTCAATTGCGACATTGCCGGACGGCGTGCCAGTGATGGCAGCGGTACCGCCACAAGCAGCGAGCAACAGCGTGACCAGGGTCAGCAAGACTACGATCAGACTTCTTTTGGTGTTCATGAGATCCTCCTAAGATCTTCGAACGTTGGTTGTTGTGTATGATGACCCCTACAGGGTACCCACATACGGGCTGGATGAACGTTTCGATCCACGCGCAGGGGAAAACAGAAGTTTTCCACTATGTGTGGATCTTCACCCGCCTTAGGCGGGTGAACCTTTTAGCCGATCTTTGTTTTTATCTGCAACCAGAAAATCCGGTTGAGATTACTCACACTGATCATTGGCCAAAAGGGAATGAGTTCAAGCCGTTTACAACATCCTGTCTGTCACCCTTTGTCCGCCATAGCTTTATGCGTAGGCGGAGCCCATACCTCCATACCTTGTTGTAGACTTTTATCCACCAGATCTTACCGTTCGCCTTACTTACTATTTGTAGCTCGGCTCACGGAGCGATTCTCGGCGGATAAACGCGAGTATTTCTGTCTCTTTCGAGCCAGAAACTCGCTTTTACCTAAACCCAAAATTTTAAAGAGCCCTTCGTTACTTCGTTCCTCAGGGTAAACTCCCTTTGGACAAAGCTCGTAAGGCAGGGTGCCGTATGGTACCCTGGATGATTCGTCCTTTTTATTCCTTAACCAGCTATTGGTTAAGAGACTCCTCATCACGGTTTTATCCCGGACGAGGATTGGTAGAAGCTATTTCTACCCCTCGCGGGGGATAACTTGGGATTTAAACCCCAAGGAAATACGGTTAAAATCAGTTGCAATCAGTTGCAATCAGTTGCAATCGGTTTAACAATAATTCTTTGAAGTTATAAACAATAAATTGTTTAGTTATTTTCTTTCTCTCGTCTGATTGTTAAAGTGCTCTTCGCTTCGCTCAGAGTAAACCCTTCGGTTTATTCTCAGGGTAAACTACCCTCAATATTTAATACCTATAATACAAAGATTTATAGATAAAATAATGGTGAACTGCATGGAATATTTGCTTATAGAAAGGGGGTAGGGCGCAGTATTTTCTGATAATAAAACTATTCAATTTCATATTCCTATAGTATATCATACAAAGGCTTATAAGTCAAGTATCGGGCAAGAATAATGAAGAAGCTCTTGTTGTTAAAGAGCAGAAGATATTTACCCTTATAGTATATATATATTATTCTAAAAGTCAACCATAGTGGTTGTCAGAATAATATATCAAAAGTTATACACAGCTCATAAACAATGACCGAAAAAGAATATATATAAGTATAAAAAAACCGAGTCGCTAAGCGACTCGGCTCTATGAAAAAAAGAATAGTGAAATTACTTTCTCCGTGTCATGGTTAATTTAAGTCCTGCGCCGATCATACCGATCTGTCCGGCAAGGAGGACAAGTCCCATTTCAGGCCCGGCCTTTGGTGTTGCCTTTGCGCCAATGACCTGTTTTTCTACACAAATCTGTGCGGTATCTTCATCAGATACATTTCCGTTGTATGCTTGAGCGCGGTTTACCATACAGAACAGCCCTTTGTCAGCGGGCATTTTGTCCTGAGGGTAAAGCTGCATTTTAAGTTGATACGTTTTTTCTTCATCCGCCGCAAACGAACCGGCATCGAAGGTAATGGTTCGATTTGTAGCATCGAATGTTCCCGGACCTTCAACCGGATCGATATAATTTGGAACAAAGTCTTTGACCGTTACATTTGAAAGGGTTGTGTTTGATGTATTTTTTACTTTTAGTCGAAACAGTACCTGTCCTCCCGGTGAATAGCGTACATCAGCAGGTGAGAGGTTGTCGACATATTCATAGGAAACAACACCACCTTTGGTTTGGGTTCCCCCTGGTTTTGCAACGAGTTTGTCAATAACAATACTTTGAGTTGATGGAGTTCCGCCGTATTGACCATATTGTCCGTACTGACCAGAGTCAGCGAGAACTCGTGGAGCGTGTAACGTGTAACGTGTAACGTAAAAAAAAGCAACTAAGAACAAAATTATTTTTGCGATTTGCGTTATGCGTTTCGCATTATGCATTTTATATTTCATAGTGGGTATTATACTACAGGACTTATCATTTGTCAACTATAGGACATATCTCAAAACGCGAAGCGTGTAACGCGAGGCGTTTTGTGATAAAATAATCCGCGTTACACGTTACACGTTACACGTTATGCGACTCAATGCTAAAGAGATGCGGACTGTTGATGAAGCGGAAGCGAAACAGCAGCTTGCCAATCTCAAACGCCACCCAATTTTCTTTATCCTTGAAAATATTTATGATACCTATAATATCGGCGGTTTATTCCGCTTAGCAGATGCAATTGGGGTGAGCAAGATATATTTATGCGGTGAAACCGAGATTCCTCCGAATTCGCGAATCAAAAAGGCATCGATCGGGACGTATAAGGTTGTGCCGTGGGAGTATAAACGGAGTTCAGAAGAAGCAGTATTGGAATTACGAAAAAAGTTCATAGTTGATAGTTCGCAGTTGGCGGAACTAAAAAAGTCACAAAGTACCAACTATAAACGGCAAACTAAAAACTACGACCCTCCAACTACAAACTCTTCTTTACAGGTAATCGCTATTGAACAGTCTCCGCAATCCGTGCCATATACCCAGATTGACTATCGCTTTCCGGTTGCACTCATTATGGGGAATGAGACATACGGCGTGCTTCCTGAAACGATCAAGTTGGCAGACCATATTGCAGAAATCCCGATGTGGGGGATCAATAAGAGTTTGAACGTAATCGTATCCGCCTCAATTGTGAGTTATTGGATTATGAATAAGTTTAGAGTCGGTAGTTTATAGTTTACAGTTAAAATATATAAACATGAGCACTTATAAAGACTTGGTAGTTTGGAAGAAAAGTATGCAGTTATGTGAAGAAGTGTATAAGGTTACTAAAAAATTTCCCAAAGAAGAACAGTATGGGTTGAGTTCACAGATAAGAAGAGCGGTAATTGCGATTCCATCGAATATTGCAGAAGGTCAAAAACGTTCTTATAAGAAAGAATTTATTCAATTTCTACGGATTTCTCTTGGATCAGGAGCCGAACTTGAAACACAGCTGGAAATAGCGAGGAGGATTGGATATATAAATGAGGAAAGTTTTTTTAAACTAACAGCGCTAATTGTTGAAATTATGAAAATGCTCCAAAGCCTAATAAGATCACTTTAGCTTTTAACTTCAAACTACAAACTACCAACTATCAGCTATTCGGAGCCCAAAGCGAGAATCGAACTCGCGGTCTTATTCTTACCAAGAATACGTTTTACCACTAAACTATTTGGGCACTTAAAGCAAATTATACCGTACCTGATCCTGGGAAAGGGATAAACAGAGGTAATAATACATTTAATGCAGGCTGAAGAACGCCGTCAAGAAGGGATGATCTGCCGATAGGAATAATAAGAAGGATAAGAAAAAGCATTCCATAGCGCTGTAGCTGATACCACTCCTCTGCTTTACGCTCGGGAAGGATTCCTCCAACGATTTTAAATCCGTCAAGCGGGTGAATAGGAATAAGGTTAAAAACGCCAAGCACGAGGTTCATCATGATGAACCGGCTGAGAATAATAAATCCTATAGTACTTATTCCCGGAATTGCAACAAATGTGAACAAACGAAGGATGATAGAAAGTATCAGCGCGAGAAGTATATTTGATATCGGTCCGGCAACTGAGATAAGCGCTGCATCTTTTCGCGGATTTTTTAAATTATATGGGTCAAACTCAACCGGCTTACCCCAGCCGAATCCAAAGAACATAAGAAACAGAAGGCCGGTAAGATCGATATGAACAAAGGGGTTGAGAGTGATGCGTCCGGCAAGCCGTGCCGTCGGGTCGCCAAGCCGGTCTGCAGTCCATGCGTGGGCGCACTCATGAATGGCAATCGCCACAAGAAGACTGACGATACTGACAAGAAAAATGATTGGACTGGTAAAAAAAGTACTGAGCATATTGATTTCCGGTATCTCCTATGATATCATAAAAACTCATTATTGAAATCTATGAAATGTTATCATTGCGGAAAAGGCATACTTTTTGGCAGGACACACACCCATCATCGGGGTGTAGCTGGAGGCAGATGGAAGAAACGTGCTCCGAAGAAACAGCGCATTTTTGAGCCGAACCTACAGCCGGTACACATTCTCATTGCAGGAAAACTCAAGCGGGTGAAACTGTGTACTCGTTGTTTAAAACGGGTCCGGAAAGACATTCGTGATGGCAAAAAACCGTTTGTTACTCTCGCAAAGCTTCAACCTCAACAGTCTGAAAAAAAAGAAGTTCAGAAGGAACCGGTGAAAAAGAAAACGAAAAAAGTAAGGGCGAAAAAAACCACAAAGAAAGCAGAATAATCTTCTATTGAGTGCACACTTCAATTGTAAATATTCCTCCTCCAGAGCAGTTCATTTGAATAGGTGGCATCTGAAGGGGAACACTTCCGCAGTCGCATACTCCTGATGAGCAGTTCGTACAGTGGGCTCGTGCGCAGACTCCCATGGTGCAGGTACACGGGCCGTATGCACCGTTTGCCAGATTATAGGTTCCGCCACCGGCAAGAGCCGGTTTTACCGCATGACAGGTTCCGGGTTGAGGAACCGGCGTGCTGGTAGGAGTTCGGGTTGGAGTGGGGGTTGCGGTTGGACTATGAGTCGGTTGAGGTGTTGCAGTTGGGCCCGGAGTCGGAGTTGCAAGGGGGGTTGACGTCGGTGTTGGCGTCATGGTTGAGGAAGGGGTTGGTGCAGTAGTTATAGTTGGTGTTGGGGTAAATTGAACAGTTGGGGTTGGATGCTCTGGAGTGGGCGAGGGAGTAGAAGCGATGGTTGGGGTGGCAGAAACAGTCGGCTGTGTGGTGGGTGTTGGGGTTGGATTGTGTAACCAGTTGACTTCAGGTTTAACCGGATTTACGCCTAAACTGTAGAGAAGGAGGGAATAGTCCTGACCGTCAACAATGCCATCAATGTTGATATCTGCTTTTCCCAGCGAATCCGTATCGTTTCTTCCCAGATATTGAAACAGGAGAGATGCGTCTGCCCCGTTAATTGATCCGTCATTATTGAGATCGCCGACATAAAACGGTACTGCTGTGTCCTGAATGGTCTGGCCGTTGGCTTGCAAAATAATTTCTGGACCGGTGCAGTTTTCTTTGTTTGGAACCGCGCAGATTAATCGAGCTACGGCGAACTGTGGCTTGATGAGAAACGCGTAGAATTCTGTTAAATCCGGATCGGGGAGGGAAACTGCGGTGTGATACTGTTTGTTAACCTGATTCAGTTGCACATCACCAAGCGTGAGAATCTCTTTTGAGCGGTTATACACCTGTATTGTAGCTTTTCGCGCACCCGAGAATACCTGCGTGCCCTGTACTGCAAAGGTAAAAGCCACAGATACATTGCTTGCTCTGCTTGCAATGCTCTGCATAAAGATAAGAAGAAAAAAGAAAGTAAAAATTACTCCTGCAATAACAAAACTTCGAAACGGTTTGACGGTTGTCATATTTTCACTATAATGAGAGCAGACTTAATGCTTATGATAGCAAAAAAATATGCGTCTTTTTTAGGATCATTTATTTTGGGATTCTTTATTATGTTTTTGATCCATCTTCTGTATGCGCATGAATGGTCAGTACAGCGGGATCGCGATATAAAGAGTGTAAAACAGGAAACATCCGTAGGTCCAACGACACGTCCCCTTACCCAAAATGAAATCCTGATTCTTGCAGATAAAGCTAAAAAAATGTCCGGATATGAAAAACAATTGGTTACTTTTGGCTCCCGTACGGTTTCACAGAACGGAAATGTGACTACTATTGACCTCTTGATTAAGGGACCTGAAAAAACACTGATGGATGCCGCTGATATCCGGTTGGATTTTTCCCAGGGAATTGAGGTCTTGCAGGTTGAGAAAGGAAAAGCATTTTCTTCATATCCCCATATTTCCGTACGGGGCGCGAGTATTCTTGCGACCGGAATCGCCGATATATCGGATGGTCAAATCAGCTATGGTTTGATGAATTCCACATTCATTCGGGTTACCCTTCGGCAGTTTGAGAAAACAGGTACCGTGAAAATCATTTCCGAAGGAACAAATGTGTACCTTATGGGAGAATCGATTTTGGATCGAACAAAAAGTATAGACAAACTTCTTTAATCGGAGTTATTTCCAGATCCAAGTAGCAAGAATACGTTCGAGTTCTTTCTGTTGTGTTGTTCTGTTTTCTGTATCAGATGCTGTGAGCAGTTCAAAACCGGTTAAAGGGCTTCCGTTTGCCTCGTAGGTGTTGGGAAGGTACACAAACACATGTGTTGTTTGCACTGATTTGTTAGCGTATTCCGTTGTAACTTTGTATCCTTCTTTTCCCCCGACTTGAACCGGAACAGTCTCAACGGTTGTTTCGTCGCTTCCGTGTTGTTTTTCAAGGGCTAGCCATTGTGTGCCCATATCCTCAGAGTTCGCATATGTTTTATTGTGCAGAAATACCGAAAAACTAACACTTGTATCAGGAAGATTTGCATCAGGAAACGTGCGGAAGGTCAGATCACAGTTATTTTCTTTTCCCACCTCATGTTTTTGGGGAAGTGCAAGGGTAAAGCAAAGCGTTTCTTTTAAAACCGCTTGTTCTGGTTGCGCGGAAAGAGAAGCATCCTGTGTTGGAAGAAGCGTCGGTGGAGGAATTGATATGGACGGGGTTATTTTGACCATATTTTTTTGTGATTTTTCTAGCGCTTGAGTGAGGAGTGTTGCTTTTTGATGCATGATAAATCCATAAAATCCTCCTCCAATACCGACCAAAAGGCAAATGAGTGAGAAGAATACACCGAGCGGATTACCCTTGCGTGCTGTGTACACCGGCGGGATATCTATATCCGCAGGAGTTTGTTCGACCGGTAACGGCTGAGGTTGGGGTGGTTGTTGAGTAGGTAGTGGTGTTTGCGGAGTCGGATTTTGTGTTGAGGTTGCTGTCATATAAGTATAACAATATTCTTTCATACTACCGGAAAAAGAGGGAGTTTGTCAATACCGCAGAGGAACGAGTTCGCCGTTTTTTTCTTCAAACAACTTTGCACTTTGTTCAACAGCCCTTTGGGTAAAGAGAATTCCGTTGAGATGGTCGCATTCATGCTGGATAATGGTTGCCTTGAATCCCGAAAACCAGCGGGATATGGTTTTCCCTTCAAGATCCTGGTATGAAAGGAATACCTTAAAACTGCGTGAAACAGGACCCCAGATACGAGGAATAGAAAGACAACCCTCAAGTTTTGTAGAGTTAGGAGTTGGTAGTTTATAGTTTTTAGTTTGCAGTTTATTTCTGTGAACTACTAACTGCGAACTGTCAACATTTTTTAATATTTTAGGATTAATAAAAACCTCTGTTTTTCCTTTGGGTGTAGGTTTCATAATAAATAATGTGAGACTAATCCCTACCTGTGGCGCAGCCAGACCAACTCCTTGAGGGTCAACCTGAGCAATAAGCGTTTCTTCCATATCAAATACTAGCTTTTTAATCTTTCGGTTGATTTCGGTTACGGGTAATGCGGGAATAGTAAGCACTTTCTGGGGTATTTGAACAATCTTAAGCATGGGATTATTATATAATATGAACTATGCAATCTCCAATATTCAACGATCAACTACCAATCAGAGATCCTGTGTTTATTGAATCAATGAAAACAGCTTGAATTTTGAGAATTAAATTATGAAATTATCATTAGCAATCGCTACTTATAACGAGGAGAAACACATTGCAGACTGCATTGCTTCATGCGAAGATCTCGTTGATGAGATTATCGTGGTTGATGGATCATCATCCGATAAAACTCGTGAAATTGCAAAATCGCTTGGTGCACAAGTGATTACAACCGAAAATCGTGTGATGTTTCACACCAATAAACAAAAAGCAATGGATCTGGCGACCGGCGATTGGATTTTACAGCTTGATGCAGATGAACGGGTAACCCCGGATCTTGCACAGGAAATAAAAAAAGTGATGCTCCTGTCAAAGGAAGAATTAGAAGCATATCAAATAAATCTTCCGGAAAGAAAACTTTTTATCCGTCATCAACAGATTACAAATCCTAAACTCCAAACCCTAAACCACAGTCAGACGTTCAATTCCCAATATAATGCCTTTTATATTCCACGCCTGAATTATTTTTTGGGTAAATTTCTTCGCTATGGGGGAGTTTATCCGGACGGAGTAATCCGTTTAGTGCGCAAAGGAAAAGCATTTTTGCCGTGTAAAGATGTTCATGAACTGATGCGGGTTGAGGGAACAATAGGGTGGCTGCAAAATCCGCTCCTGCATTATGACTCGCCTACGTTCCTGAGATACTTGGAACGAAATAAACGATATATAAAGCTGTTAACCGGTGAAATAAAAAGCAATATGCAAAGCGTCAAAATTAAAAATAATGGTCACAAGCTAATAGTTTTTAAAGAAGAAATTTTATTGGGTATTAACTGGTTATTTGTGAAACCCATTGTTTGGTTTTTCATGACAACATTCCGTCATAAAGGGATTTTGGATGGCTGGAGGGGAGTGGTATTTTCTTTCTTTTCCGCCCTTCGTTTCCCCCGGGCATATATTTGCTATAAACTGAAAAAAATATAGTAGACAATTAATGTTTTATAGCGAGGGGAGGAGGTATAGGTATTTGTAATTGTTGAGGAAGAGGTGAAAAGTTTTTTCGTGGTGCAAGAGTTTCAGGTCTGGAACTTTGCGCAATTTGTTGTAATTCTGCTCTTGCTGTAGCCGGTGCCGTTGGGATTATTTCCTTTAAAGCAATATGTTGCGGATATTTTTCTTGAAGAGAGGTTCGTGAAAAACCGGGAATCTGTGGTGCTTTTTCTGCTGATCTTCCTTCTACATAGGCCTGAGCTTTTGCTTGTGCAATTTGGTTTTCTTGTTTAGCTTTTAGCGGAATACCTATTATAGCACCGGCAGCAATCCCTTTTGGTGTGAGTAAATCTGGGTTAATTTCCCCCATTTATTTATTAAATCGCGGTAACGCGTTAGTAATATAATTTTCTAGAGATTGGTCGAGGTTTGCTGCAAAGTAAAACAATTGTTCGAAAAGCGAAAGCGGTTTTTCAGCAGCAATAATAGTTTTTCGCGCAGCCACTTTTAGCGGTTCAAGATTAACAACAGGCATCTGGATCTGTGGAAGAGAAAGAATAGAACGGGATTGAGTTGGTTCGTTTTGCTGTGGTGGCACTGTTGGAGCGAATTGATTCTGGTTTTGCATAGGCGGATTCGTCAGTGGAGGAATGTTTTGATTAAGCGGAGGATTTGTCGGGTTAACGGGTGGATTTGTAGGATTTACAGGAGGATTTGTTGGATTTAGTGGTGGGTTTGTTGGGAATTGAGGAGTGGTTGGTTGAGGGCGATTTGTTGGGGTTCTTGTCGGGGTGTTTTGTGGTCGGGGAGTAGCGCTCGGTTGAGGTCTGTTTGTGGGTGTTGGCTGGTTGCCTCCGCCCGGAACTCCGGGAGGGAGTCCATACAAAGGATGCATATTTTGCTCAGTTGTTCCGATTATACAGCCGTATCCGCGCGCCATCATATCCGGAGCGTTGCTATGCCAGCGCCAATACCATCCGCACTGTTCCGGTCTACTCATTTGGTTGCAGTAGAATGGGTGGCAATACCCGCGTTCAGGCCAGCAGCATGCCTCAGGATCGTTTCTCTGCACCATTTCCGTACAACAAGGAGGTTGTTGAGTACAAAAGTACCGGTTTGCGTCAGTGCTGTTTGTGTCATAACAGCAGTTATAAGCACCGCCACATCCGGCGCTTCCGCAGAGACCATAATCAATAGAGCCGTCTGCTTTAATTGTTTTTCGGGTGCATCCGTCAGGATAACAGCTGCTTCCGCTTCCGCAAAAACACCCGTTTATTGCCACTACAGGCCTTTGGTTCAGAATAAAAAACAGAGTGAGAAAAACAAAACAATATACTATTTTTTTCATGGATTTTAGATACTTTAGATACAGTATAATAAAAAAATGATGGGGATTCGAGTAGATAAGAAAAAAATAATATTTACCGGTATTGTTATCTTCATTTCATTCGGTATTGCGTATTTTATTGACAAATATTATATTGAAGGTAAGGGGATAATGTTTCTTTTTGAATTGTTTAAATTGTAACTATGTTATTTCGAATTGACCGATTTTTCTTTGATGAAAGGGACTTGTTTACTGCGCTTTTCGGCGTATTTCTCCTGGTAAGTTATTTTCTTCATCTCTCTCTTTTTCCGTTTCGAATAGAGTCTCTTGTAGTTGTTTTTTTATTTCTTCTTGTTACCCGAACAATGGTGTCAACATTGAAATTTAATTCATATTTTTTTCTGGTGCTTTCCGGCCTCTTGTTTAGTATGGTATTATCTCCGTATGGTTTGGGAATTTATTTGTTTGTTGGTATTGTGCTGTATACAAAAACAAACCTGATATAACATCAATCATTTTTGAACTGGTATGTATGTAAAACGTTTTTTTCTCTTCTTTAGTGTAACTATTCTTCTTTTTTTCTGTATTCCAACTTACGCTGCGGATCATCCGTCATTACTGTTTTCTTCGTCCCAGAGATCAGCGATTCAGTCAAGAATATCAGCGGGTGGGCCGGTGGAGCAGGCTTTTAACGCTATGAAAGTACTGCGGACCGATGAGGAACATTGGCCAAAAAGTCTGGCACAAAACAGTTTCAACTATGCGGTAAGTGGGGACAGTACTGCAAAAAACAATGCGCTTACCATTATTGATATGTATACGAGCGGTGAAAAACGCTTTTCATTTCCAACTGCAACCGACAGCCCCCGTTTTGATTACGGATACTCAACTCCCTGTAACAGTCTTGCAATGGCTTATGATCTCTTGTATCCCGCCTTATCTGATGCGCAAAAAAATAATTTAAAATCGTTGCTTATTGAGTGGGGAAGAGGAATTTCGGGTTTTTTCGATGGAAGAAGTTGGACCATGGCCCAGCACAACTTTTACACTGGTTTGGTGGCATGTGCCGGTAACATTGGACTGGTGCTTGACGGAGAGCATTCCGAAAGTGGACAGTGGGTAACAAAAGCGGAGAATGGTCTAAAGACCTCATATTTTGATGAAGCCTATAATCCAGGTGGAGATTATTATGATGGTCATGTGTATCAGGTTTATGGTGCCGGTCCACAATTTATTTTTGCGGGAGCTCTTGAACGGTTAAAGGGGAGAGATATTGTTTCCGGAAAGCGCGTGATGGCAATCTGGGATTATTTTACGTATGCTTATTTATCACAAGGAAAATTTCCCCATGTTGGTGACAACTCGGGTCTTTCAATACTGATTGGTGAGTATTTTTATATTCTTCAGAAACAGATGAATAGTCCGAAAGTTCCTGGATGGCTTTGGGTGTGGAACAAGATTCGAGGCACTGGAATAGCTCAGAATGACTGGAGTTTATTCAAAGAATATGACTACATCAGTATGGTCCTTTGGTATCCGCAGGGGGTTGTTCCTAAAAATCCTAACGAATTAGCTGACTTTACTGAATCAAAAATACTGACGAGTTATACAAACAAAACACAGGTCTATCCCGGCGGAATGGCAGCGATTCGAAATGGGTGGGATGAGCGTGAAAACATCACATTCTGGCTAGTCAATAGATACCGTCACCAATCGCATCAGCACTATGATCCAAACACCATTTTGCTTTCAGCTTACGGGGAGGCTTTATTGACAAACGAAAACAGCCGAAGTTATGAAAGAAACCTTCGAGGTCAGTTGAGTCAGTCAAACGGTGTCATGATTGATAAGCATCTTCATGATATTCCGGAACGACTCTCGCATTACGTAACAGGTGCTGGGTCATCATTGGGCAAGTTTTATGATTTTTTCACCCATCCTCTTGGGGATTTGTTGGTGAGTGACAGTAAATATCCTCATGCAGACTTTTCTATGCAACCGCGTATGAAGCATCCGACAAAAGGACATACTGAGTATACGAATGCTTCTGAAGAACGGGTAGATCCAATTTCAAAAGCTGAGCGGACTGTTCTCTTTCCGAAACAACTTGGAATGCCCCCGTATATTGTTGTGTTTGATCGGTTTAAAAAAGACGGGCAGACTCGTAATTACTCATGGCAAAGTTATCTGGTACCCGGTCACAGTCCACTGAGCGGTTCAGGGACTGCGGAAAATCCGTTTACTTTTACCAAAGGGAATGCAAAACTTTCCCTTTTTTTTATTACTCCATCAGCAACTACCCATCGGGTTATACCGGCTGAACCGGGTGCAGGACGAGGAGATGATTTATTGGAAGTAACTCAAGCTGGTGTAGCGCAAGGTCAGTTTCTGACCATTTTGTATCCGTCAAAAACGAGCAGTCAGCAAGAGTTTTCTGTTTCTGTGATAAACAACACCAATCCTGTTGTTGTTGAGGTCGTATCAGGACAACAAAAACATATTCTTTTAGCAAACGATTCCGCAGGTGAAGTGACACATACATCGATAACCACTGATGCACAGCTTGTGATTCTCAATGATAGTGAAGCCTCAACAGGCTCCGCTTTTATGGTGTATGGAGGAAAAAAACTGGTTAAAAACGGATATACTCTTCTTCAATCTCAAAAACCGGTTTCTCTTATCGCCAGGTGGGAAAACGAACGGGTAAACGGTGCAGGAGTTTCGTTTACCGGCGCTACGGAGGCACACATAGCCTCATCTATAGGAAACAGGGCAACCGTTACCCTTGACTTGGTTTACAAAACATTTGATGAGCAAGGACAGGGAGGAGGGGGAATAAATCTTCGGCTGATTGACTATTTTTATTATGTTGTAAAGCAGATGGGTTTACCGTTGCCTTCGGATATATCGGTTGATTTTAACAGAGATCAGACGGTAAACAATGACGACCGATTATTTTTTTTGAGATTTTTCCGATGGGATTGAAAAAAACTATGATTGGAGTTGGAGTTGTCGCGGTTGGAGTTGTATGTGCTCTGGTTGTTTTTGCTTTGCACCGAGAATATTTCACCAAGAGAACGAAAGCCGGAAATCCGGGAGAACTCAACTTGAGTGTTAATTTTTCAAATGATACCGTTCAGCCAGGTGATCAGGTCAATGCAGTTTTGAAAGTGCATGCAACTGCAGCGCAGAAAATTATTGGTTACAAGTCAAAAATTGTATTCGATAAAACAGCATTGCAATTAGATAATATTGAATACCGTTTTGGCACACAAAGCGCAGGGCTTGGTCAGACATCAGCCGATAAAACCATCATAAATGCGTCTGGTGAAGCCCGCCTAGTTGGGGAAACTACCGGATCACAAGGATATGTTCTGAATGGAGCTGTTGAAATGGCGAATTTACAGTTTACCGCACAGTCAAGTTCGGTACCTTCGTTCCATGTGAAACAATCTATTTTTTACGCATTGGGACAGGATAATAGGTTGACCGAGCTAACGATTCCGGATGTTCAATTTGCTCCTTCGCAAAAAAAATACGAAATGGTTCAGCTTGATTTTGTTTTGTCATTTCAGGGATCTCAGGTTCCCAGAACCTCAACTCAGGAGGCGAAGGTGAAGATGAGTGTGATAGATGCTCAAAGCGCTTCTATTTCCGCGTCAAAACTCATCAGTCTGAATCTGAGTCAAGGCGGATTGTGGACAGGTTCTGCATCAGTTGAAGCAGAGCTGGGGAGAAGTTATCAAATCCTGTTGAAAGGCGAAAAGCATGTGCAGCGAAAAATCTGCGGAATAAAACCAGTTCAAGGGCCCAATCAACAGTATCGCTGTACAAACGAATTTCTATCGTTTAGCTCAGGAGTAAATCGTATTGACGCCTCGGGTATTTATCTTTTTGGAGGTGATTTACCCGGTCAGTTCGGTCAGGATGGAATGGTGAATTCAGTTGATTTTGCATTGATACGCTTTCTCATACAAAAAAATCCAGCGCTGAGTCAAAGCGAACTGTTTCAGGGGGATCTCAACTTTGATGGTGTTGTTGATACGCAGGATTACAGTTTGATGACAAAAACCATGGAGCTTTCCATGAATCAGGATGAGCGATAAAGTGAGATCAGCTTGAAAATTTCGATATTTAATATCACTATAAACGGAATGGTGATGAACAAAATATGTCCCGGTGCACTTTTTAAAAACGTACCATAAGATCCAAAATAGGGAATTATTCCGATAACTTTGCCGATAATAAGTCGGGGAATTACAATTTGCCGGTCGATTGCCTCATTAGCATCGCCTTTTGTAACGTATACATTTCCTCCTATTTGATAGATGCGGTGAGTCACTGTCTCTTGCTGATTATTGATGTTCGCATAGTAGGTAATAACATCGTTCACGGTGTATTCAGTACGCTTCTGGACAATAAGTAAGCTCCCTGGTTTGATAAACGGCTCCATAGAGTGCCACTTGCTAGAAAAGAGTTGAACACCGAAAGGAAGAGAAGGAGAAAATGCAATGGAAAAAATTGCATGCCAGATAAAGATGAGACAGAAAAACAAATACACGGGTGACGAGCGAATTTTATAAACGGTCTGGAAAGAAAAAAAATTCATTTGTTTTAAAGCCAACTGGTTACCGTATTATGTAATTTCTTTATAGCATAAAATCCGCTCGGCTGCTCGGATGGATTGGTATGGTATGTTTTAAACTGAAAGTCAAACTCGCAGGTTTTGTTTTTCAGATTGCTTTGGCTGTTGTTGAATGAGAGAAAGAAAATCCAATCATCAGACTTTAATTTCTGGAGTTGAGACTCCACTGAAAGATTTTTTAGTTTTCCCTGATATGTTTGGTTGCTGTTTTGGATTACCCGCAGTTCAAGTTCTTCGCAAAGTGCATCACTTCCGGATGTTTTGCGATAGGTAAGGTGATATGAAACGTTTGTTTTCCCTGAGTTTCGTATACGAACCGCTTTTACGTCGAACCCTTCGGGGCGTATACCGGTTGTTGAAAAAAGTGAGTCAATTGGAGTTGCGTTTGCGGTGTGTTGTTGATCGAGCGAAAGTGTTGTAGCGATAAGTTTGACTGGAATGATTCGCTGCGCTCGCAGGTCTGCGGAAGTGTACAGTGTAACGATGAGTAAAAAAGAGATGAGCAAAACGGAAAAAAACAGTATTTTGTACTGACTGTTCATGTGGTGCGACGTCCGGTTCCAAAACCTTCAGTTACCAGACTTTTCAATTCGCTTAAGATAAGTATTCCTGCTGGAATTAAAATGAGGATTATAAGTCCCGGAAGTGATTGAGCAAAGGCAACAAAGTAACCCAGTTTGGGCACGACAAAAACAACTTTTCCCTGCACGTTTTCCTGATTCGTACTTCCGCTGTCGTCGGTCCGGTTTGCATCTCCTTTTGTCTCATAGAGTTCTTCACCGTTTTCTTCTGAAACCCGCACAATCCGGTGGGTAACAACTCCGTAGTCTTTGTTTTGAAACGTGATAACGTCACGTGTTGCATACGCTGTTTGCTTACGTATGATGATGATATCACCGGTCATGATTGCTGGTTCCATAGATCCGGATTGAACAAGAAAAGATTTATATCCTCCAAAAACGGCGGTGTTAGAAGCAATCGTAAAAACAACGAGAACTCCGATTGCAGAAAGAAAAACCCAAGTGACAATTTCAATGAATATTCCAAAAACACTTTTAGCTTTGTATGCCATAAACCTATGGAAACAGGGGGAGAATAATTCTCCCCCAGAAATACGATTAGATCAGTTTGTGTTGGTGGGTGTTGGCTGGCCGGTTGCTACTTGCACCAGATTTGCCTCGACCTCAAACTCCGTTGAGTCACTCTGGATCTCATTGCCGTAACTGGTTGCTGCTGCATCCCACTTTATTCCGATGTACCGTTCTCCTCCCGGGGGGATAGTAATAGCTGACTGAGCGCTCCAGTCTGCGCCGAATGTATCAGCATCAGCTGTTGCAAGCGTGTGATTGGAACCGACGAGACTCATATCAGACACATCATTGTTCGCCGGTGCTGTGTTCTTAAAATATAACCCAGTAGCAAGTTTTGAACCCATTTCGCCGAGGTTGTCGCTCTCACAGTTTGGTTCGGTAGAGATTTCAGGGTCATTGCAGCCATTTTCGTTATTAACAACATTTCTTAGCCTTACAAAAAGTCTACCCGGTAACGTACCGGTATTTCTCACTCTCCACACCTTTTGTCCGGTAATAGTACCGTCTTCACCGATATTGTCAACGACAAACGGTTCAGCTTGGGGGTTTGCACCGATTTGAACATCAAGCGTACCCATGGTAAATCTGTTTCCCGTCTGTCTTGCGCGGGCACTGAAAAATGCTCGGGTCGCTGCGATAGCAAGAACACTTACACCTGCAATAATGAGAAGACTGAGAAAAACCTTTTTCCTGTTTTTCATACAACAAAAATGAATAATTGGTAATTAAGACAAGTATATTTAAATAATATGTATAAATATACTCATATGTTATGTACCAGTATACGCATATAATATTTATTATGTCAAGTCTTTTGATGTGGTGGAGTGCTCACATGAGTATTCGAAACTTCTTTCGTTCCCGAACAGTACATCAAAAAGTAAAGTATAAGCGTTAAAGCTGGTTATACCTGTTTAACTATAAGATATTAAGAATAATATATATAAAATAGCTATAGGATAAAATACCCCTTGACAAATAAAAAAAAGTAGTTTATTCTGAATATATAAGCTTAAATTAAGCTTATACATTAAAAATTATTATAAGTTTAATATCTATGAAAAAAAGAATAGTGAAGGGGATAACGAGAAGGAATGCAAAGACAAGAACAAGTGGGACCTTTTTAGATCAGTTGTCGTCCGGCACGCTAAAAAACGGACATGATCAAAGGGGGGGATAGGAAAAAATTTACTCTCTAACCCCAAATCAGCGCTGCCCCAGTTTTTCAAGCATTTTGAAAGACGGGGCGCGTTTTTTTTAGAGAATAATATATCCAATCAAGGTGGAAAGCACAATCACCGCAGAACCGATAGAAAACTGAAGTGCAAATCTACTGCTTCCTTTGAGATAGGAGTAAACCGTTTTTGACGCAAGATTGATGCCGTTTGCTCCAATAAGAGTAAGAATCGCAGTTTTCAGAGGAACCGTTTTTCTAGCAAGTTCTGAGACGCTGATGGTTACCGCATCCATTCCAGAAAGTGCAGCAAGCATATTGCTAAATACAAAGCCAGTACTGCCAAAGAATATCAATGCAAGCTTTGTGGTAAGTTTTACACAAAGGAATAGCAAAGCAAATGAAAGCGCTGGTTTGAGTGAAAAAATTTTCGTTTTTTTGAGTGTCCGTTTTGTTCCGGGAATGTTATCAGGGTTTTTATCTTCATCTTTTCGCATATAAACGAATGCGATAAAGACTCCAGAAAGGATAAGCGGAATCAAGTAGGAAATGAGGCTTTTTGAAAACAAAACTGCGTTTAGTGATGCGATAAGCACCATATGCTGAACAAAACTTGAAGTATTTGCGATAAGGGCAGCTGCGGTAAGACGGTTTGTGTCTTTTGATGTCTTACTTTGTATTGCAAGAGAAAGGGTGGTTGAGGTTGATGAGATAAATCCTCCAACAACGCTTGTTAGGATCCAACCCTTTTTTTGGCCGAGTGTTCGTTGAAGAATATAACCCGCAACGTCAATGCCGGTAATAAGCATTACAATCCGCCATAAACTGTGGGGATTCAGCACCTCAACCGATGCGATTTGTGTCACTGAAATACCAAATGAAGTAAGAAGCTGAGAGAGAAATGGAATAGATCCGACGGTGTAGGATACATTGGGGAGAAACGGGTAAATTACCAGTGCTATAATCGCGTATGCAATAAGCGATTCAAGCTCAAAGTTCTTAATTGTTTTGACAAAAGACCGAATTTCATCCTTTAAAGACATGATAAGAACAAGAATTACAGAAATTGCGATAACAAGCTGTACAGGAAGCATCTGGTGGCCTAAGACATATCCGAGAATATAACTAAATAACACTGCGAGTTCGGTTGTAAATCCAGCATCTTTTGTTTGTATTGTCCCGATAATATAGTAAGTGATGGTCAGTAAAAAAAAAGCTACTGTGATAATGGTAGAAAATAGATTATTTGATGAAACCAAAATTCCGCCTACAGCGCCCAGAAGCGAAGTTAAGGCGAAGGTACGAATTCCAGGGCTCCCTCTCCCACTGGTTTTTGTTTTGTTTGTTTTATGTTCGTATGACTCGCGTTCTAAACCAATAAACGCTCCTAAAAGAACTGCAATACAGAGGATTATCGGCGTAGTCATAGGGCAAATTATATCCTATAATAAGATATTTTTCAAGCTGAAAGATGCTGTTCTATTGCAGTGATCAGTTCTGGGATTCCTTCTTTGGTTAAAGAGGAAATCCGTACAGAGGGAAGATGGTGATAGGTTTGAATCTGTGGGGGTGCACCAATGTCTGTTTTATTACATACCAGTATCTGTTTTTTGTGCAGAATCCCGAGCTGATCAAGTGTATCTTCAACAACCTGTATTTTCATTGCGCTTTCGGGATCTGATATGTCAACTACATGCAGGAGAAGATCTGCATGAATTGACTCAAGAAGTGTTGAAGTAAATGCGCTGATAAGAGAAGCGGGAAGGTTCTGAATGAACCCGATAGTATCTGAAAGAAGAACTGTTTTTTTAAGACCAGGTAAAAAAAGTGTTCCGGTTGTTGAATCAAGTGTCTCAAAGAGAGCGTCTTTGACCGTTTTATTTTTTTTGGTCAGCAGATTAAAAAGCGAAGTTTTGCCTGCGTTAGTGTACCCGACGATAGAGATTGTTTGAAGTCCAATCTCTTTTCGGCGTTTCAGATTACGCTCCCTGTGTTTTTCTAGTTTAAGAAGTTCGTTCCGTTTCTTTTTAATCTGCGAACGCCAGTGGCGCTTCATAAGTTCGATGTTGGTTTCACCGATTCCTCGTCCGCCAATTCCGCCTCCTTGGCGAGAGAAAAAAGTACCGCCTAAACCATATATGCGCGGACCCATATGGGACATTTCCGCTATCTCAATCTGAAGTTTAGCCTCCGCAGTCCGTGCGTGTTTTTTAAATATATTCAGAATAAGTTCGACGCGGTCCCAGACTTTAATTGCAGGGTTAACACTCCAGAGTGCTTGGATCAGGTGAAAAATCTGTCGAGGATTTGCAATGGCGTTCAGGACAATAAGGTTAACTTTTTTTTGCGCGACAATGCGGGCGAGTTCCTGTACTTTACCAGATCCGATGAACGAATGGGTATCGGGTTGGGTGCGGTGCTGAATAACATGAACGATATTCGCCGTTCCGTATGTTTTGACAAGCTGTCTGAGTTCGAAAAGTTCCAGCTCCGCATCAGACCGATGCGTGTGGGGATCTGCAATGTGGATTAAGATTACCGGTTCTGATGACGACATAATATATTATATAATTGAAATCTATGCCGAAAAAACTGATTATTGTCCGTCACGGGGAGACGGATCATAATGTAAATAAAATTATTCAGGGTCATTTGGATATTGATCTCAACGCGCGGGGTAAAGATCAGGCTCGACTTGTTGCAGAAAAATTAAAAGATGAACCGATTCAGGTAATTTTTTCTTCCGATTTAAAACGAGCAGCACAAACGGCCCAAGAGATTGCGGAAAAATTAAAACTTCCGGTAATAAAAACCCCTTTATTGCGGGAGCGAAGTTTTGGCAAATTGCAGGGGGTATCATTTTTGGAGATTTCCCGGTATTTTCCCCAGTACGACAAAATGAGCCAGTTTTCGTTTTCAGAGGCGGATTTTATCCATTCTCCAAACGAGCACAACGTTGAGACGGATGAGAGTATTATGAGGCGCCTCTCTGAATTTAAAGCATTGCTGAAGGCGCATAAGGGTAAAACGATTTTAATCGTAACCCATGGGGGATTGATACGTATGCTGTTCCGGTATTTGCTCGGTTTTTCCATCGCAGAGGTATCTTCGATGCATGTTCACAATACCCAGTCAATTGTTATTGAAGAAAGTAATGGAAAGTATCTATTAAAAAAATAGGTATGATTACCTGCACGTTTGAAAACAATTCAAAAACATCGCTTCGACATATTACTGTAAACGCAGTAGTAGTTAAAGACAATAAAATATTATTGGCAAAGCGTGGTTTTTTCCGAGGTAAAAAAATATCTGAGTTTGGAAAATGGGCGCTTATCGGAGGGTTCATGGATCGTGACGAAACGCTTGAAGAGGCAGTGAAGCGCGAAGTTTTGGAGGAAAGCGGTTGGGAGGTTCGTGATTTAAAACTGATGAAAATCAACGATAATCCCAACCGGCCGAAAGAAGACCGGCAGAATGTTGACTTTATTTTCCTTGCCTATGCGGTGAGACAAGTTAAAAAAGGGGATGAAGAAACATCTGAACTGAAATGGTTTACTTTTGAGAAGCTTCCCGATAGGGATGTCATGGCGTTTGATCATGCGGATGGGCTTGATTTTGTTATTGACTCCTTAAAAAGTCCTCATCAATTGATTAGGCAACACTCCGATGTTCAACCATATCTCGCGAGGAAGTAAGACCGGGAAAACGAATTCCAGATCTTACGGAAAGTTCAGTCATAGCAGGATAAAGCAGGCCAAGGTTTAGCATGGGATGCAAAGGGGTATAAAAACGTTGGTCTTCTGCTTTAGCACGCCTGCAATAATTGGAAAACTCTTTTCTCATTTCGCTAATAACTGAGGTTCTTTCAGAGGTGAGTTCATCAAGTGAATTAAATCGACTGATATGGGCCGTGAAAAAACTGGGACGCTTGAAATTTACATCACCGTCTATTCCTACAATGTCGTCAATTACCTGAAGCGCCATTGTGGAGTAAAAAAGCGATTTAAACCAAGGTGGGGCACTTGGGTTAAGGGATACTAAACCCTTTTTTATTGTTAAAAATGAGTCTAAAGTCAACCCGTGATCAGAGAAGGCGATCGCACAAACTCCTGCGAGGTTAATCAGGTTACTAACTTCACGATATCTTTTTACTTCTTCATGCGAAGGGAGTTTATCTAATTGCGGACGTTGGGTTTCTACTTGTTCAAGTAGCGGTAGAAATCTATGAAAGGTTTCTGCATCGTGAATGTTTAGTTGTGAATCTTTGAATATGAGGTTGCTTACGGTTTGTGTATAACGTTCAGAGTTAAACCTTCCTTCATCGAATAAATTATTTAATACAACGCTTGCTTCAATGAACCATGCAATTTTTCTTTGCGTGGTTTGTGATACCGGAACATGCATGCATTCTCCTGCATACACAAGAGAAGCAACTGCTGCTTTACGAAATGCGGACCGAGGTTCGGAATGCAACAATTGGTGGGCTGTTTTTATTGTTGCTTTTACAGCAACACCATATTGACTAAGTTTTTCTTTACACATTTGATGTGTATTATATACTTACTATAGGAATATTTCAACTAGTAAGATTTATCAAGTTAGAATACACGGGCCGGGATAGAGAGGGTGGTTTGGTCCGCCGGTTATAATTGCTCCTGCTTTTCCCAAGTGGGGCGACAGGGTTATATTTCGTCCGGTAAGTTTTGCTCTTCCGTCGTGAAGAAGTGGTATTGAAGGAATAACCTCTCCTTGAATGAATTGATTATACAAAGCTTGTTTAGCCGGGTCTAAAAAATCACACCCGATCCATAGAATATCGGTCCCCTGGCTGGGAAAAGTTGTAATACCTCCTTGTCTAAATAATCCTTCAAACTGGTAGAATGCATCATTCACCGCAGTTTGAAGATGTGCTTTAAAACTTGCCTCAGGGGTGTCCGGCCGACCGCTTAATGCAGAAATTATTGCAAGAGGGTTTTGTTCTTTAAGGCGCGCACGGATCACCCGTTCAAAATCCTTTAAGGAAAACGTATTTCTGTGTGCAGCGCCCATGCCGATGTCAGGATGCCATACGGCGACCGCTATACAGCGGGTTGCCCATCCGGCTGAAAAGGCGAGTCCTGTTTCCTCAAACCATTGTCGGGATCTTGCTCCTTTTGTGTCTGTAGTAAGCGATTCAAACCCGCCAGCTCTCGCTTCTTCTGCAACCCGTACTTTTTCCTCCTGAAGTGTCCGACGACTTTTTTGTGTAGCCATCGAAATCAAAGCTTTGAGTGCTTTTTCGCGAGCTTTATCTCCATTTTTCCCGGGAGGAGCCTTATGATATGCACGTAACAAAGTATCTATGTATTTTTCGTCAGTACCGGTTAATCCCCATTGTTGTTGTTCGTGACCCATATACTATAGGAGTATTATAGCATGGGGATCTGCTGAAGCAAGTTTTTTCACCGGCTCGTAGACTTTTTTATCAATAACGGTCATGACGGAAAAAATGAGATTTAGATCGAGTGGTTTTTTTTGCATCCGAATCTCATAAATCCTAGAAAAAGTATTTTGATATTCCGGCTCAAGCTTGATTAGTTCTGGATGTGTAAATACAATATCATACCGGGAAAATAACTGCTTTGTTTTAAGAAGCAGATACATTTTTAGAGCATAGGCGCAAGCCTTTACTATCTGATCGGTTGCGGTGGTTACATCTTTATTCCTGAAAGAAAGGAGTGATCCGAGACTTCGTGCACGGTTAAACACAACCTCCTCAAACATATCGGATACGGACACTGGTGGGGGACCAATAATCTCTTTCAGCGATTTTCCAAGCAAAACAACAGATCCGTTTTCAAACAGCTCTCTCAGAAAAACTATTTTTGGAAAAGGAACCTCAATGGAATATTTTTTCAGAGATTCTTGCGTAAACGAATACAGATTCAGATTGGAAAATGTGTGCATTGCAGCAAGATCTTCCCGTCGCACTCTACTTTTTTCGGGATAGATTAATCCGACCTCAAAATCGCTGTTTTGCCGATGGTCTTCCCGTGCCCGGGAGCCGTAAAGAAACACTGACAAAGGGTTTGTCTTTTTGTATATATTCTCGACGGAATCCTGAATAGGAGGGGGAAGTTTCATGGGTGATCGACGGGAGTTGAACCCGCAACATTCGCCTCCACAGGGCGACGCTCTAACCAGATTGAGCTACGATCACCAGAACAACGAACCATTCTCTTTGGTTCCTGTAGATTGCCCTTCGCCAGAGCTCAGGGTAAAAGCTACGATCACCAGAACAACGAACCATTCTCTTTGGTTCCTGTAGATTGCCCTTCGCCAGAGCTCAGGGTAAAAGCTACGATCACCAATTGTGTATATTTTATCACACGGTTTATTACGCAGTCTTGACAATCGAGATAAAACTGTAGTATTTTTATAGTGAAACATGTATTTTCCAAATACCAAACAGGGCTTTACCATTGTTGAAATGGCCGTTGTTGTTGGGATATTGGCGCTTCTTCTCAGTATTACACTGATCGCTATAAATCCCGCACGACTTTTTGCAGATGCCCGTAATACCAAACGTCAAAGTGATATAAAAGCGATTCTGGAGGCAATAACCCAGTACACTGTTGACCAAAAAGGAGTGCTTACCGCAAGCGTCTCTGCGTCACCTCAGTTTATCAGCGACTCAGGGGCAAATCTGTGTTTTGAATTGGTTCCGCGCTATCTTGCAGCATTTCCACGCGATCCCTCGATAAATAACGGCCAAAGTATTACGGAGTGCTCAAATTATAATTCGTACTATCAGGTCTTTCGAGATCTGAATAATAGAGTTACTGTACTTGCTCCGGGAACCGAAGCGCCTGCGCCGACATTATCTATCACAAGGTAGGGTAAAGCGTACAAACATTGAATTGGAATTTGACTACAACGAGGTATACAATGAACGGTATGGAAATGGAAAATATTCTTAAAAAAAAGAAAGGGACGGAAAAAAGTATTCCTCTTGGAAATGCACTATTTATTCTTTTACTCATAATTTCCAGTATTGGAGTAGGATTTGTTTTAGGTCAAAAGAAAAATTCAGTAACCCCATCAATTGCTCGGGCCTCACTTCAAAAACAGGTATCTACCAAAGACAATGCTTTCAGTACGCTCGGTTCGGTTTTGGGTACCGTGACAAGCGGAGCAGAGGAACGATTAAAAAATATGGTAAATCAGTTTACTGAAACCATTACCAATACTGCTTCACAATCAGCCAAACAGGTTTCAGATGCGGTCTTTGACAGCACGGTTGGGACAGTACTCAAACAAATTGATAAGCTTCCTGCAAAACAGCAGGAGGACATCCGGAGAAATATCTGTAAATAAATTTTAATATTCAATAATCAATTTCTAATTAACAATTTTTGATTGAATTCTGTAAGATCCTTTGATATTCTTATACCACCATGGAGATAAAGTATATTGGACATTCCTCATTTTTCATTAAAACAAAGACTGCCAAATGTGTGACCGATCCATTTGATCCGAAAATGGTCGGGCTTAAATATCCGAAAATGGAAGCAGATGTTGTTACTGTTTCTCACCATCATGCGGATCACGACAAAACAGATCAGATAGAAGGGTCACCGTTAATAATCGATTGGCCGGGTCAGTTTGAAAAAACAGGCATGCGTATCTGGGGATACCGAACTTTTCATGACGATAAAAAAGGAGCTGAGCGGGGGGAAAATGTTATGTATAAGCTTGAGTCAGAAAGAATATCTCTTTTGCACTGTGGCGACCTGGGAACTGTTCCTGATGATGCGCTTCTTGATGAGATCGGAGACATTGATATTTTGTTCGTTCCGGTCGGTGGGAAGTATACCATTGATGCAGCTTCAGCTGTGGAACTTACCAAAAAAATCGAGCCTGCTTTTGTTATTCCCATGCATTATGAGTTGCCAGGCGGTACAGTACCCGGACTTGCACCAGTATCAAATTTCCTGAAAGAAATGGGCGTTTCGACAGTAACTCCTATGGATAAACTTGTACTAAAGAAAGAAGATTTGACAGATATAGAAATGAAGGTTATTGTGTTAAACAGATGAGTTGAACGGTATGTCCACATTATCCGCGGATGCTTTAAAGGTGCCCCCCCACGATTCACAGGCTGAGAAGTCAGTTCTGGGTGGTGTATTGCTTGATACTTCCGCAATTTCAATTATTGCCGAATTTATGCATTCTGATTATTTCTACGTTCCCGAGCATAAATTAATCTACAGTGCCATGGTCAGCATGTTTGAAAAGCAGCAGCCGATTGATGTGGTGACATTAAAAAATGAACTTCAGCAAAAAGGTACCCTGAAAAAAGTCGGTGGGGCTTCATATTTATCTGATCTTATTAATACGGTTCCGACCTCTTCATATATAGAACAGTATGGGTTGATAGTAAAAGCGCATTATACAAAACGGAAGCTGATTGAAATTGCATCGCGTACCGTTGAACATGCTTTCGAAGAACAGGCTGATATCAAAAAACTTTTGGATGGGGTTGAGTCACAGATATTTTCGCTTTCTCAGGAACAGTCGCATCGCGATTTTATTGAGCTGAAGGAAATTCTATCGGAAAGTTTTGAACGGCTCGAAGAATTCATGAAAAACGGAGGGAATTTAAGAGGTGTTCCGACTCATTTTACAGAACTTGACGCAAAGCTTGCCGGAATGCAGGATTCAAATCTTCTCATTCTTGCTGCGCGACCGGGAATCGGAAAAACAACATTTGCACTAAACATTGCCTCAAATGTTGCGCTCGTTTCAAAAAAACCAGTTGGGTTTTTTTCCCTTGAAATGAGCAAGGAAGAGCTTGTTGACCGGTTGCTGGTTGGCGCAGCAGACATTGATGCGTGGCGTCTTAAAACAGGAAAGCTTTCGGATGATGACTACAAACGGCTAACCGAGGCAATGGGAAATCTTTCCGAAGCACCCATTTACATTGACGATACTCCAGGGATATCAATTTTGGAAATGCGGACAAAAGCGAGGAAACTTAAGGCTGAGAAAAATGTGGAACTGATCGTTGTTGACTATCTTCAGCTTGCCGATGCAGGTCGTCGATTCGACTCTCGCGTGCAGGAGGTTTCGTTTGTATCGCAAGGCCTTAAAAATCTGGCGCGCGAACTGCGGATTCCTGTTCTTGCTCTTTCCCAGCTTAACCGTGCGGTTGAACAGCGAGGAACCAAAAAACCTCAACTTGCAGATTTGCGTGAAAGTGGTGCTATTGAACAAGACGCTGATGTTGTTATGTTTTTATATTTTGAGGACGAAAGCGAAGACTTGCTTGATCAAAGTAAGCGCCTCGTCAAGCTCTATATTGCAAAACATCGGAATGGGCCAACTGGCGAAATGGACCTAATGTTCCGCGGAGATAGGGTTCAGTTTTACAGCGTGGAAAAAACATTATAAATTTATTTTAAACATATGGCGCGTATAGTGACAAAAACTGCTCATGGTCCTCATGAAGTAAAACCGCAAAAAAAATCCGTATGGGTATGCATGTGCGGTCTTTCAAAAAATCAGCCCTTTTGCGATAGTTCGCACAAAAAAACACTTGATGAAAAAGACGACCGCATATATCAGTACGACGAAACAGGTAAACGGATTGATTGCGAGACTGAAGAAGAAGGTTGTTGCGGGGGAGGATGCTGCGGGAAAAAATAAGACTTTGTTCAACTTCTGTACACACGTCTCAAAAAATTTTTATAGGTCTTATTATATAAGAGTATCTTATGTGTGAGAACCGACACAATAACTCCGATAAAAACTCCTCCAAGGACATCAAAGAGAAAGTGGACGCCCAGATATATTCTACTGAAAGAAATAATGAGGGCTATGGAATAATATATATACATTCTTTTTGGATCAAGGTACGAAAGTGAAGTTGCTACTGCAAAAGAGGTTGCAGCGTGAGAGGAGGGAAATGAAAAATCGAGAGGACACGGATGATTGATTACTATATCTTCAAAACATGGTCGTGGTCTTGCAAAAATAAATTTCAAAATATAATTAGTTATTCCTCCTGATACCAAGAAGTTGAACAGAGGCAAAATCACAAAACTCCATTTTGCCTGTTTCGGACGAAAAACACTCAGAACAGCAATCCAAAAAACAAACGGAATTCCAAGCGTATTGAAAAATTGAGCAAGTAAATCAAAAAACCAAAATCGAGGGAATGCGTGATACAACCAAAAAGATACCTGTTTGTCTATGGATCCAAATTGCGCAAGAATATGCATGGTTGTTGTATATAAACCCGACGTCATTGAAATTGTAACAAATATGAGTAGGAATAACTGTTCGTATGCTTATTTGTTTTATCTTTTTTTGCAAATTGAGCTACGATCAGTATAATAATACAATGAAAAAAAATATAATCTTTGATTTTGATGGAACCTTAGCAGATACCTCTCCGGTAATTTTTACTGCACTGAATAAAGTTATTCCGTTAGTAGGAATGAAACCACTCAGTTGGGAAGAGTACTGTAATCTTCGTAACAAAAGCCACTTTCAGCTTATCAAGCAGTTTTATCGGTTTCTCCCACATCTACCGATGATAGTGAAAACGGCACAGAGTGAGATGAATTTACTCATGCAGGGGGTTCAGCCCTTTCCGGGGATTGTTGAGATGTTGGTTCAATTGCAAAAACTCGAAAAACGGATCGGGATTTTATCATCGAATACTCCCGCGAATATTGATGTGTTTATTCAAAAATACGGACTAGATATGTTTGAGTTTATTCACACAGAGAAAAATCTTTTTGGGAAGGCCCATGCATTGGAAAAGGTCCTGAATAAGTATCGATATGACAAAGCGGAGACGGTGTATGTGGGTGATGAGACGCGTGATATTGAGGCATGTAGAAAAATTGATCTGGATATTATTTCTGTTTCTTGGGGTTTTAACACAAGAAAATCACTTCAAAAACTGCATCCCGAATTCCTTATAGATTCGGTTGAAGAACTTATTCCACAGGTAAATCGTCTGCTATGATACACCTACAAGGTGTAATATGGGTTGATAAGAAAGGCTAGTAAACTTTTTTGCGCATAGTTGCACGCAATGTCTTAGAGTTTTTCGTGAGAACATTTATAGATATATATCGGATGAATTCCTGATTGATTTATTTGTACCGGTTTTTGGTTGGGAAGCGGGTAGTAGTATGATACATACTCTGCCTTCGGGCAGTGTATTTTGGTATTTTTGATTGCTTTTGTAATCAGCCAGGGAGAAATATAGAGGTAGAAAGTAATTTGAGAGATTTTAGAAGATTGGGGATTCGGGGGTGAAATGACTGATGAAAAGGGGTATGTGAACATGTCCCCTCTTATGATTTTAATATTTTTTTTATTCGCATGAAACAGACGGCGAATGTGAAGTATTGCGACGAGCACCGGATTAATCTCGAGTGCAATAAACTGCGTGTTTAAACCCCGTTTGAAACCTAACTCAGCTGATTTAAATATCACAACCCCGTCTCCCGCTCCTAAATCTACGATTGTTTTTCTGTTCCGGACTCGAAGTGCTTTTACGATAAGGGGAATGTCTTTTAAGTTGGTCGGGTAGTAAGGAATGGGAGAGAATTGGGGGAAGGCAAAAATAGCAATAACAGTTAGAAGAAAACAGAGAACAAAAGCAGAACCAATAACAAACATGAGTTTTATTGTATCACAGGTTCGTTCATAGTATACTTAGGGAGATTATGAGAAAACGGATACTTCTGTTGTTAAGTATTATTTTTTTTATACTCCCAAAAGGGGTAAATGCGGAAGAAATTCAGCGTTTTGATGCACAAATTTCTATTCTGCAGACAGGTGCTTTCCATGTCGAGGAACGTATAGATTACGATTTCGGGCTTGCAAGCCGGCACGGTATTTACCGGACAATCCCGTTGATCAAAACAAACAAGGAAGGAAAACGCTACCGAATGACGCTTTCTGTTGAGTCAGTTACCGATGAAAATAAGATTTCGTATTCATATACGACCTCAACTGCAGAAAACGATCTGAGCATTAAAATAGGAGATGCGGATAAAACCATTACCGGTTTGCATACCTATATTATTTCGTATTCAGTCAGTGGGGGGCTGACCTATTTTTCCGATCATGATGAGTTATATTGGAATATAACAGGAAACGAGTGGAATGTTCCTATTCAAACTGCAACAGCAACAATTCTTTTACCTTTGCAGATAGATCAGAGTCAGGTAAAAATATCTTGTTTTACCGGAGTGAGCGGTTCGGTCACTGCTACCTGTACACCAATATATGAAAACGGATCTGTGAAGATAACCGGACTCACTGGGTTTAACCCGAAAGAGGGGATGACTGCGGTTGTTGGTTTTCCAAAAGGCATCGTAGCGGTGCTTGAACCAAAAGAGGTCACATCTTTTTTTTCAACGTTTCTTGGGAAGATTGTTCTTTTACTCGTGGGACTGCTTGCGCTTTTTTGGTATATTATCTATCCCATTTGGATTCCGATAAAGTGGATTTTGTACGGCAGGGATCCTCGTGTTGGTGTGCCCCTGCGTGCATGGTATGATCCGCCAAAAACAAAAAATGGCCGTTCTTTAACCCCGTCGGAATCAGGAGTTCTTATTGATGAGCAGGTTGATGCGCGCGATATTTTTGCAGCTATTATAGACCTGGCACGCCGGGGATATCTTACTATCGAGGAGAGAAAAAAACGCGATTTTTACTTTATTGAAAAGCATCCACAGGGAAAAGAAAAAATTGAAACAAAGCTTCAACCGTTTGAAGAAGAACTACTTCAGTCGCTGTTCCACACCGGTCGTGAACTGCGTTTAAGGGACGCAAGTCTGGTAACCGGTATGACATTGGTTCGAAATTCACTAAATAAAGGGGTAACCGATGAAGGGTTTTTCAGCGGAAATCCGGAAAAAACCCGTTTGTTTTACATGGCGGTTGGAGTTTTTGCTTTAATGACCGGAAATATTATGTTGAGCATTATGGCTTTTATTTTTGGAAGAATTATGCCACGAAAGACCCGGTTTGGCGCTGAACAGGCGCTTGTTGCAAGGTCAGTCCGCAACTTTCTGGTTTCCCAGGAGCGCCAGCTTGCATTCCAGGCAGATAAACAGATGATGTTTGAAAAACTTTTGCCGTTTGCTATTGCGTTTGGTGTTGAACAGATTTGGGCAAAGCGCTTCAAAGACATGAATATTATGCAACCTTCATGGTATCAGGGATATGACCCGGGCTCTTTCAACACTGCAGTTTTTATGACAAGCATGCATTCGTCCTTTTCCCGCTTTCAAGGCTCTATGACGCCGACTCATTCATCTTCGGGTTTTTCTTCGGGATTCAGCGGCGGGTCGTCAGGAGGAGGTGGAGGAGGAGGCGGGGGTGGAAGTTGGTAGAGGAAAGCGCAACAAGATGAATGGGTGCCGCGAGAGAGAGTCGAACTCTCACGAGGTTGCCCTCACTAGTTTTTGAGACTAGTTTGTCTGCCATTCCAACACCGCGGCGGTACTTGTATTATATAGCTATACTCGCATATTTTGCAAAAGAAAAGAGCCGATCCAACCTTCGAGGTCGACCTTCGAGGTAGGAAAAAATTCACTTGACAAGATATATACTTGGTATGTAAAATACCCATTGATATATGGTTTTTTTGGAATAATAACTAATAAATCCCGGCGTCCCGTCGGGATTTTTTTTAAAAATTTTTAAGTAAGTTATGCCGGCTTTACAAGAAATTACAACCAAAGAAGCAAACGGATTTTATAAAAAAGAGTTTACTCTTCAGAGTAGACCCATACGTATATATGTAGGTGATGGGAGGGAAAAAATTGATGTTGCTGGAGAATACACTACCTCTGCAGGATCAACTGACTTTGATGTGGTTATTGAATTTGATACGTTGTTTACTCCAATGGCAGGAAGCGTGATCCCTGAAAACCAGAGATGGACTGAGTATCAGTCTGGTAACACAAGAATACTTAATAACCATCCAGATCAACACATGAGGAATAGTTCACAAGCAAGCACTCAAAATATCACCGAAATTGCAAATGCTAAGATGCCCGACGATCCGATATCAATTGAGCGGTACACTGCAAGTGTTTCTGAGATTACCCAAGATGAGAAAAATATATTAGGCGATGATTTTAATCGCGGAACGCCAATTGTTGCTCTTCGTGCAGGATATCCGATGACAAAAGAAATGGGGTACGAAGAAAGTAAAATGGTGTTGGTTGATGCAAAGCGGTTGAACGGAGTAGCAGATAAATCCAAACTTGCTCTCGGACTTCGGTTTGTTGGAACGAAAGAAGAAATACTTGCAAAGCTTCATGCAGCAGACGGAAAATTTGTAAACGCAGATCCGGCGCTTGCCACCGGAAGCACTCAGCTGGGAATTCTGTTATGGCTTCTTGCAGAAAGTATCCCAGTCTCCGATTTTCAAGCATTTTCTATTGCTTCAGCTCAGCAGGGTCTTGCATTGCTTGATGGCGCAGTAAACGATCTTCGTGAACAAGGACAAAATTTCAGCTTTAATGTAGTTACTGCAGGAGTTCATCCGGAGCTGACCGCAGGAGAACATCCATATTATATTAAAACCTCGGACGGACAATATGCAGTTGGTGATGGAGGAGATTGGCTTGATCTTACCCTTCCCCCTCAGCATCGAAAACGATGGGTGAGTGAAGTGACACAAGATCATATTACTTTACTGCAACAAGCTTATCCTGAAGAAGATTTCACTAGTGTTCTATCAGTAGGAGCGCTCGTTACACTTGATTTGATACTTAGTTTACAGTCACGCTTTAATCAGATACAATCTATGGTGTTTGGAAGTATATTCAAGAAAGAAAATAATTAGGTTCTCTTGAAAAAATTGAAAATTCCAATTACAATTTTCTGAGTCTTTTTATGCAAATAAGCAGATCTATTACCAATTAAAATTCAACCCGCCGCAGAGGCGGGATTTTTTTTATGCTCAATAATACAAATTTTTTAATCAAGTCTCGGTTTAAGGGCAAATCCATAATTTCGATTGATCAGTTCGATAAACGATCGATTTTAATGGTGATGAATGAGGCTAAAAAAATCAAAAAAATGAGTCCGGTAAAACGGGCCAGTGTGTTGAAACATAAAATGGTGACCCTCCTGTTTTACGAACCGTCTTCACGAACATTCAGCTCATTTTCCGCTGCAATAAAAAAATTGGGAGGTTTGACAGTTGAGTATCAAAACCCCACACAGACTTCATCCGCGGTAAAGGGTGAAACAATTGCGGATACGGTTCGTGTTTTTGAACATTACTCAGACGCAATAGTGATCCGCCACCCGCAACAGGGAATTCCGCAACAGGCTGCCGAAGCTACTCTTCATATTCCGGTCATCAATGCAGGAGACGGCATAGGGGAGCATCCGACCCAAGCATTATTAGATCTCTTTACCATTTTTCAGAGACACAAAAAACTGAACAACCTAAAAGGATTACTTGTGGGCGACTTATTAAACGGTCGTACTGTGCATTCATTAATTCGTGCATTTTCTAAATTCTCTCATAATACTTTATATCTGCTTGCTCCCAAAAAACTAAGACTAATACCGCGTGATCTTGAAATGTTTAGAAAAGCGAACATACATTTAATATATATTTCTACACTGCAAGAAATCCCGCCTGATTGTCATTTTTGGTACTGGACACGGGTTCAGAAAGAGCGCTTCAGCAGTCTTAAAGAATATGAAAAATTAAAAAAAACATATATTCTCACGTCGCAGCTTCTTAAAGAGAAAGGAAATAGGAATCTGATCTGCATGCACCCACTTCCTCGGGTAGGGGAGATTGATCCAGAGGTTGACAACGACCCGCGTGCAGTGTATTTAAGGGATGAAGTGCATAACGGACTTATTGTCAGAATGGCTTTATTGAAACTTGTATTGAAATAATCGATATGAAAATAGCATCACTTGTTTTTGAAAACGGCACACAGTTCGAAGGAAAAAGTTTTGGATATGATCGTTCAGTTGCTGGAGAAATCGCATTTACAACTGGTATGGTTGGTTACCCCGAATCACTTACAGATCCCTCATACAAAGGTCAAATCTTAGTAATGACGTATCCGATTATTGGAAATTACGGTGTCCCGGATCAAATGTATTGGGAGTCGAATGCGGTCCATGTTGCTGGGCTTGTTGTCTGCAACTACATTGACACCCCTTCCCATTACGCCAGTAAAAAGACTCTTGCGGAATGGTTAAAGGAGCAAAAAGTTCCGGCACTTGAAATAAAAGATACCCGTTTGATTACGCAAACCATTCGGGATAAAGGAGCAACGCTTGCGAAGCTGCAAATTTCCGGAAAAAAAATACCATTTTATGATCCGAATGTTACTAATCTTGTTGCGCTTGTTTCACAGAAAACAGTTACGGTTGATGGTTCTGGAAGGAAAACAGTGCTTCTTGTTGACTGCGGAGCAAAAGCGAACATCAAGCGCTCTCTTTTGAAAAGAAAGGTTCGGGTTGTTACCGTACCGTGGAACTTTGATTTTTTTGACATGAAAATCCAGTATGACGGTATTCTTGTTTCAAATGGGCCAGGCGACCCGAAGCAGATTCAGGAAACTATTAAAAATGTTGCTCGTGCGCTCGAGAAAAAGATCCCGGTTTTTGGTATTTGCCTGGGTAACCAAATACTTGCGCTTGCTGCTGGTGGAGATACATACAAACTTAAGTTTGGTCATCGTAGCCACAATCAGCCGTGCATTATGGTGGGTACAAAGCGCTGTTACATCACTTCGCAAAACCACGGGTACGCTGTCAATACGGTTCCCAAGGGATTTCGCACATGGTTTGTAAACGGGAACGATGGAACCAATGAAGGAATTATCCACAAGAATTTACCTTTTATGTCGGTTCAGTTCCACCCTGAGGCACGTCCTGGTCCGGATGACACCGGATGGTTGTTTGATTATTTCTTAAAAAATATATGAAAAAAATACTTATTCTTGGTTCCGGAGCACTTAAAATAGGAGAGGCTGGAGAATTTGACTATTCTGGTTCACAAGCAATAAAAGCATATAAAGAAGAGGGGATAAAAACGGTTCTGATCAATCCGAACATTGCAACGATTCAGACCTCAGAACATCTTGCAGATAAGGTATATTTTTTGCCTGTTACGCCGGAGGTTGTTGAAAAAGTTATTCAAAAAGAGAGACCCGATGCTATAACCATATCGTTTGGCGGACAAACTGCACTGAATTGCGGGATTGCACTGTACAAAAAAAAGGTTTTTGAAAAGTATAAAATTTTGCTGGTCGGCTCACCAATCCAATCTGTTATTTTATCCGAGGATCGTGCGCTTTTTGCGCGTCATCTGAAGAAAATTAAAGAGCCAATTCCGGTAAGCAAAACCATAACGTCGGTTTCTGAAGCTGAGGAACTGGGGAAACAAATTGGTTTTCCCGTCATGGTACGTGCAGGGTTCACTCTTGGAGGTCAAAAATCCGGTGTGGTGTATTCGCGCGAAGAGTTGAAAAAAAAAGTTACGGAAGCTTTGATTTTTGCACCTCAGGTGCTTATAGAGAAATATCTTCATCACTATAAAGAAGTTGAGTATGAAATAGTGAGGGACCGGTTTGATAACTGTATTGCTGTCTGTAACATGGAAAATTTTGATCCGATGGGGATCCATACGGGTGATTCTATTGTTGTTGCACCGAGCCAGACCTTAAACAATAGTGAGTATCAGACGCTTCGTTTGGCAGCGATAAAAATAGTAAGGAGTTTAGGTATTGTTGGCGAATGTAACGTACAATTTGGACTCAATCCAAAGCCCAAAAATGGCAAGATCGAGTATTATGTGATTGAGTTAAATGCGCGACTTTCGCGCTCATCCGCGCTTGCTTCGAAAGCGACAGGGTATCCTCTGGCATATGTTGCTGCAAAGCTCTCCCTTGGTAAGAGTCTGATTGAAGTACGCAACCAGGTAACCCAGATAACTCAATCATGCTTTGAACCGGCACTTGACTATATAGTTGTTAAGGTCCCCCGATGGGACCTTGAAAAATTCAAAGGCGTCAGCCAGAAAATCGGGAGCAGTATGAAGTCGGTTGGCGAGGTGATGGCGATCGGACGGACATTCGAAGAAGCAATTCAAAAAGCAGTGCGTATGCTCGACATTGGGGTTGAAGGAGTAATGAATGGGATAAATGGAGATCACGCGACAGATCCCCTAGAGAGCATAAAAAATCCGACTCCAAAACGTATCTTTTCCATAACACACGCACTTGAGAGAGGAATAGACATGAAACGTATATATCAGATTTCTGGGATTGATCCATGGTTTTTGTCCAGACTTCAAAACATTGTTTTGCTCTATCAAGAGCTGAAAAGAAATCGAAATCTTACGAAGTCAAAACTTAGATTGTTAAAGGAGTTTGGTTTTTCGGACAAACAGATAGGCAGGGCAAGTCAACTGTCTGAAACTGATGTGCGGAGGAAAAGAAAAGAGTTTGGTATTGTTCCATCAGTCCTTCAGATAGACACATTGGCAGGAGAAGTACCTGCAAAAACTAATTATTTATATCTGACATATCACGCATCCGTATCTGATGTAAAGCCGATAAAAAAACAGGGAGTCATAGTGCTTGGTTCGGGGCCGTATCGAATAGGGTCTTCTGTAGAGTTTGACTGGACCTGCGTAAATACCGCGATTCATCTAAAAAAGCAGGGAAAAAAATCTATCATCGTAAACTGCAATCCCGAAACCGTTTCGACAGACTATGACATGTCCGACAGGCTTTATTTTGAAGAGCTTACCTTTGAACGAATCGCAGATATTTACGACTTTGAAAATGCAAGTGGGTTAATTGTTTCAGTTGGCGGTCAGACCCCAAACACTCTTTCCAAAAAACTTGACGAAAGTAATATTCCACTTCTTGGAACTAAGGCTGATTCAATTGATTGGGCAGAAGACCGGAATAAGTTTTCAAAATTACTCGATTCATTAGAAATCAAGCAACCACGGTGGGTTACCTGTACCTCGCTGGATTCCGCACTGCAGTTTGCTCGGGAAGTTGGATTTCCCATTTTAGTTCGTCCTTCATATGTGCTTTCCGGAAACGCAATGAGCGTATGTTACTCAGAAAAAGAACTGAAGGAAATAGTAGTGAAGACCTCTGATATTAATAAAAAACATCCGGTTACCTTGTCTCAATTTATTATGGATGCAAAAGAAATTGAACTTGACGGGGTCGCGCAAGACGGAGTGATACAGGTGAGCGCACTTTCAGAGCATATTGAAAATGCAGGGGTTCATTCGGGTGATGCTACAATAATCTTTCCGGTATTGCGAGTTTATTCCCATACCGAGATGCAAATCCGAGAGAGTGCGGAAAAACTGGTAAAAGCGCTTCGTATTACCGGTCCCTTCAATATTCAGTTTCTTGCAAAAGAAGGAAATGTCTATATTATTGAAATGAATTTGCGTGCGTCTCGAACTATTCCATTTATTTCGAAAGCAACACGGGTTAATTTTGCCCAGTCGATCGTAGAGGCGCTCTATAAAAAAAGCGAAAAAATTGAGATTCGCTATCCGGATTTTTTCTTAGTAAAAGCCCCTCAGTTTTCGTTTGCCCGACTTGAAGGAGCTGATCCGGTGCTTCGGGTTGAAATGGCCTCAACGGGCGAGGTTGCGTGTTTTGGAAAGGATGCAGATAGCGCATACCTGACAGCGATATTTTCAACAGGAGTTTCACTTACGAAAAAAACGGCCTTAGTTACTCTGGGTGGGGACGCAAATAAAGAAAAATTTCTTCCTTATGTCTGGACTTTAAGAAATTTAGGCTATAGGATTTATGCGACACCTAATACACATGCATTTTTGAAAAAAAAGAAAGTAACTTCGACTAAAGTGTATAAAGTGTACGAAAATAAACATCCGAATGTTATCGATTGCATTGAGCAAAAAAAAGCCTCTCTTATATTTATTGTGAACGAACGGTATGATTACGATCCTAAACACTTTGAGCAGAAGTTAAGTGATGGATTTTTGATTCGGCGAGCAGCAGTGGATAACAATATTCCATTGTTTACCGATATGCATACATCGCGTTTTTTTGTAACTGCCCTAAGCAAACAATACAATAAACATATTCAGATCAATAGCTGGGATGAGTTTACCTTACCAAAACGGACTGTTCAATAATGTTAAGAATTTTTTTATGAATTTCTTCTTTGGAAAGTAATACATTATTATTTATACACTGAATCGTTTTCCAGTGTTTGTATTTATTAGATAAGCTTATATACATTTTTTCGGTTTCAGCGCGGTGCTCAGAGTCTTTTTCTGCAATATCGGTTTTTCCTTTTAAGTATTTTTGGGAGTTTTTTTGCGAAGATAGTTGAATCCCAATTCTCCAGGGTACATGAAGATATAGAACAAGGTCTTCCTTTGGGATTTTATGTACTTTATACTCGAGTTCATAAATCCATTTTAAATACTCGTTTTTATCCGTTTCATTGGAAAATTTTGCGCTTTGATGGGCCATGTTCGAAGTGGCATACCGGTTTGCAATAATGATTCCGCCTGATGCAAGAAACTCGTCCATTTCCCGTTTGGCTGATGCGCGGTCGAGTGCATATGCAAGGGAAGAAAGATATGGTGAAACCTCATCGATTTGGCCGAACTCGCCTCTGAGGAACTTTGCGACGGTTTTTCCATGAAACGAATGGTAATATTGGGGAAAGTCCATATATTTAACCGGTGCTTTTTTCTTTTTGAAATAGGAAACCAGGAGTTTTGCCTGGACCGTTTTTCCCGATCCATCACCTCCGTCAATAACAATGAGTTTCCCTTTCCGGTTTTGTATAGATTTAACGTGAGAGATAAAATCAGAGATTTTGTACTTCAAGTTTTCGGGATTGTAGTATTGGAGAAATAATGTTTCAGAAGGGTTGCCTGCGATCATGGGAGAAATTCGGTCTTCGTATTCGGTTGATACAAGAACCAGCACCGGCTTGCGAAGCTGAAGGGCGAGCGTGATTTCGCTCCCAACACCCAGAGATGGCTTTGAGGCTTCTGCAATCACGAGATCAGCCTGGTGAATAAGTTGTTGCTCGCGTTTGTAAATGTCTTGTGAAGAGATCTTTTTATCTTGTGCGAGGAGTTTTTTATCTACAATTTGTTTTCCGGAAATTAGTGAAATATGATGCTTGATGAGAAGTGAAACAATTTGTTTATAAAGTACGTGAAGTTCGCCGTTAAATGATGTCGCAGCGGTGAAATATGTTTTCATAACTGAACAGTTTGTCCTTCGGTGACCTTCCGTTCCAGAATGAGGCGGGCAATACGGTCTTCGATTTCCTGACTCATAATTCGTTCAAGGTTGCGGACACCGAATGCAGGATTATATCCCTTTTTAATGATTTCTTCAAGGGTCGTATCAGAAACTTCAACCTTTACTTTGTAGAGGGTGAAGATAAGCTGTTGAATTGAGGAAACCATTTTTTTCGCAAGAGTGGCAACTGACGTATCGGTGACCGGCTGGTACATAACGACACCGTCAAACCGGTTTAAAAACTCGGGAGAAAAATGGTTGGTAGCGATTAGGTGGGTAACGAGTGTTTCCTGAGTGAGTGTTTTGCCTGACTGAAAAATAAAATCCGCACCTGCGTTGGATGTTGCAATGACAATGAGGTTTTTGCAGTCAACGCGTTTACCAAACCCATCGGTGAAATAACCCTCATCAAGAAGTGTTAAGAAAATATTCAAAAGGTCTTTATCCGCTTTTTCAATTTCATCCAGAAGAAGCACTGCGTATGGCGTTTCGCGGACTGCCTTCGCGAGTAAACCAGGAATACCGGATTCCAGTGATCCGATGAGTTTGGGAATGTCGGTTTTTGTTTGATACAGCGACATGTCAAAGCGGAGCAAGTGTTTCTGTCCGCCGAAAAAAGTATCTGCAAGTGCTTTTGCGGTTTCTGTTTTTCCGACTCCCGTGGGGCCGAGAAACAAAAATGTGGCGAGAGGCTTTTTCCGTTTTCCAAGAAGTATGAACGATCTTCTCATTGCGGAAGCAAGGAGGGTAAGTGCCGAGTTTTGAAACAGAACCCGTTCAGATAAAAGCTTTTCCATGTCTACAAGTTTAGTGCGCATCGTTTCGGTAAGCTTTACCGGAATATGTGTTTTTTCGGATAGCGCAGAGTCAATCATGTCGGGCATTAGAGTGAGAGAAATTTTTCTTGAAGTGCTGTGAGAGGTGGCAAAAACACATGCGCTGTCCAAAAGATCAATAGCTTTTTCAGGAAAGGGAATATGCGTGATGTAAAATTCGCTCTTATCAATCGTATTTTGTACTGTTTCAAGAGGAATAACAATACGGTGTCTCCTTTCGAATACAGGAATGTCGTTCAGCAAAGCAAGGAATGCGGTTTCTTTTGAAATTTCGTGAACATCAAGTTTTGTAAAAATTCTGTTTATTTTTTCATTTGGGAATACAAAGCGTTCGTAAAAAAAGGGGGATGTTATTCCGATAAACTGTAAATATGATGTTTTCCCAAATTTCTCTATAGGAATTGACAGATCGATTCGATCAGTGCCGTACGCAATATACTTGTCAAAGTTTTCGATAAGCAGAATAACATTTTTTGCGTCGGAAGCTTCAGCAAATAATTCTTCAATAAACGCCTCTCGTTGTTTTTGATCAGTAACAACAGTAAGAATTTTTTCGAAGTTTATTTTCAAAATCCGTTTATATGCGAGGAGCGGATTTATCTGCCCCTCATAAATTTTTTTTGCCAGAGCATCAACAATCGCATGTTTTCCAACGCCCTCATCACCGACGATGAGAACGTTTGCTTCTTCATGCTTACTCAATACCTCTTCAATTTGTTTTATCTCATTTTTTCTCCCTACAATTGATTTGAAACGGGATTGATAGATTGGTGTTGTCAGTTCTTCAGTGAATTCATCAAGGGCTGGTGTATATCCGACCGCCCAGTCACGCGCAAGCGGGGGATAGGCGAGTAGTTGAGACAATTTCCACCATTGTATTTTATATATCTGTGTATTAAAGTACTGCTCAAACCACTGTTCTCCTGCAGGTATATTTTCTGGTTTCAGAATATGAGTTGCAAGAAAGTCTTTTTTAAGAGCTTTTTTTTGTTCCTCTTCAGTTTTATTTAAGAGATAGTGGAAATATGATAAGGGAAGAAAAAGGGTAAACAGAAGAACGAGAAAAGGAATAAAGAGAACATAAAGGATTTCGGTCAGAACAAAGAAAATAAGAACACTGATGCGCATACTGCTCCCGATTGCTCGGGATATCAAATTAAGACTAAGCCGGTTTATCCATTCACTAAAGGAAAAACCGCGTGTGGTTTTTTTTGTAACCAGATTTTTCCATGGAGAAAACAGAGTTTTAAGCAGATTTTTTACGGAAAAAAAGTAGGGAAAAAAAACAAGAAGATTGGTAAGCGCCTCAAAAAAATCACTGGAAGATTTTTTCGCGTACTGCACAAAATTCTGATGCATAAAAACAGTATATAACAATAATCATTAGAAAAATGTTTTATCTTATCACCTCGTAGGTGTATCTCTCGTATGCTATAATATTTTGTTCGTTGAGCGCGCTTAGTTTAATGGTAAAACAGTTCTCTGATAAAGAACAGAGCGATAGTTCGATTCTATCAGCGCGCACCCAGGAGTGTTTTCTCAATTATATCCGCTGCCTGTTTTGCTCCATTTTTATAGGGGTATTTTTCATTAAAGTTTTTGAGCGCTTGTTTATACTTACTGATATTTTTAAGCATGAATTGTACTTCGTTTCGGATGGTTTCGATTGGTAGTTGTTGACCTTTCCGTTCGATTGCAGCCCAGTCTAGTTTCATAATGGATCGAAGGTCCTGAAACGAAAACGAAAACAAACACTGTGCGACACCCAATTCCTGCATTCTTAAGCCGTGGACAATTTGATCAGGGTTAAATGGGACCGCGATAATGGGAGTATTGTTGTGGATGGCTTCGATCATCGTTCCATATCCGCCGTGACAGATCATTAGGTCAACGCGTTTTGTTATTTCGCGCCCCGGGAGAAACTGGGCGACAAACAGGTTCTTCATTATGGGAAAATCACTTACCTTTGCAATTGAGCCGGAGCTTACAATTACTCTAAAGTTGTTTTGTACCAGCAATATACTCAGGTCGACCAATTTTTTTTTATCAAATCCAGTTCCTCCGAATGTAAGATACACCGTTTTTCCATCAGGATTAATTTTAGAAAACCAATCAGGTAAAGAGTTTTTAAATCCGTTCCATGAGAGGGGACCAGTATAAGCTATAGTGAGATTTTTTTTGTTTACCGGCAGGTAAAATTCAGGCTCGGAAAGAATCCATTTAATAGAGCGAAACCACTTATTCCAGGAAATATGAATTCCATATTCTTTTACAAGACGCATGATTTCCCGGAGATAATAGGTGAGGACGGTGTAATACACAAAACGAAAAAAAGGGGACATAACACGGTGAATAAACGAAGGAATTCCAGGGTTGGGAAGTTTACACCCGTAGGGCATCGTTTCACCTAAACCAAGAAAAAACATCGGTTTATGTTTAATTAAGCCGGCTGCAAGAGCGGATATGCGAAAGTCTACCACAAGTGCATCCGGTTGATATTTTTCTATTAATGTAAGTTCTTCTTGAATCAGTTTTTGTTGAAACTCGTAACCGGTAAAGCGTTTAATTCGGATGGTACTGTCAGATTCGCTGTAAGTTTTAATATCGGCCAACTTGACAGTGGAATTGGAAAACAGGTGATGCTTCCGTTTCGGAAGGGCAAAAATTATACGGTGACCGCGGGCGTGAAGTTCTTCTGCAACCGTTAGTGGTTTAACTATGTGTGCCAGCCCGATTTCGACTGGAAAAAATAAAAATGTTTTTTTCTTCACAGTGGCCACTAAGGGATTTGAACCCCTAACATCTTCGATGTAAACGAAGCGCTCTACCGTTGAGCTAAGTGGCCGTTTAAGTTCAGATTTATTATATCAAATGATTCTAATTTCCTTGCTGATATGTCCTTAAGGTCGTTGAGGCGAGAAAACCGAATTTACATGATGTTGGTCTGCAGGTGGAAGTAGGGAGGTTTGTTTTTGTAGCGCTTAATTGCCATACTGATTATCTCTTCGAGAAAATCTCCATAATTAAGTCCGGTCAGCTCTGCAACTGCTGGAACGCAGTCATTAATATTAATCGACGGGTTTGGGTTCAGTTCAAGAACATACGGATTGTCATTTTTGTCAACGCGGATTTCCACCCTTCCGTAATCATGACAGTCAAGAATATTATAGGTATCGAGCGCGATTTCCGAGATTAGCGACTCTAGTCGCTTGCTAATATTTTTGGGAGGTCGCTGTGTCTGAATTTTTTTGTACGCCGATTTTTCCTTCCACTTTGCATCAAAGGGATAGATGTGCCAGTATCCCCTTGGCATTTTATCAAAGATGGAACGGGAGAGCGGAAGAATTTTGAGATCCGTTTCGTCACTTCCGAGAATTGAGACATCGTATTCGTCTCCTTCGATGTACTCTTCAATAAGTGCCGGTCTGCCGAGTTTGAGAATTATTTTTTCAAGCTGTTTTTTCAGTTCGCGTTTATTCACCACAACCGATTCGTTTGTTATTCCGATTGAGTTGTCAGTATTTCCAGGTTTTACGATAAGAGGATATTTGAGGTCTTCATCAATGTCGTCATCCATCGTGTATGCATAATCCCACTGCGGGGTGGGAATATCATGATATGCAAGCAGTTTTTTTACACGGATTTTATCAATGCAGAGAGATAAAGTGAATGGATTTGAACCGGTATAGGGAATTTGGAGCGTATCTAAAATTGCCGCCGCATGCGGTTCAAGAAGGCTTGAATTGTTGATCCGTTCACATACGTTGAAAACCATGTCAACATCGCTATTTCTTAAATCACTGAAGACCTTCGGTAAGTTATTAAAGTCAAAAAACGAGACTTTATAGTCGCGTTCAAGCAGAGTTTTTTCAATGTTTTTACCGACACTCATAAGGTCTGCTTCAACGTCGCCACTGCCACCGGTGTAAATATTGCACGCAATTCCTATATGCAGCTTTCGGAGATTTTTAGTCGACACTCTTCGAATATTTTCAATCTTGATTGCGCGTAAAATAGTATCCTGCTGGAGTGAGGCAAACGTATGGCGGTGCTTACGTGATGTTTTACCAATCGAAGATGAGGGATCGAATTTTACTACTTTAAAGTCAATATAGTCCAGCGCGTCCCGTAAATTGTCTTGTGCATCGACCGGATTTTCGCCCGATACGGTAAGCCATCCGAGATAATCTGCTCCATCGGGTTGAATGAGAACAGGCTCACCGATTTTTTTGTAAATATGCAGTTCCTCAAGGTATTTTTTATGTCTCAGTTTTTCAGATATGTCAAGCTGTACAAGAATTCCAGAATTATTTGGATACAGATCCCAGCCGATAATATATTTTCTCGGGGTTTTGTTTTTGACCGTTTTAATGTACTGTCCCAGTGCAACTTTTACAGTTAAATCAATCAGATCAACATTCCAGCTGTCTTTGACATACGAGTATACATAATCTCCCCCCATACGCAAATTTACTTCAATAGGGTATGGTCCTCGCTTCGTTGATTTTGCTTCAAAATGAATGCATCCATTTTGGATTCCCAGTTTTTCCAATGTTTCTTCCGCCATATCAAGGAGGATCTCTCGTTGTGTCTGCGGGAGACTTGAAGGAATCGACTGTCCGCTGTCCATAAAGAACATATCTTTCAGTTTATTAAAGTTGTCTGAGATTGCAGAGAATTTGATTTTTCCATTTTGGATAATGAGATCGATATCCACTTCGTCGCCGTCAATAAACTCTTCTACAAAGATATCGAGACCGTCGGAGAGAGCGGATTGAACACTGGTTGATATATTGCTTTTTACATACTGGTAGACTTCTTCAAGATCTTCTTTTGATTTAACCTGAACCACAAACGAACTTTCTGCACCGAATGCAGGTTTGAGAACCAGCGGGAAATGAAAGTTGCGTTCAACAAATCGGAGATCCTCCATTGACTTGATAAGCATATGCTGGGGTGTCGGTATGCCGTTTGATTTACAAAATTTCCTAAACAAAAACTTATTCCGTACCTGTTTTGCAATATGGTAGGGAATACCGGTAAAGTTGAACCGATCGATAATTTTTGACGTTAACAGTACGTCGTCTTCCCAAAATGTCATAGCTCCGTCAATTTTGATATGCGGATTTGAGACGATGAATGTTTCCACTGAATTTATTGATTCACGATGATTTGTTGTGTCTGCGAGGATCCATTGATCCGTATATGATTGCGCCCAATTTTTTTCTTTATGTAAGATAACAAGCGACAGACCCATTTCCTTCAATTTTTGAACAACAAAACGTTTTTTATGCGAACCGGTATTTACAAGAAGAATAGTTTTTCGGTTATGTGAATTTGGGTTGTTCTGCTCAGGAGTTTTTTCCCCGTTTTCTTTTTTCATGGAATAAAAGATATGTACCATTATTGCGCATTTCTTTTAAATGTCAAGTAGTATTTCGTATTTTTTTTGCGCTTGACTCCGAAAAAGATAAGGATTAACATATGGTTCTATGCAAGGAAGTATTGTTGCAATAACGGGAAAACTTCCCAAAACTGGAGATACATTGCTGTATTACAGTTTTGAAAAAGAAAATATTACTTCACTTTTATCCCATATTTCTTCATCAGCAACAAAAGAAAAAATATTAGAAAAAGTAAAACTCCTTGAATTTTCAGGAAAAAAAAATCAGACGGCGAGTATTCAAACTGATACGTTTTTTAACAATGTAATACTTATTGGAGGGGGAAAGAAAAAAGATTTTACTATTCTTGATTTTAAAAATAGTCTTGCTGTTGCTCTTCGAAAAGCGATGTCTTTAAAAGCACGTTCTGTCTGCTTTTATGGGGAAAAATCATTGTTTAAACAGTTAAAAAATGGAAGCGCAATAGGAAAATCGTTCGCTCTTGCATGCGCATTATCTCAGTATGCTTATCTTCGTCACAAAAAAAAAGAAGAACAAAAACGGCATCATATTATTTCCCGGTTTACACTATACGGAGAAGATCAAAGTCTGGAAACTGATGTTAAAAAAGGTGTTAAAGACGGAATACAGATTGCCGTAGCAATGACATTGACAAGGGACTTGGTAAACGAGCCGGCTTCTCATGTAAATCCGCTTGTTTTGTCTCAAAGAGCGCTCGATATTGAAAAACAGTCGAATGGTGCGGTTACAGTAACGATATTAGATAAAACAAAATGCGAAAAATTGGGGATGGGTGCATTTCTCGGAGTTGCTCGAGGGAGTGAACACGAACCGAAATTTATAGTTCTAAAGTATCAAGGAAAAGGAGAACTGAGACAAAAGAAAAAGCTCTGTCTTATTGGCAAATCAATCACTTTTGATTCGGGAGGCTTATCTTTGAAGCCTGCAGGATCAATGGAGGACATGAAAATTGATATGGCAGGGGGTGCTTCAGTACTTGGTATTTTTGACTATCTTTCAAAAACGGAAAAGCAGGTCGATTATGAGATTTGGGGTATTTTACCTGCATGTGAAAATATGCCCTCAGGTCGTTCTCTAAGGCCCGGTGATATTGTTTCCGCAATGGATGGGACATCGATTGAAGTTTTAAATACCGATGCAGAGGGGCGTTTGACGCTTGCTGATGCTGTTGCGTATGCGGAATCACAGATTCATCCCGATATCATTATCGATCTTGCCACATTAACCGGTGCATGTATTGTTGCTTTAGGCAGTCAATTGACTGGTCTATTTGGAAATGACAAACAACTGAATGCTCGATTTATTGAAAAAGCGAACCAAGAAGGGGATCTTGTTTGGGAACTACCTCTCCATCAACCGTATCTTGAACGGATGAAAAGCAAAATTGCGGACTTAAAAAATATTGGAGGAACACCTCATGCAGGGGGCGGTGCAATTACCGCAGCGTTATTCATTCAGGAATTTGTAAAAAAATCAAAATGGATACATTTGGATATTGCAGGTCCGGCGTTTAATAATGGATCATCGTATGGGATATTCGATTTTGGCGCCACTGGATGGGGGATACAAACTATTATTAGTTTTATCATGGAGTAGTATCTATGAAAGTTCATACATTTATTGACTCACAAGACGTAATAAAGATTGGTCCTCAAGATACGTTATCGTCTGCATTAGGAAAACTGAAAAGCTCCCACGATGCAGCGTTTATTTTTGATGATGACGACAAATACCTGGGCTTGATCAACCCGTATTTCTGCGTCGTAAAAACTTCGTTTCCATCCAACGCAAAAGCAATAAACTGTGTATTTCATGCTCCACGGATCAGCACCCGTTTTTCAATCTCCAAAATCGCTCAACTCATGAACGAGTCAAAAGTTCATTATCTTCCGGTTTTTGACGAGACTGAAAAGTTTTTGGGGAGAATTTCGGCACGATCACTCCTTCGAAATTTAGAAAGGTTAGATATTTTTTCAACCCAGATTTCAGATTTTCTCAAAACAAAGAAAAAAGCGCTTATCACAGTGCTTGAAGATGACTCCATTTCAAATGCTCTTCATATTTTTAAAAAAACACGCGTTTCAAAGCTTGTTGTTGTGAACAAAGAAAGAAGACTTAAAGGAATAATTAGCTACTACGATCTCATTACGCTTCTTGCAAGCCCTAAAAAGAAAGATCGGTTAAGCCGAGAAAAAGATACCCAAAGTATTCAAAATAAAAGGGTACGCAACTTTGCAAAGTCGTACGTTCTCACCTTATCCATGAATCGAACCCTTAGAGACGCACTGCATCTTATTCTTGATAAAAAAATTGGCAGTGTGGTAATAGTCGATCAATACAATAAGCCAATAACTATTGTGACAACAAAGGATTTACTCGCTTTATTTATTCGCGAGAGCAATAGGGACTTGATTGAGGTAACCAGCAAGAACCTTTCCCAAAAAAGCCGTCATATTCTTGGCGGTTTTTTTTATCACTTCAAAAACGCAATTCGCCAAAAAACGGGGATCACAAAGGCAAAATTATTTGTGAAGGAAGAAAAGAAAGGTGGTTTGTTCCAGGTGATTCTTTCGTTATTTCCAAAACAGGGCACCCCGAAAGTGATTAAAAAGGAGGGGAAAAATCTAGAACATGTACTGCGAGAGGTAAAAAAGAAGGAAGAGCGGTAAAATACGCACTATGAAGCATCTCAAAAACCATCTAGTATTTTTACTGATTCTTTCCCTGGGCATTTTTCTTCGATTTCAGAATATCAATTGGGATGCAAATATGCATTTGCACCCCGATGAGCGGTTTCTTACCATGGTAGGGAATGCTATGAAGCTTCCGGCAAGTTTGGCTGAGTATTTAAATCCTCAAGTTTCCGGTTTGAATCCAACAAATGTCGGATTCCCATTTTTTGTCTATGGAGTATTTCCTCTTGTTTTAAACAAAATACTTGCTCTTTTATTTGGTAATGATTCTTATCATTTGTTTACGCTTCAGGGCAGATTGCTTTCTGGATTGTTTGATATAGGGATAGTATTTGTTCTTTATTATATGGCGATGCTTTTTGAGAAAAAAGAAAAACTACACAAAGGGGTTAAGTATTTTGCTCCGTTCATCTATGCAATATCCGTTTATCCGATACAAATATCCCATTTTTTTACTGCAGATACATTTCTTACTTTTTTTTTATTCACATCCCTGTATAAAGGGTTATCATTTCATTACGAAAAAAAATTATCACATTTGATACTTTCTTCAGCACTTTTAGGACTCGCCTTTGCATCAAAAATTAGTGCTGTATATATGTTGCCTTTGATTTGGTGTATAAATTTTTTTTCTGTGCTAAAAGAAAAAAAATGGAAGGAAGTTATCTTTTACGGAATAGTATTTTTCGGGGTACTATATCTTTCTATTCGGCTGTTTAACCCTTATTATTTTGAGTCTGTTGACATACTCAATGTTTCAGTCAATAAAATATTTTTTAAAAACATTGCCGATCTGAAAGCAATGTCAGATGGAAAAGTATGGTTTCCTCCGGCTGTTCAATGGTATACAAAGCAACCTATTTTATTTAGTTTATTTAATCTGGTGTTTATCGGATTTGGATTGTTCCACTTTTTATTTGCAATGTACGGATTTTTAAAAACGTGGAAGTTACATCGGAAACGCCGTTATTTTATTTTTTTTACCGTTATTACTGCGTTGTGGATGACCTGTTATTTTTTGTACAACGCGGTTTCGTATGTAAAATCTATACGGTATCTTATCTTTATATTTCCAATATTATCGTTGTATGCCGGTTTGGGATTAGCAGAATATATTAAAATAAGGAACACAGTATGTAAAACAGCTATCCTGGTTTTGTTACTCGCTTGGCCTCTCATGTTTACCAGTATTTATCTGTTCCAAAATACACGAGTTGAAGCATCTAAGTGGATATATGAACAAATTCCAAACAACTCTCGTATTCTTACCGAGTACTGGGATGATCCTTTGCCACTTCCTATTGCAAATACTCAGGGTAAAACGTTTGATGTGATACAGGTCCCGGTATTTGATCCCGATAATGAGGATAAGTGGGAGAAACTGAAATCTGAATTTAAAAGAGCCGATTATTACATACTATCTTCCAACAGGGGGTGGGGGAGTATACCAACAGTGCCGGAAAAATATCCAATTATGAGTAAATATTATATTGACCTATTTGACGGAAAATCTACTTTTATGATGAAAAAACGGTTTGTGCCTTTATATCAGGAATTATTGCCTTTTCATCCGTTATCATGGGTGAATAATTGGGTTGAAGAACTTTTTACTGTTTACGATCATCCATCAGTGTTTATATTTAAGAAAAAATGAAGCTTCAAAAAATTAGATATTATCTGTCATCAGGATTTACTTTATTTAAAAATTTAACAAATTTACAATCGCTTATAAACCTGTTAATTTATAAAAAAGCTATTATAACAACCCGAAATGGTTTTTCATTTGAAATATTGACACTGTTGGACTTGCTTATTATAAAAGAGACAATTTTTGATGATTGTTATCAACTAATTAGAAGATTTGCGCATAGGAAACTAAAAATTATCGTTGACATTGGTGCTGGTTTTGGAGACTTTTCTATTATGGCAGCAAAAATACATAAAGAGGCTATAGTTTATGCATTTGAACCAAACCCTAAACTCTATAAATTATTAATTAATAACATAAAAAGATCAGGTTTATTAAACATTAAAACTTATCCTTACGCAGTCGGTAGAGATAAAGAGCTATTTCTTAATACGGGAACCGAATATACTCAATCTTCAATGTACAATAGTGATTCCACTAAAAAAATCCGAGTTAAATCGGTTACATTTGATTCAATCTCTCCTGGGAACAGTATTGATTTTTTGAAAATGGATTGCGAAGGGGGGGAGTATGAAATTATTAAGTCATTATCTCTTTATCAAATTCAAAGAATAAAATATTTGTCGATGGAATATCATAATCTATATATTCCTCGTGTTGATGAGTTTGTTATTAATAGGTTAAGATCGCATTTCAAAATTAAAAAATTGAAGGACCCGTATGATAAGGGGTACGGACTACTTTTTGCGCAAAATATAAAATACAGCAGCGCATGAATGAGAAATCTTAGTAGTTTTTAATTTGTCTAGAATAAAACTTCTCCAGTATAAATTTAAAAATGGGACGGGCACCCATTTTTTGATTAATCGGTACGATAATAAAGAGATTATTGATAGATAATGAAATATGTCCAGATAAATAGCCTGTTTTTTTGTTACATAACCGATTTTTTTTTCAATTTTAAACCCACTTTTCAAAAAGACTTTATCCCATTTACTTTCAGAAAAAAGACTATGATGTTCTTGTCTCTTGTTTAGCCATCGAGCGTATGACGGCCCAAATATATTTGATCCAAACATCATATTGCTCCAGTTATCTGTCATGACAGATGTGATAAAATAACCGTCCTTTTTTAATACCCGATATATTTCAGACACAGATTGATTTACATCAGGAATATGTTCAAGTACACAGTTTGAAACAACAGCTTTAAAAGAACTCTCATCAATTGGTATTTTTTTACCATCATAAAGAACTATTTTTTTATAGATTTTTTTGTTCTTTGCTTCGTTTACACGAGGGTTTTGATAGAGGTCAATTCCAACTTCGATTTTGTTAAAAGCAAGCTGTGCAAAAAATCCGTCACCACATCCAAAATCAAGCACAGGAGGCTTTATGTATTTTTTATTTTCATAAAACAAAAGTGCCTCTTGTGGCCTTATAAAAGACATAAAAAGCGGCGCATTTTTCAAATATTCAGTTATAAAATACGTAAGACTCTTTTTCATATTGATAGACATTATATTTTGATTAAGCGTTCAAAGGTTTTTACTGTACGTATAGGATCAAATTCCAAAATAGCTTTTTGTATGAGTTTTTCATTTGTGTACTTTGCTTTGTTTTTGAGTATAGTGAGAATCGCAGTCTCAATTTGTTTTACATGTTTTGGTTTAACAAGGATTCCCATACCTGTTTTTTGAATGGGCGTCCTAACTCCGAAAAGGTCTGTTGCAACAACCGGAACGCCGAGTGTCATTGCTTCAACCTGAGTAAGGCCAAATGCTTCAGTCTCATTTACTGAAGGAGTAACTAATACATCAAGCGTTTTAATCAAAGCATAAAATTGAGAAGGTTCCAAATCGTAGTAATGTTTTACCGGTAGGGAATATATTTTTATTTTATTCATAATGAATTGATAATATTCTTTTTCGCCTGCAGTTTTATTTGGATGAGGACCAAATATGATTAATCGTACTTTTGAATTGTATTGATAAAGACGGTAAATTGCCTCGATCAGATACTCGATCCCTTTTTCTGATGCAATTCTGCCGGCAAATCCGATCCAGATATTGTTGTTTTTTTCTTGGCTTAAGGTCTTCAAATTTTTTTTATCAGGATCGAGGGTTTGGTCTCTCATTGGAAAGGTATGAATAAGTTTATGATGAAAGTATGAGGGGAGAGTGTTCCTTGCGTAATCATCGTGAGATAGAATGTTTGTGCTTAACAGTAACTGCACATAGGTAGTTAGATTGACAATATGCTGTAAAACAAAGCCAAATACACCATTTATTCTTATATTGCAGTGATAAATCGTAATTATTTTTTTACGTAGACAAAATGCCATGAAAGCTAAACTTAAGCCTTCAACATTTGGCAGATTAAGAATAACCACTTCATTGTTAAGACATTCTTTGAAAAATGTAAAGAGGGAAGCAATAGAAAAATATCCCTTTGAGATTTTGAACCAATAAGTCATACGTTTTATTGTCAGATGTTTTACTTTTTCATAGCGGGGAAGTTTTGTATTATGTAAAAAAGTGAGGACGGTGATATTATTTTTTTGAGAGAGTGTCAAGAATAGACGATATGGATAAAGAGCAAGTCCGGAAATATAAGGAAAAAAATAAGGTGAAAAAAAAAGGATATTCATCGTATGTTACGTCTTTTTTTGTATATATTCAACAGCCTTTTTTAAGTAGGGGAACCTTTTTGAATAGGGGATACCCCGATCAAAAAGATTATATATCCAAAGCACTTTGGTACTTTTTTTTGTATGGAGATGCTTCACTATGTCGTAGTTATCTTCAACATAATAATCAAGGTTTAATTTTTTAATGAGTCGTTCTTTGAATAGATGCGGTTGTTCATCGTGTTTGTTGTAGTAGAGTTCAGAAAAAATACGGTCAAGCTCGTGTTTTGCAAACCAATGGAGAAGTTCCTTACCCATGAAGCTGTATCTTGCGGTGATGATGTATGCTTTAATTTTTTTATTTTTTACCAATTTTTTAACATCATCAAGTCCGGGAGCTATAAAAATGCTTGATTTATGAAAGAGATGCCAGAGAGACTTTTCAAGAGGGGATTGAGGATAATAGAACTTAAGGCGGGTTTTGTGAAAAAACAATCGCTTTATAGATGCGATGATTGGTCGGATAATACGCGCGGGATTATAGAATATTACACCATCCAGATCAAACCCAACCCGTAATATCTGCTTTTTCATAAGCTCAATTATACAGGAGGATATGTGGAATGAAGATTAATGTTATAATGGTGTCATGCTCCCAATATTATTTGAAATTGGTCCGCTTAAAATATATACCTTCGGTGTATTTATAACCCTTGCTTTCTTTTGGGGTAGTTTTCTTCTGTGGAAACTAGTACGGATGAGTTCATTGAAAGAAGAAGATATCTTTGACAGTCTTTTTTTTAGCTTGTTTATTGCCCTTCTATTTGGCAGGCTCGTTTATGTAATTATTCATATCAACGAGTTTGGGTTTAATATTGCAAAAATAGTATTAATCAACGGTTATCCCGGTTTATCTTTGTATGGTGCGTTATGCGGTTCTTTATTAGGTATTTCAATTTTTTTTGCTATAAAAAAAATCAAACTAACAGATGCTGTAGATTATTTTATTTCTCCACTATTGCTTTCTCTTGCTATTGGAAAGTTGGGAAGTTTCTTTTCAGGGAGTGAAGTTGGAACCCGAACAAGTTTATTTTTATCCATCAAGTACGCGCAGAATGAAGGTTTTCGGCATTTGACGCCAATTTATGAAAGTCTTCTATTTTTTTTAGGCGCCTATTTTGCCTACAGAATCTTATTTTTAATCCGAAAAAACAGGTATCCAAAACGTTTTTTGCTGTACTTCTTTTTTTGGTACTTTAGTATGGTTCAGTTTGCGTTCGACGGAATGAAACAAAACAAATTATCTGTGGGAGCGTTTAGTTTAAATAGTATTATTTCTCTTATTTTGCTCTTGACATTTAGTTTTTATTTTGTGTATTATTTCAGAAGTTTTATTTTTGATTACAATAAAAAGATTATTAATTCTGTAAAGCATAATGCCAAAAAAGTTTTCAATGCACTTCGTGGTAAAGCAAAAACAACTTCTTCTCAAGGAACAAAAAAAGGAGCTTGAGCATATTGCTCTATTAAAATCAGAAGATCCTTTTTCTGATCCCGATCATGTTTCGGATAACGCTGCAGTTGACACCGATGTTCGTGAACAAGTTGGTCATGAAACAGTAGTTGCTCAGATAAAGGATATTGAAAAACACCTCGATGAGGTTTCGAAAGCACTCGTCCGGATTGAAAAAAAAACTTATGGGTCATGTGAAAAATGTGACGAACCAATACCGGTTGAGCGCTTAAAGGTTGTTCCTGAGGCACGGTACTGTATGAACTGCGAAAAGAAACTCCGTATATAAGGCGAAATGCTTTATATCTCAATTTTGCAATTAAGTCACTTTCCGGTATACTAAACCTATGACTGATATTTCTCCTTCTTTTTTTTTCAATATCCTTCTTTTTTTATCCATTCCGTTTTTATTCGCATTAATTCTCCGGAAAAGAAAAATATCCACCATTATCGGATATATGTTGGGAGGTATCCTCTTAAGCAATTTATTCGGGAATTTTTTATCGCCGGATATTTTGAACAGTTTTGCATTCTTTGGAATAATGCTTCTCATTTTTACTGTCGGATTGGAAATACGCTTTGAACAGCTTGTACAGCTTAAAAAATACATAATTATAGGCGGATTAGCGCAGATTCTTATCAGTATTCTTGTAATTATTCCGTTATCACTTCTGTTTACGTTTTCACCAATTCAAGCATTTCTCATTGGGATAGCCTTTTCCTCTTCTTCAACTTCATTGGTTGCAAAGATTATTCAGGATAGGGGAGAGGAGGGTTCATTTCATGGCGAACTTGCAATGGGAATACTCATGTTTCAGGATATAGCGTTTATTCCGTTTATGGTTATTTTTAGCTCGATTACCGCAAAAGTAGTCACATTTTATGACATAGCACTACGCATAGTAATAGATATGGTATCGTCATTTTTTTTGCTCTACGCCGTATATTATCTGGGAAAAAGAGTTGTTCCGGTTTTGTTTAACAAAGTTGCGTCGGTTTCACGAGAACTCCTGAATCTGTTTATTATCCTCTTTATTTTTTTAATCGCTTATATTTCAACCTGGTTTCATGTACCGGTTCTAATCAGCGTATTTGTTGCGGGCATTCTTATCTCTCAGACAATGCAGCATTTTCATATTTTTTCTCAGGTTCGTCCGTACCGGGATTTACTTGCGATTATATTCTTTATATACATTGGTACAACAATCCAAGTTGAATCGATTTTTTTTCTTCTCCCTCAAATATTACTTTTTACGTTTTTAGTTCTGTGTGCAAAGGCAATTATTATCCTGATTATTTTTCTGCGCATGAAACTACACTCGAAGCTTTCGTTGTATCTGTCCCTGTATTTGTTTCAAATAGATGAGGATGCTTTTATTTTGACGACACTCGCGTATAAAAATGGCATTTTCAATCAGGAACAGTATTTGTTTATACTCAGTTCTGTTTTATTTAGCCTTCTCGCAACTCCGTTTTTTATTAATAACAAAGAACGTATTTATTTATGGGTAAAGGACTTTCTGAAAAAGAATTTACCGTTCGTCAGTCACTTTATTCAGTATAGAGTAGACCTAGCGGGTTCTCCGATTGATTCACTGAATGTAAAAGATCATATTGTATTATGCGGATATGGACGCATTGGTTCTTCAATCGGGCGTGCTCTTATGCTTTCAAATATTCCTTTTGTCGCAATTGACTACAATTTTGAAACTGTTGAACGTGCGAAACGAAGCGGAGTACAAATACTGTATGGAGATCCGACAGACTATGATATTCTCGACTTTGCGGAAACAGAATCGGCGGTGGCAATTGTACTTGCTTTGCCGGATCGTTACTCACAGGAGGCAATTGCGATCAGTGCAAAACGACTCAATCCGGAAATTACCATTTTTAGCAGGGTGCATCGGATTAAAGACTCCCAACGAATGAAAGATCTGGGCGCAGATATCATCGTACAGCCAGAATTTGAAGCATCTCTTTCGATAATTAAAAAACTTTTGCTTCTTAAGCAGGTTCCGAAAGAAGAAATTATTCACAAACTGCATTACTTTAAATTGGAACAGCAGGGAATATAAGGATTCATGAAACAATATAAGAAAAAGCGTCTTACTTATTTAATTGCACTTAGTCTTTTTTTGATTGTTTTTGCGTTGTATACTCTCCATAAATTTTCGCTGTCTCTTTTTATACATCCCTCTGATCGACTTCAGGTTCTTTTCTATGGACAAAACACTGTTTTATACTCAGTTGGCAATGCGGATGGGGTACATTACGCTATTCCGTTGGAACCTGACGTCAAAATGCACGTTCCTGGAGGGTATGGTCTATATAGGATTGGCGGATTACTGAAGCTTTCCGAACTTTCTCGTGATACAGAAGTTTTTAAACGTACATTTTCGCTTGGCATTTCTTCATTTGTCCCATACATTTTTTACAAAAACAGTGGATCTATTTATTACGGCTCTTCTTCTCAGGAATCAGAGATTAAGATGCCGACTCTTTACGATTATTTTTTCAGCAAAAGCAATGTGGCTTTTTTTGATAAACTGTATCTTTTTTTTCATTTTCTTGGAAAGAAAACAGCGGACTTCACCGAAATAGATATCAAAACAAAAATTATCGATAATTCATATTTGTTTCTTGATGATTTGTTTGCCAGAACGTATATTGGTTTTTTTTACCAGAGAAAATTCCGTGAGGAAAAAAAGTCAGTACAGATTCTCTATAAATATTCCTATACGACAGCGCAGATGATAAGTAGGGTAATGGAGGGGAATGGCATTAGGGTTGTGGATATATCAAAGAATGGCAATATTCCGAAAGACTGTTATATTGTTGAATCAGCTCAGCACGGTAGTTCTGTTACGGGAAAAAAGTTGTCAGAATTCTTTCGGTGCCCACTGCGAAAAGGCAAGACAGAGGTATCTGATATAATAGTGTATTTGGGAGATGTAGAGAAAAATTGGGAAGTTGTCGTTACGGACCTATGATATATGTATTTGTAGGAATTTTTTGTCTTTCCTTAATTCTCGCGGTATTTTCACTTCGTGATATGGGGGTTCCAAAAGAAATCGTTCGTTTGTTGCTCAGCCGGAAACATAGAGGTTCGATTATCTTTTTTAAAGACAGGGTAAAACACTATTCATCTCCTTCCTCATCCAAATCTTCGGTGTGAATTCCTACAAGTTCCTCTTTTTCTTCAACTGATTCACTAACTATTTTTTCCCACGTATCAACAACTTCTTCCTGGTCTTCCTCTTCTATTTTATCCTCCTCAGATGCAAGTTCTTCCATGTTTTTTTGAATGTTTTGTGGAAAAGAAGGATAATGCGCTACGGCTTTCCCTTTTTTTTCTTCACGAATAAACAAAATTGTTTTTGTTATTGTTGACTCCTTTATATAAGCGGTGTATTCGCTTTTCGCTCTCAGAAAGAAGATCATGCGCTTTGAAAGATCATCGGGTAGAGCTCCGATATATTCGTCATTTTTTGTACGCACCTCAACTTTCCGCCGCTTGATTTTAAGATAGACCTGTTCTCCAATATTGAGATTAGCAAGAATATTTTTTTGTCCAAGCCGACTCAAAAGAACAATCTTTGTTTTTCCTTGAATTTCGATGAACAGGTCTGGATCAAACGCTTGGAATTCAACCGGACGCTGAGAAGATGCTCCGTGTTCGAGAACAGCGATCTTTTCTAGGTTATGAACGGCTATTGTATTTTTTGGGAGTATTTTTAAGGCTTTACTGTAATACTTCTTTGCGTCGGAAATATTTTTCATCTGCATGTATGCGAATCCGAGCCTGAGGTAGGCCGAACCGTTAGTTTTATCTCTCTTGACAATTGCCTTGTTGAGTTCAACAGCTTTAGTCCATTGAAGATTCATTGCAGCGTCGATTGCTTGCTGCTCGACGATTTCAATATCATCCATAGATAGGTAACAGTATATTTTATTTTTCTTTTTTGTCAAGTATAATAACACGCATATGGCGGGTCACTCGAAATGGGCCAATATTAAGCACAAAAAGGAGTCGAATGATAAACTGCGTAGTGTTTCTTTTGCCAAGCTATCCCGCCAGATAACTCTGGGTGTTATTGAGGGAGGGAGAGTTACCGATCCGGAAAAAAACATGAAACTCCGCGTCGCTATAGAAAAAGCTAAAAAAATGAACTTGCCCAAAGAAAATATACAGAGGGCAGTTGAGAAAGGATTAGGCACAGATACCGGTAATCTTCGAGAACAAATATATGAGGTGTTTGGACCGTTCAACACTCTTTTAATTATTGTTTCCGCTTCAGATAATCCGACACGTACGGTTAATATGATTAAATCTCTTCTCGATCAGTACGATGCAAAGTTGGGAACACAGGGCTCAGTTGCGCATTATTTTTCCTACGTAACCCGTGTTGGTTTTGAAAAGAAACACATGACTGAACAGAAACTCTATCAGTTCGCTGAAACGGTTGAAGCAAATGACATAGAGGAAAATGAAGCCTTATACGTAATTTATATACCTTATGAAAAATCAGCTAAAGTATTTCAAAAACTCAAGAACGAAAAAACTCATTCTTATGACCATTTGTTTAAACCAAAAATGCCGTTAGAGATTCTAGAAGAGCCCCAAATGACTCTAATTCAACGTATGATTGACGCGTTACTTGCGCTGGATGATGTTCAGTCAGTCTTTACGAATATTTTAAATTTATAACACACATGCACCTTGTTTTTTTCCGATTATTTTCGAGAGTAGAGAAGCGTATCAGAATGCTTATCGCAACGATTGTGATAACTTTTCTCATGCTTGTCTTCTCCTTCTTTTTTTTCGATAAAGCCATTTTTTTTGTTCCAATCGCCATAGTTTTTACTTACTTTTTGACCTATTTTTCTCTTCTTGAAGGCGTTTCCGGTATAGAGTGGTTTACTTTATTTCTTATGCCCATGGTAATAGTGATAGCATACTATTTTTTTTACTTTTTGTTTCCCGGCCGGTGGCTGACGCGGATCCCATTTCTCTTTTTTCTCGCTGTTTCTGTATACGCCAATTTGCTGGTTTCAAATATTTTCAACGTTGGAGTAGAGAAGAGTTTACAGCTCTATCGCGCGGCATTTTCGGTGAATTATTTCTATCAGACGATTCTTTTGTTTATTCTCGGTAATGTACTATTTTCACTAAAACTGCCGTTTTATATCAATACCGTCTTTTTTTTCATAGTAGGGAGTATTTTTGCGATACAGCTTTTCTGGAGCATAAAACTGGATCAGTTTATTGATAAGCGGATTCTCAGGTATGGTTTGTTAATGGGCTGGATGGTGGCACAGATTGTGCTTATGATTTCATTTATACCCTTGCAGTCGACAATGAGTTCATTAGCCGTTTCTGCTGGTTATTATATAATCGCTGGCGTTACGTATTTGTATCTAGACGCACGTTTATTTAAAACAACAGTTCGTGAGTACGTTACTGTACTTGTATTTATTATTGGAATCGTTATACTGTCGGTAAAATGGTAATTGATGGGGAAACCGGGAAGCAGGGAAGAGAGGAGAGAGTGTTTTTTATACTGACGTGAATAATATATCCTATAGTAGTTAAGTCCTATAGTAAATATTTACTATAAGACATATTTAGTACGTACGTGATTTTATAATGAGCTTCCAATGTGTATAACTTAGCTGGAACAGCCTCAAAACTATTCTTTTAGCCTGCTATGTAGCTCTACTCCCACTCCTTTACCATACCATAAACACAGAAGAATAGCCTCAAATATTCGACTCTAGACAGTTATTACGCTCTAAAATGATTAGATCTCGAAAAGTTATGTTTACTCCCAATGAATTTTAGCCTCAAAAATGATCACGTAGCGCGATAAAACAGTCTAAATTAAATCGAGGACGGACTGTCGGTGGAGAGCACTTTAAAACGAAGCTGATGAGTAATTTTTGTGCCTATTAAACAGATAAGTAGAATACTTTGGAGTGAGAATGAGTCATGGCATTGTATTGAGAGGGCATGTCTCTTCTCTTGTCCTTATGAAGCGCCTAAACGCAGATACCTGTTTATTTTGATTTAAGGGAGACATTAGTGTGAGGAGTAGGATAGATATAACGTCGTAAATTGTATCTTTTACGACGTTATCTTCGCTCAAGGAGGGGAAGTACGTGGATTGTCGGATCAATCTATTTATGAAAATTATTGAATTATTTTTTCCTTGATGAATATGTATTTCTTTTACTACTTGCAATTTATCCCCTTTGTTTCTCCGGTCGTTCGGGTATCCTCATTTTTGAGGCTAAATGGAGATTTAGACTGTTATAACAAGCTTTTTAAGGATACTTCCCTCTCCCCTTTGTTTTTATCCTGCAGGTGAGAGGTTTTTGTACGCAGATAATGCGCGGGAAATAATATTTAGTGCCTGTTTTAAGCTGTCCTGATTTAAGACATAGGCGATTCGCACCTCGTTTTTACCCAGACCAGGTGTGGCGTAGAATCCAGACGCCGGTGCAAGCATGACGGTAGCGTTGTTCAGTTGAAAGTCAGTAAGCAGCCATTTACAGAAATGTTCGGCGTCAGCGACCGGAAGTCCGGCGATACAGTAAAATGCCCCCTCGGGTTTTTGTAAAGTGACACCCGGGATTTTTGAAAGACCTTCAAAAAGTACGTTTCTGCGTTCTTCATACTCAGTAAGTACCTTCGAAAAGAAACTGCGGGGTACCCGAGCAAGTTCTGCACCCATACGTTGGTCAATCAGTCCTGCGGAAAGTCTGCTTTGGGCTATTCGCAGAAAACCGCTCATCAAATCCTTGTTCAGTGAGATAATCATACCGAGTCGGGCACCACACAGACTGTAACGTTTTGACATACTGTCGAGCACAATAATCTGGTCCGGCAGTTTTTTCATGAAAACCAATAAAGAGGTGTGATGTTTTTTATCATATACGAAATCCCGGTAGACTTCGTCAGCAATAAGAAACAACCCGTGTTTCTGTGCTATTGATACCAGCGTTTCAATTTCTTTTTTTGTATATACTGTTCCGGTAGGGTTGTTTGGATTGCAGATGAGAATGGCACGTGTTTTCTTTGTTATTTTTGCCTCGATTTCAGACGGTTTTGGGAGGTGAAAGCCGGTCTCTGGTCTGGTTTGAACCGGAACGAGTGAAACTGCCTGAATCGAGGCATATGCGTTATAGTTGGTGTACAAAGGCTCGAAGGTCAGAACTTCGTCGCCCGGTTCGCAGACTGCAAATAGCGCCATTCCAATTGCCTCAGAACCGCCGCTGGTAACCTGAATATTCGGTACCTCGACAAACCGGTAACCGAGTCCATGGTAATACTTTTTTAAGGCTTCAAGAAAAAAAGGTTCCCCCTGGGACTGTCCGTAGGAAATGGGGTTTTTAGTCCATGATTTAAGCGTATCTAAAAACACTGAAGGAGTTTTAATATCAGGATCTCCAATATTGAGGTGATATACGTGTACACCGTTCTTTTTTGCCTCTGCTGCAAAAGGAACGAGTTTTCGGATTGGAGATTCGGGAACGTCCGTTAACCGTTTTGAAGTTCTCATGACTATAAAGAGATTATAGTATTTTGGAATTTTTTTTGCAAGGGCGCTTCAAAAAGGCGCGATTCATGATATACTCACAAATATATGAGTATTCTTGACGTTCAGAATCTTACAAAACGGTTTGGTACCTATTCCGCGGTATCCGATATTTCATTTTCGCTAAAAGAAGGTGAAATACTCGGTGTTTTGGGGCCTAATGGAGCCGGAAAAACAACGACCATTCAAATGCTTTTGGGAGTTCTTACACCGACCTCGGGCTCAGTTTTCTACTTTGGAAAATCTCTACTTGCTCATAAGGAAGAAATACTTGAACAGGTTAATTTTTCTTCAACCTACACAAAACTGCCCGATCATCTGACGGTTTTGGAAAATTTGACGTTTATTTCTTTTTTGTACGATATAAAAAACCGAAAAGAACGGATTAAAAAATTATCCGATACATTCGATCTCAATAGTTTAATGCATCTTCAATGCAGCGATCTTTCCGCTGGTCAGATGACCCGTTTGAATCTTGCTAAGGCATTTATGAACTATCCGAAAGTATTGCTTCTCGATGAACCAACAGCTTCGCTTGATCCGGATGTAGCTGATTTTATCCGCAAATTCCTTCTTTCAGAGCAGGAGAAATTTCAGGTTTCGGTTATTATCACGTCGCATAATATGGCTGAAGTTGAGGAAGTATGCGACCGTGTAATCTTTATTGATCAGGGAAAAATTATTGCGGACGATACTCCCGAGGGGCTTGCAAAAACAATTGATACTTCTCATGTAGAGCTTTTGGTGAAGGACGGTTTAAAACGCACTATTGAGTTTTGTCAGGAGCGAAAGATGAAGTATGAGATAAAAGGAAGATACATCATTATCGATGTAAAAGAGGAGGAAATTCCAAATCTTTTGTATGGTCTGATGGAAAAAGGGGTATTTTATGATGAAATTGCTATAGAAAAGCCGACCCTTGAAGATTATTTTTTACAAGTTGTGTCCCGAAAAAAGAATGAAACTGCATAGAATTAAGGGTATTGTGCTTCGGTATCTTTTTATTATGAAGCACAGTTTAAATCGCTGGAGCGACATGATTTATTGGCCGATTTTGGATCTATTAATTTGGGGGCTGACGATTCGATATGTAACTGCTTTGGCTCCTGATCCGCAGAAGATGATTATCAGTTTTATTGCGGGAATGTTACTGTGGACCTTTGTATGGCGAGCTCAGTATGAGATATCCGTGAGCATCCTTGAAGACCTATGGAGCAGGAATCTGATTAATCTCTTTGTCAGTCCGCTCACGTTTTGGGAGTTTATTGCAGGTTTTCTTATCATAGGGATTATGAAGGCGGGAATCGGATTTGCAATAGCTGCAGGGGTTGCTTTTATTCTTTATCAGGTGAATGTTTTTGTTTTTGGTTTTCAGCTTTTGATCTTTGCAGTACTGTTACTGATGACCGGTTGGTGGGTTGGGTTCTTTGTCGGCGGACTTATTTTGCGGTACGGGACTAAAGTAGAACAGTTTGCGTGGTCGATGGTGTATCTGATTTCACCGTTTTCCGCAATTTATTACCCGTTATCAATTTTACCGGAATGGGCTCAGAAAGTTGCTTTATTTATTCCCACAAGCTATATTTTTGAGGGGGCACGGGAGGTGGTCATGAAAGGTACGTATGATCATAGAAAGCTACTGATTTGTTTTTGTCTCAATGGAGTATATTTGGTGATCTCGCTTATCTTCATGCGAAGAAGTTTTGACAAAATCTTGCAGAAAGGTTTGGTTAAGGTATATTAAGATCTACACTCCCCTTTTCCATTTTAAAAATAAGTCATACAGATAGCTGAACCAGTATTTAAAACGCATCGGATAGTCCTGTGTGGTAAGGTAGTCGGTTTGAAATCCGCCAAACCCTTGTTTAAAGAGTGTGAGTCCTTCCCAGTTTTTTGGGCTTCTGCCCGGCTCGAGTATTCCCCAAAAATTGTAAAACCGGCAACCCCGTTTTTTTGCCTCACGTATTGCTTCCCACTGGAGTAAATACGGAGCAGGATATTTGGTATGAATAGATGCTCCTTGATGGTAAAATGCAGTTGATTCGGTAAAGTCAATGAGGGCTGATGCGAGATACTCATCATTTTTTTTCGCAAAGAGAAACAGTGCATTTCCTGTTTTATGAAACTCGTTGAACTCATTTTGAATATATGTTTTTGAAAAAGGGGTGAAATGTTCCCGTTCGGCGGTGAGTTTATACAGATTCCAGAAGTCCTCAACTGATTTTTTATCGGTCCGTTTTTCAATAGTGATTCCGTCCTTTGGGGCTTTGCGGATAAGGTAGCGTGTTGTTTTTCTCATGGATGAAAGCAGTTGATTTTCAGGAAGTGAGAGGTCGAGCGACCAAATACGTTCTGCGTGCATGTATACCGGCGCGTCCTTCAAGCCAATATCCGCACATATTTGTTTGTTTTCCGGTGAGTCAATAAGAATGGGCGCAATCCGGATGAAATCAACATGTTGCTGATTAGCAAGACTTTTCAAATACGATAGAAAAGCGTTCAGGTAATCTTTACTATTTTTTGGAGAGGATTGTTGATCGATAACAGGGCCGTGAGGAACAAAAAGAAAATTCCCCCGCTTCGCGCGAATTTTTATTACGAGAGCAACCGCCTTCACCTCTTTTTTTTCGGTGAGCCCAAGACGCTCGACGTCATATCCAAGTTTTTTCTGCAGTTCTCCCCACTCCCATGACTGCAAAAAACTTGGAGATCCTAATCGGTTAAAATGAGCATTCCAGATTTCGCGTGAAGTTATGCGGGTAATATTCATGGAGTAAGTGCGGGTTTAATAACGTGAATAATCTTTTCTGCATCGCTTTGCGTTACCTGGGTGGGAAGATTAAGTATGGATGAACAAACTTTTTCGGACTTTGGGCAAGTTCCAGTCACATACTTCATTTGTTTCAAAGAAACTTGATTGGGTGCAATCGGCTGGGTGTACCACTGGCCGAGCAGTATACCATTTTTTTTTGCGCTTATTAGAACCTTACTTCTGTTTTTTACCATTAGGGGAAATCGAAGAGTTGCCGTTTGGAATTCAGGGGGAATCTCCGCATGGTTTTTCAACTTCGAGTAATACAGGTGTGATATCGCACTCCTGTAGCGCTGGGTTTGGGACAGTTTTTGGAGCTGTGGAATGAGTAATTGAGCAAGTGCATCGGGATACCTTTTTTCAAAAACTATATCATACTCTCCCCTTTTTTCTTTTTCGCTTATTTCGGCTCCGAGGAGCCTCAGTTTTCTTGCAATCCAGTGAGTTGGTTTTCCGAGTTTGACGGAATACGCTGCCTTTATAACAACAGCTATAGGTTTATAAAGAAGCAAAGAAAACACCTGGAATAACGAAGGATATGGAATGGATTTTTCTATAAAAGTATTGACAGAATAGGCTAATCGCTTATCCGGCAGTATGAGCGCGCCACCGAAGACTGACGATAGAGCTTTAGAACGTCCAAAGGACAAAATAAGGGCTGTTTTAGCAGATGGTGTTATCAAGTGCGAATTCTGAGGACTAAACCCGTGAGCAATATCTTCAACAACCCGTATTCTCTGTTTTTTAGCAAGCGCCAGAACCTCAGATCTGTATGTTGGCATCATTCCAAAGCTGTGCTGGAGGATAATCAGCTTTGTTCGTGGAGTAAGTTTTTTTTTGAGATCATTTAGATCCATTGACAGTGTGTTTCGTTCAATGTCCACATATACTGGTTCTGCACCCGACTTAAGTATGGGAAGAACTGTTGCCTCACAGGTAAAACCTGTGATAAGTACTTCATCGCCCTTTTTTATTCTTACTGCGGATAGAAAGACTGATAACGCGGAACGAGCGGTAAAAAACAAAAAAATCCTACTCCCGGGAAAATATGATCTGAGCATTGTATTTATTTTTTGCGAAGCTTTACCTTTTATCCATCGAAATGGTTGAAGAAGTAATGAAAGACTGAGAACAGCATCTTCGGAAGTTTCGTTTGGCGCAAACTCGGTAAATATCATAAGTATATTATAATCTTTTGATTCTTTCTATCAGTTGGGTCTTAAACGGTTTTGAAAATCTTCCCAAGAGTGCGATTACGGATCTATTTTTTGAATTTTTGTCAAGTTCTGATACCATATCAGATTCATTATTAACATATATGATGTTTGCTCTGTATTCTTTATTGACAAACATACGGTCAGTGGTTATAAGTTGTATCTTTGTTATTTTAAGAAGCGAGAGAATTTTTTGGTATGTTTTCAGTTTTTCCTTTCCCAGCTCGATTATGCCTTTTGTAAAAATTACAGTGTTTTCAGGGAAATTTTGATTTAGAAATTCAATGGTGCCAAAAAAGCTATCAGCACTTGTATTGTAAGAGAAATCAATGACATATCTATTTCCCGTTTTATGCACCATTCGATTATAGGTATTTGATAAAAACTCTTGCAGTTTCTGGGCAACTGTTTTTTGCGGAATCCCAAGATCAAGAGCGAGAGCAATTGCAGGTGCGAGACTGGACACGTACCGTTCTGGGAAAGGAGTCTGGAGGTGAACTGCAAAATGCCGGTAATGTATTTCAAAACCGGTTCGATCGGGTCCACTTCTTTTGATTCGGATATCATCGAGGTTTTTCCCGGTATATATAATTTTTTTATTTTGATTGTTCAAACTGATTGCAGCATTATTAGTCTGATCGTTTACGTATGCGATTCCTCCTTTGGGTAAAGAATGAATAAGTTCGTATTTTGTTTGTCGTAAATGCGCAATTGATCCGAACAGTGCGGTATGTTGATTTCCGATTCCGGTAATTACTCCGTAGGTTGGGTGAACGAAGTCGCAGATAGTTTTAATTTCACCGATTCGATACGCTCCCATTTCGGCAACAAAAAATCTTGTCTCAGATTTAAGATTTTTGAGAATTGATAGCGCGACACCCACTTCTGTATTCATGTTCTCATCTGTTTTTGCGGTTGGGTATCGGGTAGAAAGCAGCTCAAACAACAGATTTTTTGCCGTTGTTTTTCCGAATGAACCGGTTACGCCAATTACTACGCATGATGTTTTTTTAAGGTGGTGTTCTGCCCGTTTCATAAGGGTTTGGCGTTTTAGATAAGACAGGACCGTAGTTATCATGACCGCGCATGAAACGACAAAAAAAGTAAGAAACGGTGAAAGTGCCACCAGAAGAATCTGCAAAAATATTTGATTATCAGTTCCAACAAATCCGTAAAAAAAAAGAAAAGCTGTGAAAACCAAAGACAAAACCGCGATGAGTAGGTTTCTGACTGTTTTTGCCGGCAGTTTGAATTCGGTTGAGTAAAGACTCGGAAGCAACCCGAATTCCTCAAACGCAATGCGAACCCGGTCAAAACGAAATTCCTTGATTTGGAATAGATAGATAACCGATGGGATTTTATATACCGTAAGAAACAACGCTATAGAGAAAAACATTAAGCAGAAAAAAACTGGTAAACATCATGGGCAACTATTTCTGGTGAAACAAGTGGAAGATCATGTTTTTTTTGCGCATATACTTTGAGCTCTGATTGAGGGATAAGACGTTTTAGCTCATACGCCCACTCGACTGGTGTTTGTGTATCTTTTTCTCCCCACAAAATAAGTGTTTTTACGGAAATCCGCGGAACAAACGGAGTCAGGTCTTCTGTTACGATCTTTTTAAAGTTTGATTCCAGATCGGGGTGGCGTAGCAAATCTGAGCCGGGAAAAAATAAACGGTATAGCAATGGTCTTGCCCATTGGTATGTATGTTTAATAAATGGAACGCTTTGATAAATCCGTTTCCCCAGTGAAACGGTTTTTGAAGATACAGGTTTTCTTTTAAAGGCACTGGCGCAGAGAATAAGCCGTGATATGAATTTTGGATAGAGTGCGGATAAATATATTCCCAAACTCCCGCCAAACGAATGTCCTAAGTAAACAGGAGACTTTATTTTAAGAGACTCGCAGAACTTTTTCACAAGTTCTGCATAATCAGATACGCCCCATGTATTATCCGGCTTATCACTGAATCCAAATCCCGGCAGATCAATCAGATACACAGTGTATTGTTTCGAAAAAAAACGTGAGAGTTTTTGAAGACTCGTGTGTGATCCTCCCCATCCATGGACAAACAAAAAAGGCTCTCCCCTTCCCTCTTGAATATAGAAGATTTTTTTTCCCTGTACCGAAATCTGCATATATTACTCAAGCGACTGTAACTGAGCTTTCAGGTCGTTTGGAATCATAGGATTGAGTTTTTTTCCGTTAAGAAAAAAAGTAGGCGTTGAGTTTATTCCTGCTTTTTCCGCTGAAGCAAGATCGTTCTGAACCTTATTTTTTACCGACTCGGAATTCATATCAGAGACAAGTTTTTCTGTATCCAAACCGATTTGTTTTGCGATGGCTCCCATTAATTGATTTATGTTTTTTGTTGTTTCAAGTTCCTGTTGTTTTGTAAAAACTGCGGAAAGCATCTTGAAAAATTTACCCTGCTGTGAAGCGGATTCAACTGCATAGGCTGCGGGAAATGCCTGAGCGTGTATTTGATACAACGGAAAGTGACGGTATACAAAAGTAACTTTTTGAGTGATTGCAAAGTCCGGACTATTCGATGCTTCCCATGTTTGAAACATTTCTTCGAAGGTTTTACATGCGGGACATTGCAAATCGCTGTAAACAATAAGAATATGTTTTTTTTCTTTCGACCACTTGATATGATCATCCGGTTTTATTCGTGTTAACTCGGAGTAATCAGCGGTGCCGTTTAAAAGTAAATATGCAATGAGGAGTAAAAATGACAAAGCACCGACACTTACAGCGATTAACACAGATTGTTGTTTCATAAATAGTTTAAGTTTGTGTAATACATTAAAACGTTCTTCTCGTGCAGTAGTATTGTACTGAGTGAATATTTTGATTTCAATCGATTTCTTTCGACTAGACTAAATAAAGTATACAATATTATAAATTTAGATTGTTATAGCAACCCATATAAAAAGATTAAGTGAATTAGCAGTTGAAAGTAGTATTTGCTAACTAAAAACAAAGCCTATTATAGGCTATTTTTTTACAATGATTTCCGTATAGTATTTTCAGTATACAGATCGGTGTTATTTTGTAAAGGGGAATAATGAAGTCGCGTGTGCTTTAAATTTTAAACAGGAGCGTTTCTTTATGTTCTTCAATATTAATAAAATCATCCGCGATTTCGACAAGCTCATGATTTGCTGTTTTCTTAAAGGCAGTAACCTCAACAAGGCATCCTACTGATTGTTGCAGATAGTTGACTACAGGTTTAAAATCTCCATCTCCTGATACCAGTACGATTGAGTCAACTTTTTGCCCGAGTCGGATGGCATCCATAGCTATCCCTAAGTCCCAATCCCCTTTTTTCGCCCCCCCAAAAAAAGTCTGGAGCGGTTTTTCCTTTACTTCGAATCCTGCCGAATTTAACGCATCAAAAAAATCATTCTCCTTTTCTGTTGGATCAGCTTTTATTACATATGCAATTGCACGGACTAAAAGTCGGCCATGCAGGACAAGCTGTAGAAGATTTTTAAAATGCACCCGTGCTTTATACAAATTTTTAGCTGAGTAGTAGAGATTTTGAACATCAACAAGTACCACAACACGTTGGTCAGGATTTCGAACAATCATAGAAAAATAAATAAATAACTAACTCTATTTTAATTGTCAATATGTAATTGGTCAAGCAAAAACGGTCCGCGAGAAAATATTCCAAAATCAAACTCACTGAGATTTTGAATTTTTTGTTCCGTCACTGTTTCGAAGTCTGAACCGTTTGCCGAGTAATAAATAGTTGTTCGGTTTGCTTTTTTGGTAAATCTGATCCAGAGCGGACTTTGAATGGTATACAGTTCATTCAGTTTTCCCGACGCAACAAAAACATTTTTTGTATGAGGAGTTTGTTCAAGCTTCCATCGGTTTTCATAATTCAGCGAAAAAATGTATTCTGACTGTTTATTGTTTTTTGGAGAAAGCATGAACCCGATACTTCCTTTTCCGAGCGGAACTGCAAGAAAGGTTGCGGTCATATTTTTGACTTTGGGTGAGTCGGGAAAAAATAGGGTATTTATTCCTTGAGAAAAAACATGAAGATATGAGCGGTTACCGACTGTTTTTGCAGAGATGAACTGAGGCATTAATGCTTTAATCTTACTAAGATATGGGCTTTTTCTTTTTTCCGCCCATACTCGATCAAGAGTGATTTGCACGGTTTGATTTTTTTGGGCAGTCAGTTGAAATATAATTGATGATATTGCTTGCGAAGACGAAATAGGAATAGATACACGGTTCCATCCCGGGTGAAGCGGAGGGACAACAAAGGATGATTTAGAATCCTGTTCATTCTGTATTGAAAGGCTAAAAGTGTCAATTTGATCAGCAACGGTTTGGTTGTCTGCATAGACAAGGAGGTGTAGTTCGTTGGAGTTGTTGAGCGACACTCTTTTGTTGAGGGTAATTTCCTGAGAGTTTGGATACTGGGAGAAAAAATTAATTCCGGTGTTTCCGTCTACTGATCTTTCCGTATCAAATGTGAAATTCCCTGTCCAGTTCTCTCCTTCAGTGCAAGATGCGATTTCGACCGATGCATTTTGGTCAATCGAGTTCATCTCAAAAAAGAAAGACGTGTTGCTTAAAGAAGAATATTTTCCACTTAATATGTAAACAAAGGTAAGAAAAAAAAACACTAAACTCACTGCTCCGAATAAAAAAAGACGCTTTCTATAATAATCATTCATAACTCTTTCCGTATAGTATATACCCTTCCTGCGACAGTTTGTTAAGTGTAACATGATATTTGGGTGATATAAACCCGACGTCATTGAAAATGGAACCAATATGAGTCGGGATAACCGCTAGTAAGCTCTATTAGTAGATTTATTGGTTGCAAATTGAGCTACGATCGGTATACTTACCTTTATGTTCATCGATGAAGTTCGAGTTACCATTCGTGCCGGTAAGGGTGGAAACGGAAAGGTTTCATTCTTCCGAAACAGAAGAGGTCCGGATGGAGGTAACGGCGGAAAAGGCGGGAGCGTGTATGCGGAATGCGATCCTACCATGAATTCTCTGTCCAAATATGTTGAAACAAATCGGATTCACGCTGAAGATGGTGAGCCGGGCGGGAGCAACAGACGGTCTGGAATACAGGGAAAAGATCGTATACTTTTTGTTCCTCATGGAACTGTTATTATTGATGAAGATTCTGGGGGTGAGTTAGAAATTCATCAAGGGGACGGAAAAATACTTCTTTGCGCAGGAGGGGTTGGGGGTTTTGGAAACGATATGTTCAAGTCTGCAACCGTACAGACTCCACGGTATGCGGAGCCGGGAAAACTAGGACAAAAAAAGCATCTGAAACTAGTGCTCAAACTTATTGCAGATGTGGGACTCATTGGACTACCGAATGCAGGGAAAAGCAGTTTGCTCAACGAATTGACTCATGCAAAAGCAAGAGTTGCTCCCTATCCTTTTACGACACTTGAGCCGAATTTAGGTTCCTGTTGCGGAAAAATTCTTGCAGATATTCCCGGACTTATCGAAGGAGCTTCAATGGGAAAAGGATTGGGCTCCTCGTTTTTAAAACATATTGAAAAGGTAAGACTTCTTCTGCACTGCGTTTCTGTTGAGTCTTTGAAATGTTTAAAGGACTATGAAACAGTGAGAACAGAGTTAGGAACTCATCATCACAGTCTGCTTGAAAAAAAATCTATTGTTCTTTTGACAAAAGTTGATCTTGTATCTGAAAAAAAAGTGAGTGAGCTTGTCGATGAATTTAAGGATTTGGGTATCAAGGCTTTTCCCGTCTCGGTTTACGATGTAGATCGTTTGGAGGAAATTAAAAGGATTATTGAGAAAGAGTAATTTTCCCTTTGAGATATTTCTGTCTTGTTTCTTCCGGAAACCGTTCAATTGCATACCGCAACATGGTGCGGGGCATTTTTTGATAATTCTTGCGAAGAAACACCTCTTCAGCTTTTCTGTCTCGTTTTCCGATTTCACGGAGCATCCACCCAACTGCTTTGTGGATCAGATCATGGGAATCGGAAAGTAATAAATAAGCAATGTGAAATGCTTCGTTAAAGACACTGTTTCTTATAAATGCAAAACACGATATGATTGCAATTCTCCGTTCCCAGAGACTCTTTGATTTTGCCAAACGCATCAAAATCGCCTTATCTTTATTATGTAAGTATGCGCCAAGAATATGATGTGCGGATAGGTCAACGAGATCCCAGTTATTGATATACCGCGTGTGACCGAGATACAGACGCACGATTTTTTTTTGTTTTGAAGGAGTGGCTTTTGGATATTGGAGAGTTAAAATAAGAAGTGCGGTAAGCCTGAATTCGTGATAAGGATTAACAAGGAGTTTTTGTATATTTTTGAGGTTGAGATGTTTGAACTGTTTTGCTATGCGTCGCTGCTCCGGCACCGTTATTCCCAAAAACCGATCTCCTTCCCCATACTGATTTTTTCCGGTTTTAAAGAAACGCATCAAATGAACTGCTTTTTTTGGGTTTCCGGCTTTGAGAAGTTCTTTTGTTATTTCAACCATTCCTCTGATCGCAACTGAATTAATTCTCTATCTCCCCACACAAAAATTATTTTTTCAGGATCAGCCCCTTTTTCCGTGATCCAGGTGCGAACAGCTTTTACCGACTCAAGAAAACTTTTTTTTGTCTTCGGGAATTCGGGGTCACTTGGAGGAATACCGTAATCAATATCAAATATGTTTATGAGAAGCGTCCAGGATGTAGTTTGTGATTCTGGCCCGGGGATAACGATTGAGACCGGTCCTACGCTCGTTTTGAGAGTGGTGGTATAGGGAAGATAGGGTGATAATTTTTTGATTTCCTGCAAAGAAACTGATATGCGCGGATCCTCCAAATTAACACCGCCCCCCTTCTCCTTCGGATAGGTGGGGAGAAGTTCTGCCTGTGTTTTTCTCGGTGTTGGTGAAGGTGTACTGAGCGTATTTTGAATAACGGTTGTTTTATGAGAAAGCAGAGAAACAAAATAAATAAGGATACTGAGAACAAAAATGGATACTATAACTAAAATAAGTATGATGTGTTTGTTGAAAAAGAGTGTTGGTTTCATAAATTTCCAGAAATAAGCCTCATAACGGTTACTGCTCCTGGGTATGGATACAGACGTGCCGGATTACATGGTGTTAAGTCCGCACAATATACCAAATACATAGTATCATGTTTTGCATCAAATAAACTGAGTGGGTAGGGGTCGTCCTCGCCATAAAACTCTCTCGGACAATGATTATAAGGAGTTCGATCGCAGTTTCTGTTTCCTCCTCCGTTATACCTCGAAAATGCCGTTACAACATCCTGAAAAGAAGAAGGAATCCGGCCGATTTTTCCTTTGAGATGGTTTCCTGCATAAATTGCGCTGTCCGCGAGAGTTCTAAATCCACAACCGCCCCCAGGAAGCGGAATAGGAATTCCCGGTCCGGTTCTTCCGCTACTGCATCCGCCTCCTCTTACGATATCAGGCTCATTACTGCCGATAGTCCTTCCACTTACCAAAGAATTATTTGACCCGCATCTTCCCTCAAGATAATGGATCGCAGCTAAAACCAGCCAGGGTACCCCGGTTGCAGAATGCGCTTGTTCATATACCGCTCGGTTGTTATTGCAGATTTGCACCCTTCCTTGAAATGCAAGCGCTTTATTTGAAATGGGCGGAATGGGATTGGGAAACAGTTCCCCCGGAGGGTATGGTACATTTGTCGGCGTCGGCACCCCAGCGGGTACGGTTGGACTGGGATAGGTGCTGGGGATA
>CAZGYB010000005.1:0-134320 GCA_964530235.1 uncultured Gammaproteobacteria bacterium
TGCCTAATGAATCAAGGTATGTTATGGAGAAGTCGTCGGTTGTGAAGGGGAGAAATGATGCAAGCCGTTCTCTGTTTTCCCTGTCGGATTGCGACAGTAAACTTAAATCAGATTTAGTCTGAGATAGGGACTGGCGAGTGCTTGAACTGCGCTGCGAAGAAGAAGATTGAGGTGATCGTAAAGATGAGGCGGATGATTTTTTTGTTTTTTTGGTATATGCATAAGGCGCAACAGTAGGGCCAGTGTTACTTTCAGACTGTGAAGGTTTAAAACGAAGTAAGTTTATGATAAGGATAATAAGAATAAGGATGACCGTTAGAATAACAATTGAAACTGCGAGGACCTGTTTCATAGTAGTATGTTAATCATACAAAAAAAAGCCCCCAAGGGGGGGCTAAAAAAATCAGACAAACATAAATTACTTATGTTTTTTGATGATGATTTTTTTTGCCTTTGCTGTTTCCGCAACCGGTGCGGTAATGCGTACTACTCCGTTTTTTACCGTTGCCTCAATGTTTTTTTCGTCGATCGCTCGTGGTAAATACGTAGTGTAGTTAAACGATGCAACCCGCTGCATTTTGTGGACAATCCGGTTTTTCTTTTTTTCCTCTTCTGTCTCCTCGCTTTTTCCGGAAACGGTGAGAACTCCGTCTTCGTAGACGATATCAATTTTTTCCTCAGGAATTCCCGGGACCGAAGCTTCAACAACAACCTTATTGTCTTCTTCGTACACATTCAGTCCTTCGGTCATAGTAAGTTCCGGCCACTCATTCTCCTCGTCCCAGTGAAGCGGTTTCATCCATGAAGATCCGAAAAATGGATTAAATCTGACGATTGCCATAAATTTTTTCACCTCCCTTCGTTAGCAAACTATTAACTTAAGTGCTATATTGGCAGTCTAACATATAGACTGCTAACTTGTCAAGGGGAATAGAATGTGATATAATACATTTACCTTAGTTTGATATTCTGCTGGAGAATAGAAACCTGCTTATGAGTAATGTTTTTTGACATTCACTTTGAAAGTAAGACGGTTATGAACACCTTGTTTTTTTTGGGCCTGTCTTACGGAGCGCATGATATGTCTACTTGTTAGCATATCGTTGTCATCAGTAAAAGTGATCGAGTAAGCAGATTTTTATTGAAAATTTCCACGCCATCCTATATAGGTCTGCACGCATCTTCGGATTCGCGCGTCGGTAATATCAGTGACATTGGCAGTATCCCCGTTTTGTAGTTTTATCAGCGCTTCACAATAGGGACGGTAAAAACCCCTCTTTTCCTCATCCGGTTGTCCGCTCGCAATAATAGTCATAACTAGGTCTGAAAATGCTTCACCGCCGAGTTCATTAAATTCCCGAGTGCACCATTCTATCCCCCGCTTTCCCAAGATCGGTTCATGAACAATAACCTGTGGTTTATGCCCTCTTTGAATTACCGTCGATACAGGAACAACCATATCAGATACTCGTGCAAAACCGCGTATTCCTTTTTCAGCCTCTCCCATATCCGTTTGCCGAGTTCCGGATGCGTAAATAATACCGACTGAACCAGGTTCTCTAAGGAGGTTTTGAAATTGCTCTATCGGGTCTTTATTCAGTTCTCTTCTCTCATTTTCGTCCGGTTGGTATTTTTTTGTGTGGACAAAAAACGGTTTATACCCCAATTGTTCGATCATTTGAAGTGCAACATATCCGATCGCTTTCATTTCCCCGGTTTGAAATCTCTTGTTCATAAGAAGACCTACCTGCTTTTTTCCTTGGAGCTTATGAATTATTTTTACCGGAAATATGGTTGACAGAGTGCTTGGATGATCAGAAACAATGAGTACAGAGCCAGATTGCAACTGTTGTTCAATCGCCGGTAAATGACTGTAGCCTTCGAAGGCAACTCTCGCGCGAACTATGATATCCGCAAGAGGAACAGTAACTTTTCCGGTGAGTTTATCAATGGCTCGATGCGTTCGAACGGGCCGTTCGATCCTCATATTTTTAGTGCAGTTATTATACCAGTCTGAAACGATTTTGCCTTAGCAGTAAAAGGCGATCTTAATGGGGATTTTGAGACGAATACTCTGAGCCGATGATTTCTGAGTCAGTGGAATAAGGGTGCTTTTGATAATGAGGAACGAATGTTTTTTAATAAGTGAGATTTTGAATGCCGGCACTGATTTTGATGGCGCATTTATTTTATAAACGAATTCCCTATGGATTAAATCCGAACAATATGCTGAGCTGTCAGCATTTATGGTAAACTGACGTTTGACCGCGAAATAATCCGGTTTATGTGTTCTCAGGGTTATTTTTACTGCCGAGGCAATATATGGTGGTTTTTTTTCCGGAATAAATCGAGAAAGATTCGTATTCCATTCGAGGCTGAAATACAAAGATTTTTTTACTTCAGAAACTGCGGAAAAACTCCAGGCCTGTGGTGCGTACTGGTTTAAGTAAAGAATAAGGCGTTGCGATGGAAAACCCAGCTTGAGAAGGGATTTTCCTTCGATTTGAAATTGTGTTTTGTTAAACGGACTGACTGGTGTAAAGCTATAACCATTGTTTCTTAGATAATCGTCCAAAACCGATTTGAATGAATTGTTTTCTGCATTATCCCCAAAAATTATCGGGATCGTTTTTTTCAACATTTTGCAAAACAGAGTTGCGCTCGGTTCTCTCATGGTAGAACAAAGTATATATGCATTCATTTTATCTGCTTGACAGATAATCTAACGAAAAAACGTAATATTGAAAGATTTTTGATATAATAATAATCCAAATGGCAGATTACATGGACCCATTTAACGAAAAAACGTTTTATTCACTTTTTGAACCATGGGTTACGATAATAAACCAAAAGGAGTCAGGTTCTGTTCTTCATATTCCAAGAAGAGATCAGCTGTATCATGTGCATCAGTTTCTTTCCAGCGCACCGTTTTTGAAAACACGCCTGCTCGAGTATAGAGAGTTGCAGTTTATTGTTCTTGATTTAAATACCGTTGTATTGGACGATGTTTCGGACCTGAAAGCATATTTGGACTCTAAAATACTTAAAAATAAACGGCCGGTCCTGCTCATTCTCGATGCAGATACCCTCTTGGAGGACAAACGCCACCTGCTTGCTTATTTGGACGCTCAACATCAAGAATTTTGCGCCACCCTCATTTATTTTTTTTCAAAAAATATTACTTACGATAAATACAGTCGGCTCCTCAACTCATTTACGAGCTTGTTTCAACATATTGTTATTCTTCCCTACTTTGATAAACAGGATTCAAAGGATTTTCTTCTGAACAGGTCAAAACAATTTTGCCCGGTACCCAGAAAAATTTCGGGCGAAATTCTTAATAAATGTGGCGGGTGTCTCTGGCTAATTAAACAATGTCTCCGTCACTATTGCGGTACAAAAGACGAAAAGGTGTTGTTTTCACATGATGTTCTCAATCTGAAACTCCGGGTTCTTTTTACCGAGCTGGAACCGGATGAAGTTGGTGTTTTAAAACAGATTGTGTACAAAAACTATCAGTTTTCTTCCGATCAGCTTCCATTTATTTCCTATCTTCTCGAAACGAAAACAGTCATAAAAACACGCAAACATTTTAAGATCGCCATTCCGCTTTTTGAATCATACATAAAAGGATATTTTGCTGAAAAAAGCCGACTTTATCTTGACAAAGATGGATTATTGAAACTGAACGGCGTTCCGGTTGAGCTTTTTTTTTCGAAAAACGAAAAGCGTTTGTTAAACAACCTTGTATCTGACCCGAACAGGGTTTTTTCCCGCGACGAAACAGCGCGTTTATTATGGGGAAGCAAATACAAAGAAAGTTATACCGACTGGGCGCTTGATCAGATGATCTGGAGGTTAAGAAAAAAACTGAATAAGCTGAATATTGATTCGAATGTTATTCATACCATTAAAAACAAGGGGTTCGTATTTAATACAGAATATGGGAAGTGAAAGGAAGCTTCTTCGATTCAATGAATCACGGTCATTATTGAAGAGTGTTCCTTTCGAGCGTGTTTTGCTAAACGCAAATCCTGATTTACCCCCACTGGTTTTGCACGATATTTTAGGTATTGTTTCATCTTTAATGCCATACATGACTGCAGATCCGGAACAGGCTCAAATGATACTTCGGGGAGGAGTATTCAGATCTCTGTATTACGGCAACACTATGTTTGATAACGCTTTTTATCTCATGTGGAATAAAGATCTTGCCTTGGGAGAAAGAAGTGATTTTTCAAGCGAAGTTTTACGCCATATGGCCGGTTATCCAAAAGATGTAGATATTAGATTGAATCAGGCTAATGTGACAATTGGTGAAGCTGTCGTTAGACCGTGGGATAAATTTATTCTTTCGATTATATCAGCACACCTTCAAGAACGAGGTTGGATCGGCCGAGATTCAGCTCGAGGAGAAACCCATACATACGAACTTGAAAAGGATGAATTTGTTGTTCAGTTAAGATCGTTTGAAATAGGTAAAACAGCAAAACGCTTGCATCATACAGCAATATTTAGAAACAAACAAAGCGGTGAGGTAATTCAAGAAGTGGGTTTTGCGGATATTGCGCGAACTGTTACTGAAATGAAAGAAGATGTTCGCTGTTTAAATTATGGTAGATCCGCGGAGGAAGAGCTTTCTGCTGATATTTGGTTGCAAGAGAACACAGGTTTGCCTGTTGATCAAAGACTAATGGTTTCGTATCAAGATACGGTTGATGATGATTTGGAATACCAATTATTACTTGATCAGTTTGGAAAAGGGCTTCTCGGAATACATAAAGGGTTTTCAGAGCAGTATGCAGAATCTTTAACAACTGCGGTACGGGCAGTAAATTGGCTATCTGGCCATTGGGATTTTCTAAGAACCTTCAGTCATGTTCCCTTTTCTCAGTTTTTAACCGACAGAGAAGCATGGATACGGAAAAAATATGCGGAACTGAGTCCAGTTCACGCTGCGGAAGCGAGAGTAAGATTAAGATCTGATGTTGCAAGCCAAAAAGAATCTATAAGAGAACTTATTGTACCGCTTCTAAGCGATATGCTTTTTTTATCTTCCGCAGATCCACACATAGGACTTACTTTCTCATATTACACAGGATTACTCAACGCAGTAAATTTAGGCGAAGTAATTCAATCTTCAGGTCAACTAAAAACATTTTTTGAGAATTTAAGCCAAAAAACAGATACTCCTCCGGATAAAGATTTTTGGGATCAAACTGTATTGGGTATATTCGTTTGGTATCAGGCAGGTTGTTTGGATAGGACAGATCCACTTGTTTTATTAGATGTTTTGAAAGATATTTCATATACGAAAGAGCAGGAAACCCGTCTTAGAACGCTTGGAATATATCCCCCCGACATGCCCAGGACGGTTACGAGCTTACTAGAACTGCTTCTGCCGATCGGGCTAACAATGGATGATGTTGCGAATTAATTCAGCAGTTATTCAGTTAAATAGATATAATGACCCTATGCGAATACTTGTTGTTGAAGACGAACACCGGATTGCCCGGTCGATTGAACGCGGACTGCAACAGGAAGGCTATGCGGTTGATGTTGCGTTTTCCGGAACTGACGGCTTTGATTTTGCAGTGACAGAAGACTACGATACGATTATATTAGACTTAATGATTCCGGGAATTGACGGAATTACATTCTGCAAAAATCTCAGAAAGGAAAAAATAACTACACCAATACTTATTCTTACTGCGAAAGGATTGGTTCAAGACAAAGTAACCGGTCTTGATTCGGGCGCAGACGATTATTTAAGCAAGCCGTTTTCTTTTGAAGAACTGCTTGCGCGTGTCCGCGCATTGACTCGAAGACCAAAGACATCGCTCAGTACGATATTGACGGTGGGTAATCTCACATTAAATCCTCAGACATTTATGGTCAAGAGAGGGAAAAAATCGATTCAGCTGTCGAATAAGGAGTTTGCACTCTCTGAGTATTTAATGCGAAATGCTGAAACGATTTGCACAAAAGAAAAAATCATCGCTCATGTTTGGGATTATGATGCGGACGTTCTTCCCAATACGGTAGAAGTATATGTTAAAAAATTGCGCAGTAAAATCGATGAACCATTTCCGAAAGAAAAACCGCTCATTCATACGGTGCGGGGTTTCGGGTATGTTATCGGATTAAAAAAATATGTTTAAAAGAGCGCGGATTGAATTAACACTCCTCTATCTTTCAATGATTATGCTGGTGAGCATTTCGTTCAGTCTTTTTATCCACCGTGCAATCACTGCGGAACTTGAACGGTTTGAACGGATGCAGCGTGTACGGATTTACCGGAGGATCGATCCTCAGCTTGTTCCCCCGCCCCGGTTTGATCCGGAGCTGATCGAAGAGACAAAACAGCGGGTTACCTTGATTCTGTTTCTCATTAATTCAGGCATTTTTTTTATTTCCGGAGGATTTGGCTATATTCTTGCTGGAAAAACACTTCGGCCAATTCAGCAAATGGTTGATGAACAAAGCAGGTTTGTGAGCAACGCTTCTCATGAACTGCGTACTCCTCTTACTTCGCTTAAAACCGGAATAGAAGTTGCACTTCGTGACAATCGTCTTGATCTTGGGCAGGCCAAACAATTATTAAAAGAGAATATTGAGGAAGTGAACAAGCTGGAGCAGTTAAGCGGTGCATTGTTACAGCTCTCACGGTTCGAGCAAAACGGCTTTCATGCACAGTTTCAGAAAACTTCACTGAATTCGGTTGTTAACACCGCTATCAAAAAAGTTTTGGCTCTTGCAAAAACAAAACAAATTACAGTAAATAACAATATTTCAAAACCGATGGTTATGGGCGATGAAACGACGTTAATACAGCTGTTTGTGATTTTGTTTGATAATGCGATTAAATACAGTCCGAACAAATCAGCAGTTACCGTATCGGTACGTCTTACAAAAAACGAGACGCGTATTCAGATTACCGATACAGGAATAGGAATTGCAAAGAAAGATCTTCCCCGCATATTTGACCGATTTTATCGTGCAGATCAAGCCCGCGAAAAAAAAGATTCTGGTGGTTTTGGCTTGGGTCTTTCCATTGCAAAAGAAATTATGAAACGCCATAATGGGACTATTACGGTTGAAAGCAAAATGGGTAAAGGTACAACGGTTACGGTGTCATTTCCGGCAGTCAGGAAATTATAAGCTATTTTTCAGAAAGATAAAGTATCATACCTCTATGATTAAACAATTTGCTCGCTTAAAAAGTTGGTTTACCTCATTAAAAGTGATACAAAAAGTTGTTTTCGGGGGAATCGTTGTTATCATTTTTTCGGTTATTGCCTACCGGATTCTTGCTTCTCAAAAGAGTAAAACAGAGTATCAAACTTCGCAGGTTGAACGCGGAACGTTGATACTTTCTGTTACTGGATCCGGACAGGTATCCACAGCAAACAGCGGAACAATTTCAACGCTCGCAACCGGAGTTGTTTCAAAAGTATATGTAAAAGACGGTGACTCTGTTTTGGCAGGTGACAAAATCGCAGAACTTGATCTCGATTTAAAAGGAAAACAAAATGCTCAGCAGGCGCTTTCCTCTTATCAAAGCGCAAAAAATAATGTGGAAACAGCAAAAGCAAACATGTACAGTCTTCAGTCTGCTATGTTTTCAAACTGGGATACCTTCATGCAGATTGCACAGAACGGAACCTATCAATATGAGGATGGAACACCAAACAATATCAACCGATCATTACCGGAGTTTCATATTGCCAATGACAACTGGCTTGCTGCAGAGGCGAAATATAAAATTCAGGAAAATGTCGTAGCGCAGGCCCAAACAGCGCTAAGCGCAGCGTGGTCGGAGTATCAGCAGACCTCAGCGGTAATTTATGCTCCTATCTCCGGAACAATAAACGGTCTTTCTCTTCAGGAAGGTTCGGTGATTGTTGCATCAACCGACAGCAACAGCGCCCAAAGCGCAACAAAAATTGCGAATGTTAAAACAAAGGCGCTTCCCATGGTTTCAGTCAATCTTACCGAAATAGATGTTCCCAAAATAAAATTAGGAGATAAAGCAACGGTTACTTTTGATGCGTTTTCCGATAAAACATTCACCGGTGCGGTTATCAGCATTGATACTGCAGGCGCGGTCAGTTCCGGAGTTACCAGTTATCCGGCGGTGATTCGCTTGGATACGGATTCAGACAGTATTCTCCCGAATATGGGCGCATCAGCCAGTATTATCACCGACAGAAAAGACAACGTCTTACTGATTCCTTCAGGTGCTGTAACTGTACAGAATGACAGCTCGTATGTTCGAGTTCTCAAAAATGGAAAAGTGCAAGAAGTTGCGGTGACAACCGGGCTGTCATCGGACTCTCAGACAGAAATTATTTCCGGCCTTTCAGAAGGAGACACGATAATAACAGGCACTTCTTCGTCTCAGACAGCTACGGGGCGAAGTTCCGGAACCTCATCGCAGACATCGCCGTTCGGCGGGTTTGGCGGAGGGGCAATGCGGATGGGCCGTTAAAAAGCTCACATATGAAAGTTATCATTGAAACGAAAAAGCTATGCAAGGTGTATCAAACCGGATCGGTTGAAACAGTTGCCCTGTCCAACATTACCCTTACTATTCAAAAGGGCGAATTTGTTGCGATTATGGGCCCTTCAGGAAGCGGTAAATCTACCCTCATGCATATTCTTGGAGCTCTTGATCTGCCGACATCAGGTGAATATTTTCTTGACGGAAAAAGTATTCAGTCGCTGACTGATGATGAACTCGCTGAAATCAGAAACCAGAAAATCGGATTTGTTTTCCAGTCGTATAATCTGCTTCCCCGGACTACTGCATTGCAGAATGTGATGCTCCCGATGCGGTACGCAGGTTTCCCTATTGAGCAGCGAGTTGAAACAGCACGAAAATATTTGAAACTGGTTGGGCTTGACAACAGAATGGAACACACGTCAAATCAGTTGTCCGGAGGACAACAGCAAAGAGTTGCAATAGCACGCGCGCTTGTCATGAATCCTGCCATGCTTCTTGCTGATGAGCCGACAGGAAATATCGCGTCAACTCAGGCGGAGGAAATAATGAAACTGTTCACCGCGTTACATAAAGATGGACATACTATCGTAATGATTACTCACGAACAGGATATTGCAAATTATGCCAAGCGGATTATTCATATCCGCGACGGTTCGATTGTCAATACTCTATGAATAAAACCTATCATGCCGGTATCGAGCAGTTTTGGGAAAGCGTTGGGACACTGACCTTAAACAAAACAAGAACTGGTCTGGCAATTCTGGGTATCGTGATCGGAATAGGGAGTGTCATCGCCCTGATTTCTCTCGGTCAGGCAAGCCAGAAAACAATTTCGTCTCAAATTCAATCTCTTGGATCAAATTTGCTAACGGTTCAACCCGGATCAATGCGTCAGGGCAATGTCCGGCAGGCAATGGGAAGCAGAACGTCGCTCACCCTGGATGATGCAAAGGCAATTGCCTCGTCAGCGCAGATTACCACGATAAAAACAGTTTCACCTGAATTATCACAGCGGAGTCAAGTGAGAACAGGCTCGGAAAATACGAATACACAGATTATCGGTGCAACTTCAGCCTATTTGGAAGTTCATAAAACAGAGGTTGCATCCGGAGTTTTTATCACTCAACGGGATGTTGAGAGCATGGCAAAAGTCGCGGTACTCGGTCCGCAAGTGGTTACGGATTTATTTGGAGAGGGCTCAAACCCAATCGGGCAAAAAATACGAATAGCAAGTCAGACGCTTACCGTTATCGGCATAACAGTATCCAAAGGAGGGACAGGATTTATGAATCAGGATGATGTGATTTATGTTCCGTTAAGTACAGCCCAAAAACAGCTGTTTGGTGCAAATTATGTCAGTTCAATCGCTTTGGAAGCAAAAAGCGCGGAGGTTATGACTGATGCGCAAAACGAAGTTGGATACTTTCTTCTTGCCCGCCATAAGCTGAGTGATCCGACGCAGGCTGATTTTTCCATTATGTCCCAGCAGGACATTCTCAATACGGTTTCTACTGCAACTGGTACTTTCACTTTGCTCCTTGCAGGTATCGCAGCGATTTCATTGCTTGTCGGTGGCATCGGAATTATGAATATTATGTTGGTGACGGTAACTGAGCGGACACGTGAAATTGGACTGCGGAAGGCTTTGGGTGCAAAGAAAAAAACCATTACGACACAGTTTCTCATCGAGTCGATTATTCTCACATTTACCGGTGGGCTGATCGGGGTGGTGGTTGGTGTTGTTCTTTCATTTGCAATAGCAAAAGTGACAAGTATGCCGTTTCTAATTTCTATTGGCGCGATTACGTTGGCATTTGCAGTTTCAGCTGGAATTGGCATTGTGTTCGGGTGGTATCCAGCGCAAAAAGCAGCGAACCTTCAGCCAATTGAAGCTCTCCGTTACGAATAAGTTTTTTTTAAGTTTAAATTCAGAAAGCATGGCTATAATATTTGTATTGTTACTTATTATAAAATTACTTATTTAAGAGTATGAAAAACAATATTGTTCTTTGGGTTGTTTTAGTAATTGTAGTTGGTGCAGTTGCTTTTTGGGGAGGTATGCAGTACGGGAGAAACGCATCAGCCGGGTCTTCGTTCCGGCAGTTTTCAGATCGGAATATGCTCGGTCAGACAGGGATGCGTACTGGTTCCGGACAGTTTAGTTCACGCATGCGCGGAGGCGGACAGGTGGCGGGTGAAATTATCAGTTCTGATGATAGTTCGGTGACGGTGAAACTGACGGACGGGTCATCAAAAATTGTTCTGCTGTCAGATAAGACAACCATCAATAAAGCAGAACAAGCATCAAAAATTGATTTAACGCAAGGGACAAGAGTCGTGGTTTTCGGCACAACCAACTCTGACGGGAGTATCACCGCACAGATGATCCAGCTTAATCCAATGTTCCGGGGGATGACCCAGCCGACAGGAAAACCATAATTACAGATCGAATTCTGTTCGAAGTACGGAAGGGATAAACCCGGCTCCATAAATTCCTTCTAAAACAATTTTTGCATCAGTTTTGTCTGCGAACTGAATGGGTATTGATGATGTATGAGTGCGAAAATTCACAGAATCTCGAAATACTTGTACAAGCATTTCAGGAGCGTCATCTCCCGCGCACCGGTTTTTATACCATTTTCCGCAGCCGAGACAAAGATAGACAATCATAAGTTCTCGCGAATTATTCTTGAAGGTAAGCCCGACCGGCTTCATTTTACTGTTGCAAGAAGATTTCCGGTCCCCGGGTTTTTCAGAATCAACGTGTTTTGAATATAGACAGTAAGGACAATGATCGCGGTGAGCAGTGCCGGTATAGTCATTCGCTTCAGCAACCGCGAGTTTGCAGTGTGCACAGGTAAATCCGAGACTTTTTTGCCGGTGGGTTTGGATGTGTTTCACTCCCCTATCTTATCATCTAAACCGGTTATTCCTCAACGGTAAGTGTGCCGACCTGTCCGTTTGCACGGTGCTGGCCGACAGAACAGTAGTATTCAAAAGAACCGGCTTTGTCTGCAGTAAACTCCACAGTTCCGGTATCACCGTTTTTTATAATAGGCATTTTCACATTGAGTTCATCAATAACAAAATCGTGCATCATACTGACGCTGTTCATTACAATTTTTACTTTGTCACCTTTTTTTACGGTTATGGCATTTGGTTTGTAGTAAAACGAACCGGCTTCCACCGTTATTTCTTTTACCTGGGTGGACATATCAGTTGATTCGGCTGAAGAAATCGAGGATCCTGGGTTTGTAGCCGAAGAACTGCTTGAAGAAACGGATGTTTCGGTAACCGTATTTTCAGCCGGCATTTGTTTGTTTGTCATTGCAAAGTACCCCACTCCTCCAACTGCAAGTAAAATAACGAGTCCGACGATAAGATATGATTTGTTCATATGAAAAATAAATTCTTAACTTGTACATTTATAGTAATAGTTATACATTAAAAAGTCAAGTTGAAAATAATTTTGTCTGACTATCTTGATATTTCTTCAATACTATGAGATAATAAGAAATGGAAAAGAGATCACGAATCAGGATGCCAGATTTCAGGTCTGTTAGACATATCCGTTTAGGATTAACGGCTATTGCGCTTGTTGCGCTAACTGCTGTAGCATGCGCACCCCCTCCCCCAACGCCGACATCGACTTTACCCGCAGTTCCCTCACGGGCACAGGTTAAGGAAGGAAAAGGCACTAAGGGTTGTGTAGAAACGTCAACAGACGGCGTTTTTATCTGTGAAAAAGGATTCGAGGGTTGTAGTCCGGCTAAGGTAAATGAAAACAATGGTTCTGTAACCATTGCTGGTATCGGGACTCCTTGTGAAAGTGCTGAAGATAGGGACTTCCTTCAAAAAGCAGTTGAGGAAGGAATTCAAGATGGAGTCGATGCATTGGAAGAAGAATTTGATAGCATTGTGCAATCTCTGGAAAGCTCTCTTGGTCAGCCTTCTTTTTCAGAACCGCGCTGACACTTATTGTTTAATTTTCTTAACTAAAAGGGTAATATATACATGTATTAAGGAATGGCGAAATTTTAAGATATGAGTGATTATGGAGAAATGTTGCATTTAAAATTCGACCAATTGGGGTTAGCTTCAATTCTTTCATTTGAGCAATTCAAAGCGCTTGACAAAATTCACTCAATGATGGTACGGCAGGGAGATTTTGTACCTACACCAATTGAAGACATTATATTACTTATGCACTCTTTGGATCAGACTCGAAATGGAGGAATCTTTGTAGATTTAGGAAGCGGGCCTGGTATGATTCAGTTATGCGCAAGTTTTTTTCACTTTCGAGCTGTTGGTATAGAGAAAGACCCGAATCTTGCAGGCGCTTACTTTGAAAGGATGAAAACAGAGTATCAGCGATTAATTGGTGAAACAGATGCAAGGTCAATTTGTGCAAGTTTTGAAAATGAAGATCCTTCCATACTCGAAGTACTCGGTCAAGGTGCATATATATATGCATACCATTGGCCCAAAGATCTTCCTTCAGTCTTTGGAACGTACAAAAAAAACTGTCCAAATAATGCTCAATTAATATTGAGGGTTCAAGATAACATGCGCCAACAATATTTATCAAGTACTACAAATTATGGTCTAACTGTTGTACAAACTATTAGAAGCTTATCCCACCAATCTGAGTTTTTAGTTTGTTCTAAATAACACAACATCTAGGTTTAGAGGGTCTTTTACTCAGGTTTTTGAGGGAAGGAGCCTTCCGGAGCATACCAGTCTTTAACCTCAACTCCTTTTGCTGTTTCGCCCGGTTTTACAATGACCGGAATAAAGCTGTGGTCTTTACAGTCAACTGATAGTCCGCAGGGAACCATCTGAGTATACCCGCCGGCTAATCCTGATTCTTTCGGGTATGCAACTACGTAATAGGTTCCGGCCGGAACATCAGTGATCGTGAATGTTGTTTGATTCACCCCTGTTTGGATCATAACGTACTTTTTTTGATCCTGGCTGTTCAATGCATATACGGAGAGCTCTGGGATTCCGCTTGATGGATAGCCAAGCGTTCCCTCAATGCTGCCGGTTTGTTCTTTTTCTTTCATTTGTTCAGCCTGAGTCGGACTTACTATATTGGTTTGAATGTTTGTTTTTTCGGGTGTTGGTAACGGTTGTACAACCTTCATTTTCAGTTCCTGATTTTCTTTTTGGAGTTTTTGATACTGAGTTATTCCAAAAAATACCGTTCCTCCCAGTAGAAAGCAAACAAGTGCAACTAGTACTGTTTTCATATGAGTTAAGTATAACAAACGATTAAAATTCACTCAAGCGAATTTACTCTTGTTCCCAGTAATCTAAAAATCCACCTGATAGAAATACATTGCTTGATTTTAATTTATCAAGAAGCGCCTGAATATGGAGTGCGTTTAGCGGACTGTCTCCGAAGCTTCCTCGCTGGTTTTCGGGTAAAAGATCTGTGTTGTTGCCCCAAGTTAACTAGTACTCTCAAATTTTTCTTTAACGAAGTCGTTTTATTGAATCCAAAAAGTTTTGAAAAACTTCGTCACCACAACTTTTTTCAATAAACATTTTAGGGTGAAATTGTACTGCGTAGATTGGTTTTGCCCTGATTTTAAAAGCCTCAATTCCATCCTTAGATCGTGCAAGTACTTGCATTCCTTCGACGGGTTCTTTCACAATCCAACGATGGTTTTCAAACACCTTAAAATTTGGAATATTCAAAAATATTTTGTCTGATTCGACGACTTGAATCGTTAAAATACCATACTCTTTGTTTTGCATGAGCTCAAGTTTCGCGCCAAGTGTATGGGCGATAATCTCAAAGCCGAAACATATTCCAAAAATTGGTTTTATTGAATTTTTTACAAGATCAAACTCTTTTTGAAGTCGATTTTCATTTCCTCTTACTGAAAATGAATGTCCGCCAGAGAGAATAATAGAGTCAAAATCTTCAGAATTGATAGTGTTAATTTCAGAGTATTTTACTACTCGGAACATATGACCAGAAAGAAGGTTTTTAAGCTGAGAAAGATAGCTTGTACCGTTGTCTATAAGTAAAATTTTCATATTTGCTGTTTTCGCAATTCTTTTAAAATTATTTTTCTCAAATTTATGTAATAAATTGATCAGAGAGAATTGGGTGCAGTAGTTTGTAATGAACTGCGATAAATGATCCAGTACATATAAGTCACTGAAAAAGCGAGTAGGGTTATACATAACAAAGCATTACGCGGGCCTATGATATCAGCCGTTTTACCGAGTATGACTGACATTATTGCAGCTCCAATGCTTCTCCCCAGTGAAACGAAAGAACTCATTGTGGCGCGTTGATGATTGGTGTATTCTTTATGTCTCAAATCACTTTCTGCTACATAACCAACTCCATACAAAAAAGAAGTGCAGGACATGATAGCTGGTGATGCAGGTGTTGGAAAAACTAAAGAAATAAGACTAATACATTGACTGGTTATGCTTTGCCACAATTTTACAGCTTCTGATTTTATCTTTTTCGTTATTTTCCCGCTACAATAAAATCCCGCTGCGGCGGTAAGGTTTGAAATAAGATTGGCAAAACCAAGAGCCCATATCGGCCATATAGTTTGAAAAAAAGCTCCCCGAAATTGATACGCCAATTCATCAAATGAATTGTTTAAAATTGCCGCAAGGCTGAGTAAGCGAAGTTTCTTGTTCTTGATAAAAAGCACAAGCGCTTCGCGAAGATGTACATATGTATTAGACTCTTCTTTTTTATGAGATTTTGGTTCTGTAAATAATAAGTTAACAATTAATAATCCTATTTGAGTCAATACAGAAAGCCACATGACGTATGAAAAAGAAATATTGGCAATAAAACCACCAATAACAGAAGCGATTGTGAGTCCGTTAAATTCCTGCGCATTGGTTTTTCCCAGATGTTCTCTATATTCGTTTTCCTTGCCATAATCTAATAATGTATCGTACAAGAAAGCTTCACTGTTGCCACTATAAAAAGCTTTTGAAAGCCCCTCAAACAGTGCGCCGACTACTAAAAACCAAAAAGACTGCCCAATCGCATAAAAAATAAAACCAGTTATGCGCGCGACTGATCCAAGGATAAATGTGTGTTTTCTTCCAACTCGGTCAGACAAGATTCCAGTTGGAATTTCAAACAGCGCAGCGCTTAACATAATTACACCAAAGATGGCAGTCCCCAACATATACGATCCAGATACCTTAGCGAAATAAATAACGGCGATCGGAGCAAAGAACGTTAATCCGATTAGGAAGTTAAAGAGAGATAGTAAATATATATTTTTCTTATACATACTACGCTGAATAAGTATAACAAAACGTAAGGTGTATTTTGAGTTTACAGATCAGTTCAAAGAACGAAAAAAGGTAGCAGTTTAAAGCTTTAATAAAGTTACTTCTGTCGGGTTAATAGTTCATTGAGTTTTCTTACTGTGTTTAAATTTCGCGCTGTCATATTTTTATAGATTTTTGTGCCGATAAATTTATGCAAGCTACTTTTGCTGTAATTTTTTCTTTTGATATTCCATACTATCGCTCCGGGAAAATACTGCAAGGTGTCAACTTGAGCATTTGACTTGATTTGTTTTACTGATTCCTCGGTATTGAATTCTTTCCATAAAAACAATATATCTGTTTTTTGGTCATGATTGTTTTCCCATCCGCGAGGTATTTGTTTACAGAGCTGATGAATATTTTTAGCATTTCTTAAAACAACTCGTAGATATAAACCAAATACTTCTGTCAATTTTTCTTCTATCTTCTGAACGAGTTTGTCCACATCAAGTATCTCCGTTTCAAATATCACATTGCCTGAGTTAATATATGTTGATACATTTACAAACCCAAGAGATTCAAAAACGCTTTTTAGTCGACTCATTTCAACTCTGTTTTTTCCTCCGACATTTATTCCGCGGAGAAATGCAACGTATTTCATAGTAATTATTTATTATTATTTCCATCAACCCTAAATAAAACAATTTTTGCTATTAAATCATAAGGGATTGGTTGATTTATAGGAAATTGAACAGAACCTTTTGCCCATTTGTATTTCATTATTTCCTTTTTGAATTTTTCAATACCTGATGGTGTGGGATAAAATCCGATATGGTTTTTGTAACCGGCAAAATGGACTCGATGTCTGCCGTTCAGGTCAAATGTCGGTATGCCGTAACTCATTGTTTCAACAGCATCAGGTGCAGTATCGTGAATAGTTTTTCTGACGCTGTTTAGGATTTTTTGTATTTTGCTGGGAAAGCGTGCTATATACTGATTTATGTCTTTTTTCATCCTCTCAATTATAGACGAATTCACCAGGATCCGGAAGACTGATTCTGCGCACTCCAGTGAAAAATCGTTTGGTCTCTTGCGGAAAGTGTGGGACAATGTTGGAATTTTTATGAGACTAAATCCTCAATTCTCCCATCTTCATATACTACAAATCCCATAAGGGGCTGAAACGTTTTTTCAGCTTTATCAAGAGATTTATTCTTCAATAATCTTTCAGCGGCAATCATTACTCCATCATGAGATATTATTAAAGCTTTTCCGTCTTCGGGAAGCTTTTTAAGTGTTTCTTGAATAAGGTCCACCAAACTTTTTCCTTTAATTTTGATCATTACTCGGTATTCTGGATTATCAAGAATGACGCCGGCAATACCGTATTGATGATTTTGCCCAAGTTCATGAAGTTTTTTTTCTTGTGCAGGAGTAAAAGGGGGGGTTCCCGCTCTTTTATCCATAATTGGTTTTAAACCTGTAATTAAAATTGCCGTTTCAATTGCTCGTGGTTTATCTGAAGAAAGAATCAAATCATACTTTCCTAATTTAGTTTTAAACTCTTTTGCTAATTTTTTTCCTTCTTCTGTAAGATTCCCTGTTGAATGTTTAGGAGCATGTCGTCGAATATGAACTTGTTTCATACGGAAAAATTATATCATACACCTCCTGTTTTGTTAGATCTTAGGCTATTTTGCGGAGCACTCGGGTCTGGAACAACTTAGTCCTTATAGCTCCAGCCTTGCTCTGTGGTACATTGTACCAAAAAATGAGACATTCTATCCTTATAACTCGAGGCTAAATGGGACATTTGGGACAGTATAAAAAAGAGGTGTCTCAGTTTCTTCATGATATAGAATGATATATTCAGCAGTTACTCACTTCACTTGCTAAGTCTGAGTCAAAATGATAGCATTCTCTTGGCAGGGGTACCCCCCACCTAAAATTTCGCAGAAACGGTGCTTCAAAGACTCTCTGAGTCAAGTTCCCGCCGTAAATCGGCGAGAAAGGAGGTGAATAGAAAATGCCTAAAGTTATTGCGCGAACAGGTACAACGGTACCTGTTTCTGGACAATACCGACCGTCTGGCGGAAGAACCGAGTACACTCTATCAAGAGGAGAAAAGACTCCTCCAAACAGACACGGTGTTAGACAGATTTTTGTGTTAGTTGATCAGACAAAGCACAAAAAGTAACATCGGGCAGGGGTAATACCCCTGCTATATTATTTATAGTAATTTTGAACTTAAAAAGCAAACCCTTACTGAATAAGTGCCTTGTCCATTATTAATTTCTTAAAATCAGATTTATTATAAACTTTAAATTCTTTACTAAAAACTTTCAACAATCCCACATACCAAGCATGAGTTACAAGGGCAATACGTTCTATATCTTCAGGTTTTCCATCAACATTAAAATGCAATGCTCCGCTGCTATCGCTGATTACGAATCTGTCTATTCCTGATATGCTCAGATGTGCAATTTGAGAAAAATACTTATAGAACAATATGTAGTTTTTTTCCATGCTTCTGTGCTCTTTTAGCTTATTAATGCTCTTTAGGTAGTTGTCAAAAATAACTGCCCTACTCCTAATGTCAGGAATTTTTTTGGGTATTGCAAACTTATACTTTCTTGACATTTTCTTTAATTCCTTCTCTTTAGACTTGATAAAAACGTCCCAATCGAAATACTGAAGTATTTTGTCACCAAAGGCCATGTTCCACTGCGGATGACTCTTCCAGAATGTCTTATGTTTTTGAGCAAAATCTAATCTGTCTTGAATTGAATCAACAACAAATATAAAAGCGTTTCTTTGATTTTTTCCTGCCAAAATAAAACTCAGATTTATATAAAGTTCAATTAGTGATCTCATTAAAACTTCGGCTGCTTTATCGTAGATTGGCCTTGTTTCAATAAGTCTTAATATGGCCTCAGAAAAACTATGAATTGCACCCATATGAAGATACAGCAGTTGTTTTTTTAATCTCATTTTATCCATACGGAGTTGAACTTTGGACATTACTGAAAACCCAAACACAAGGGATTCTTTATACTTGATAAGTATTTTTTTCTGTTTTTCGGAAAAATCCATTATTTTTTTGTTGAAAGAATAATCTTTGCAAGATAATTTCTATCCCACAACTCTACACTGTTTGACTGGGCAAGGTTTCGTGCTTGTTTAGTGAAGAAATTACTTGTTACTACGAGCGCTTTTGTGCAGTTATATACATGAAGTGATCCGTATACTTCTTGCACAGATTTAATTCCAACTGCATTGTGCCACCGCTTTGCCTGTATAGCCGTCTTTACACCTTCCTTTTCTATTATGAGATCTGTTCCATAGTCTCCCTTATGAGATCCTACAATTTGAGCTGAATATCCTAGTTTTTCAAATAGGATTGCTAGGTATCGTTCAAAATCATCTCCTGTCATTTTGTCTATTTCAAACATCCCGGCTTTACTAAGTTGATTGTGTTTATAAACCATTACTGCAATTTTCGCTACAACCAATAGAAGAAGGAGGAAATAAAATGGCCACATCATCTGTGCTGATTGAAATAGAGTTTTTAGTATTATTTCACTTAAGTTTAAGTTCATTTAGCTATTATTTTATCTTTTTTTGATAGCCTATTGTGCTGAATGTGCATTAATACTATCTGCAGCCATTGGGATGCCGCTCCCTCAACCAACTTATTTGCTTTTTGTTTGTTTTTCATCGTCCATTTAGTTCGTTGGTTAAAGTAGCAGATTCATCACTCATCCTTAATACGGCCTTCCATAGATTAATATCGTCGCCTGACGCTCTTTGTCCCCCCGAAAGTTTATTGATCAGATGGTTACAAAATTCAATTTGTCTATTAAATGAATCAATTAATCTATCCAATTTTTCGGTGTTTACATGGCCTCTCGCCTGTTCCCAAGATGATTTTACTCTGTAGACATCATTCAAATATGACTTTATATTTTCAATATCTAAGGTAAAGTTTTGTGAAGGATTATTGGGAGCATTTCTGTTTGATTGATATGTTGCTTGATTTGGGATACCTTTTGCAATATCACCGTTTTTAATAAGTTCGTCAATTAGTGTGTGAATGTAATTCGATGATAAAGCAAAACTCATCCCTTCAATAACTCGTGGTGCTTGCTCTTGTGTCCAATCTGCTCTAGCCGTATTAATACCAACAACGCCACACTCATTAACTAAAGGCCCTCCTGAATTTCCGGGATTAATCGAGGCATCTGTCTGAATATCCTCAGTTCCATCTTCATACTTATTAGTTCTTGAGTAAATTCCTTTTGTTACTGTAGAGTCGCCTGTTGGATTATTTGGCCAACCAAAAGTATATAGCTCCTCTGCAATGCTTAATTGCTTAGAATCAAACCAATTGCATGTGTTTGTAAGCGAACTATCTGGAAGTTTTAGTACAGCTAAATCAAGGTTTGGTGAGTAATTCCACACTTTGATATCTTTTTCACCATTTATATAGACTGATAGCTTTCCAGCGCCTTCAATAACATGTTTGTTTGTTATTAAATACCCAGGGTTAATTATAAATCCTGTACCATGTCCGCCATCATCACGAAGTATTCTTAACACACACCCTTTGACTTGTTGTAAGGTGGTATCCTTGTTGCACGAACTACGTGTTATTAGAAAATTACTAGAACCACTGTTTACATTAAAATTTAATAACGTTTTATTAGGAGTAGAGTTAATAAAAATCACTATTCCAGTTCCTGCTACCCAAAAAAATATAAGCATTCCTGCTAGACTTCTGTAAAGCTTTTTACGAAAACAAAAGAACGAAATAGTTATTGTTAGAAAGCCAAACATAATAACTATCCTCCACATATTTATTCCACCAATTTTTGCTTTTTCAGCAAAAGACAAACCCTCAGCAACCTGCATAAATGGAATGGAAATAAATCCAAATAAAATACTTATAAGTACCGCCAAAACTCCTGAAATTACAAAATCTCCAACCCAATACGAAATCGTGTGTCGCTCTTTGCTTTGGAAATTTTTCTTAATTATTTTTTGAGGATATGTTGAAAGATATAGTATGAAAAATACCAATGAAATAAAAGCGAAAAAAGCCAACATAACGAGTCTCGGAAACTGCATGGTATCGCTTGTAAAAAAGGGAATATTGGAAAAAATTAGAGCAAATATAGTGACAATAAACATGATAAAGAATAGGACCAAATAAGTTTTTTTAGGAGCGGCACCTTTGTCTTGAGGTACTTCATTTGCTTTTTTTGGAGATAATGATGCAATCCCAAATAAAAAAACAATAATACCGATAAGGATATTTCCCAAATACATAGGGCCAAATATCGATACCATTAAGGGATTTTGCTGGAAAAACGAAGTAAATTTGTTGAAAAGAATAGTAAGTATGACGAAATAAATTACATTGAATAACCAAATTAAAAAATATACTTTGGAAGGGATTGTCTTATTAAAGAAGCTAAACATGTATTAATTATACTATTACCAAAAAATTATTGATATTTTACACTTGCATTAACAAAATGTATTTGTCATCCATTAGGTTGTATGGATAACCTAAAATATTGCCTCTATGCAAGAAAAAGTAGCGAATCTGATGAGCGACAAGCAATGAGTATTGACGGGCAGCTTAGCGAAATGAAGGCAATGGCGAAGAAGGAAAAGCTCTTTGTAACAGAGATTATTTCGGAAAGCCATTCAGCAAAACAATCAGGACAACGGCCTGAGTTTAACAGGCTTCTGCAAGGACTTTCTGAGGGAAAATTCAATTCAATACTCACGTGGGCGCCGGACAGATTATCACGTAATGCAGGAGATCTTGGTCGTATTGTCGACCTTATGGATCAAGGTAAGCTAATCAAAATTCAAACTTACTCACAATCGTTCTCCAATAATCCGAATGAAAAATTCCTACTTATGATTTTATGTAGTCAAGCAAAACTAGAGAACGATAACAGAGGTATCAATGTAAAACGGGGTTTAAAGAATAAGTGTGAGATTGGTATTCGTCCTGGTATGGCGCCAGTTGGCTACTTAAACGTCCTAAAACTGAATAGAATATCAACAGTCGCAATTGATCCTGAGCGAGGACCAGTAATAAGAGAGATGTTTCATAAAGTGGCAAATGAAGGATATTCGGGACGAATGATACGAAAGTGGTTACGAAGCATTGACTTTAAAACAAGAAATAACTGTGATATGGCATTGGGTAGAATATTCAAAACCCTTCATAATCCCTTCTACTATGGATCATTCCAGTACGGAGGTAAACTTTATAAAGGAAATTATGAACCACTCATTACAAAACAGATATTTGATAAAGTCCAGCTTCAAATGGAAACGGTCCCACGTCAATGGAACAAGCAGTTATTTCCTTTTAAAAAGATCTGCAAGTGTGGAGGATGTGGTGGAAGTGTAACGGCAGAGATAAAACACAAGAAATTAGTAAGTGGAAAATTTAATGCCCATATTTACTACCACTGCAATAGAATCAAAAACTACGATTGTAACGAGCCATATATTACCGAGCAAGAGTTAATACATCAGCTTGTCGCGCTCCTTCCCCAAATAAAACTAAATATTCCGTTTCTTATGCATGAGTGTAAAAACGATATTAAAAGACTCCAAAATCTTAAAAGTGCAGTTCTTCGAGAGAAGTCCCCACGGCTTACCGTAACTCCCTATAGCGCCCCACATAATATTGTGGAACAAAAAGAGTATGACGATGATGAAATACAAATAGTGAGAGACTATTTACTGCATGTGTTCAAATTTGGAACACCGGAAGAGAGAATACAAATACTTGGAGGAATTGAATCAAAATTTATTCTTACACAGCGGAAACTTGTCTTAAAGGACTAGGCACCTTTTTCATTTCACTAAGAAGAAGTGCACGTACACCAACTATTGCTTGTACTACTTTGGGGAATAATTCATTACTCTCAACAAAACCGTTGGGTATATGCAGAGTATGAATTCCTTCAAGTTCATCATGATATTCGCGATGAAAATCTCTAAGTATTTGTTCCGGTTCAGTAAGATGATGACTTCCATCAACTTCTATAACAAGCTTTGCATCAGGAATGAATATGTCAACTGTTTTTCCTTTATGCTCGTATTGTTGTTGTAGTACTATTCCTTCTAATTTTAAGGCTTCCGCAAGTTTATTCTCTTTTTGGGTTGGTACATGATTCGGTTGATCGACCATACACTCATTATAGGGAAATTCAAAAGGTTATTGACCATAATCGAGTTTCGGGTCTGGAACGAAGCATAAAAAAGGCAAAACACTGTCAGAACAAGCTAAAAAACTCAAAAAGCTTAGAACCTTGAGCAAATACTTCGAGGCGATTTTAGGGGTTTTTACACTCTCCAGGATATGTTTTAGGTCTTGCAGAATTTTACGATTTTCTAGAAGGACAGAGCAACCCAACGAGCCATAGTACCTGAGTCTTGTGATACTTTTACCATTTTGGCGGAGAAGGAGGGATTCGAACCCTCGATAGACTTTCGTCTATATACGCTTTCCAGGCGTACGCACTCGTCCACTATGCGACTCCTCCCGTGACTTTCAATTAACCTTGGGGGTTAAACATGCCTGAACCTTTGGTATTTTTTAAATTCACTGCTTTATGTATACTTAATATATGTCAACTCGGTATATTATATTTTCAAATACTCAATTTTATCACATCTACAATCGGACGACCGCCGATGAAAATATTTTTGTGAGGAAACGTGATGTAGCTCGTTCTTTAGCTTTAATCGATTATTATCGGAGGGAAACTAGTATGAGCTATTCACAGTATACTCATACCGCAGAAAGGGATAATGAAAAGATTAAGAAAGGTTTATTCTTAGTAGAAATTCATGCATTTGCCTTGATGCCAACACATTTTCATTTTTTAGTAAGACAACTTAAAGATAATGGAATAGTGCGATTTGTGTCTCAATTTCAAAATGGAATGGCAAAATATATAAATATTAAAAGAGGGCGAAATGGATCTTTATTTTGTCATCCGTTTAAAGCAAAGCACATCGAAACGGAAAAAGAGTTTTTACATGTATCCCGATATATTCATTTAAACCCAGTAACTTCATATTTAGTATCAGGTGATGATTTATCTAGTTACCCTTTGACGTCCTATGTCGAATATTGTCATAGAAATAAATACCCATTTGTTACAACAGATCTAATATTGGGGATAAAAAAATTTTACTCATATAAAGCATTTACACTGAATCAAGTAGAATATCAAAAAAAATTGCATTTGATCCAAAGTTTATTGATAGATTATCAGGGTTCAAAGCTATTTAACCCCAAGGGTTAAAAAGTTAAAAAAAGATAGATTAATGACGATAGGGGGGCGGAAGGGGGTGAACAAATAAATGAAAAGCTGGATTACCTACTATCGGGTTGTTTCGTTTGCTTGGTCTAAACGCATGATTATTGGTTGCTTGTGATTCGCCAAGTTGTCCTGTTTTGCTTCGAACAACAACTGCGGAATGACCTAAAAAATCTGGCGGTTGGGTTCTAATAAAGTTCTGGCTATGAACTGCAAGTCCAATGTAACCTCCTTGAGAAATAATTTGTTCAAGCTGCTGAGGTGAAACCTGTTCCCAACCGTATTGCTTTGTTCCATAATTCTGCATCCACCAGTCGAGGTTATTGCTGTGAAGAAAAGGGCTGGATTCGTTAAGACGATTAACCGCTGATTGACTTGTCCAGTCGATATCTCCTATTCCCGCAACTGTTGGCGCGCCGGTGACAGCATTGTAACGGGAACCGATAACATCATTTCCCAAAACCAGTCGGAGCAGATCAAGAGCGTAGGTATTGCATGCATATACACCAGTGTTATACCTACCGGAGGACTCAACATTCAGAAAACCAATAGCTGTCAGCACTCGTTTGGTAGGGTCCTCTATACTACGGATCTTGGCTACGGTTTCATTATTAAAATAGGTTAAATCGATTCCAGGAATCGTGGTGTTAAGCATGTTTCTGTCTTGTTCTGTTGCCATTGCGCGGCCATTTTCGATTACTTGTAGAGTGAGGTTGTCTTGTTGAGCAGGTTCAACAATAGCCGGTCTTTGATTGAGCTGAGTTACTTCATCAGCTCTGCATCCGGAAATAGTCAGAGACATAAAAACAGCTGCAGCCAACAGCCGAAATGTTTTTGCGTGGAGTAACTTTTGAAGTGTTCGGTCGGGCGTTCGGTTATGTGGTGGTATGTCCGGTTTGTCTGCATCGACCATACCAGATATTATACGATTTTTTAGTTGCAAGTTCCCGGTTGTGTTTTTACACTGACACTTTCGAAACCGATTCCTTTTAAAAGGGTGACAATCTGTTTTTCTGCCTGTTCGTTTGCTTTTATCAAGATACCATCCTGACAAGCTGTTTGTTTCATCAGGTTTTCAGCTGCAGTCCGAGCTCCTGCTTCCAGGTCTTTATTCCCTTTCGTGAATACTCCGGTTGTCCGGTTGTAGACACGGGATTTAGTGTTGTCAATTCTTGTAATCAGAATTTCGGGCTTTGGCAAAACGAGGCTTATCTTTTCACCCTGAATTTGAATTGCATCATCCGCCAGTTTCGACAAATCAATACCTGCAATAATTTCTCCGTATGCAACAAAAAGCATTTTATCGCCAAACAGAAAATCGCGAAGCGCTCCGTTGCTTTCTCCTTTCTCAATGATTTTTTCAAGTGAGTATGTGATCGTTTCGAGCCGGTTCAGTTCTCTGATCTGCGACACAACCGCAGGCTGCTCAGGTGTTTTTTTCATGGGGATAAGCAGAAAAAGCAGTACTCCTAAAAAAAGTATGGCAACTATCGCAAACAGTATATTTTTCAGCGTATGCATGTGTTGCATTATACTACAAACAAGATCAAATGAAACAGTATAAAGTATAATATGAAAATAGGGCGAGTGGCGGAATGGCAGACGCGCAAGGTTTAGGACCTTGTGTCCGCAAGGACGTGGGGGTTCAACTCCTCTCTCGCCCACCAATGAAGCTTGAAACCAAATGAATTTTCTTCAATTGCATTTTGCTGAGACGTCGTTTAATATTTGGTATGGATGTAAAAGAGGCAGTGCTTCGATTTCTTGAATACAGCGAGCTGGATCGGAATCTCTCACTGAAAACCGTTCGTATGTACGGGTATTACCTACAGTTCTTCCAGTCATGGCTTCTGCAGTCTTTACAGGCTTCAGATTTTCCTGTTGAAAAGATCGATGAGAATATAATCCGAAACTTTAGATTATACCTTTCACATACCTATAAGAATCCTCATAAAGGAAATCTTGCCAGACAGACACAGAGCTATTTTTTGGTTGCGCTTCGATCTTTTTTTCGGTATTTGGTAAAACAAAAACTTGGTGTTCTTTCCCCTGATATGATTGAACTAGGAAAACAAAGGGACCGGCATATTGATTTTTTGCAGCCTGATGATTTAGAGAAAATGTTTCAAAGCGTGGAAGTTGACTGCGAACGCGGTGTGCGAGACAGGGCGATTCTGGAAGTTTTATTTTCAACCGGCCTTCGGGTATCGGAGCTTGTTTCGTTAAACCGTGAACAGGTAAATATGGAGAGCGGTGAGTTTGCCGTAATGGGTAAGGGGGGGAAAATACGCGTTGTGTTTCTGACTCAGTCCGCTAAGCATTGGCTGAATGAGTATCTGCGCAAACGAAGTGACCCGTACTCCCCTCTTTTTATCCGATACTCTGGGCCGAAAGCTCCTGAGGAGCTTACCGTTGAAAAAATGCGCCTTTCTGTCCGATCGGTTGAACGGTTGGTTGATAAGTACAGAAAAAAATCAGGCCTTTTAGTTAAGATAGGTCCGCACGCACTCCGTCACAGTTTTGCAACAGACCTGCTTTCACACGGAGCAGATCTTCGTTCGGTCCAGGAAATGCTCGGTCACAAAAATATTGCAACAACTCAGATATATACCCATGTTACTAATGCCCGGCTTAAGGAAGTGCATGAAAAGTTTCATTCAGGGAATAAAACGGAACAATGAAAAAAACCATCTTTCAGACCGGTGAGACGATAAAAAAAAATCGATATACTGTTGTTTTATGCGTCGCAGTATTCGTGTACGTAATGTATTTTTCAGTTTTTACGATACTGAGATCCCAGCGCCTGTTCGCACACTATTTTGATTTGGGAATCATGCATCAGACTGTATACAATAGTTTTCAAGCGATAAAAACCGGGGATTTTTCACGTTTTCTGGAACTCACAAACCCGCATGGGGTTGAACAAGTAAAACGAATGGCAATTCATAACGATCTAATACTTGGGTTGCTTGTTCCTTTTTATTTTATTCATGCTGGTCCTGAAACGCTTTTGATTATTCAGTCATTAATCCTTGGTCTTGGAGCTTTCGCAATATACGGAATCGGCCTTCATGTTTTTCAAAAACTGCGTTCAAAACAACTGCTTTCTCTCCTTTTTTCTCTCGCGTATCTTCTGTATCCTCCCATGCAGAGGGCAAATATATTCGAGTTTCACGCAGTTACTTTTGCGACAACCTTTCTTTTGTGTATGTATTACTTTTGGTTAAAAAGAAAGTACGGATTAAGTATATTATTTCTTCTGTTCAGTTTGTTGACGAAAGAACAGGTGTCGCTTACGACTCTGTTTTTCGGACTGTACGTATTGTATAAGAAACAAAACAAGCTCTGGTTTCCTTTTCTTGTTGTCGGATCGAGTTTGATCTGGTTTATTCTTTCAATAAAAGTAATCATTCCCTTTGCCCGCGGTGGTGCTGATCATTTTGCGCTGAACTATTATGCGGATTTCGGCGATTCACCTACTAAAGTATTTATGGGCATACTTAACAATCCACGGATAATCACGACATATATATTTCAGAAAAGCACGCTCCAGTATATATCTTTACTCCTTGGACCCCTTGCATTTCTTTCGCTTTTATCCCCAATACATCTTTTTATATCAGTTCCTGAATTTGCGATAAACATGCTTTCCAATAGTTATAGTATGAGAACAATTTTATTTCACTATACTTCAGTTCTCGAACCGTTTATTTTCATTTCCGCTCTCTACGGGTCTAAAAATGTGCTGCAGAAACACAGTCAATCTAAGTATTTTTCTTCTTTGCTGAGTGGAGCAATATTAATTCTCTGTCTCTTTATTGGGTATTTTTCTTGGATCTCGAGTCCGCTTCCCTATGCAAAATCAGCGGATGTTGGTCCGATAACACGGTTTGGTTCTGGCTATTCTGAAACAGTTTTATGGAGTAGAAAGCTTGCAAATCCAAACATTAAAGTATCTTCAACCGGGCATCCGGCGCCATATTTTACTTCGCGCAAATACTTTTACCACTTCCCGAACGGATATGAAAATGCAGACTTTGTTTTTCTCCAGCTTTCGGAAGTCAGAAACTATTTCGATAAAAAAGTCGATATAATGGGTGTGTATCACAGACTACAAAGCGATCGATCGTTCCGACTTTTGTATAAAACAAATGAAGTAGAAATATACCAAAAAATATGATTTCTATACTGGTACCCTATCATAACGAAGAAGGCAACCTGAAGGAGTTGTTTCAGGAAATACAACGCTGTTTTGCATTGAACAAACAGGCATTTGAGGTTATTTTTATAGATGACGGATCAACCGACTCATCGTTTAACGAGGTAAGAAAACTTCAAACTCAGCATACGGAAATTGTTGCTCTTCGAAACAGAAAACAGAGTGGAAAAGGAGAGGCGTTGCGGGTTGGTTTAACAAACGCTCGAGGCGATACAATTGTATTTATGGATGCGGATCTTCAAGACGACCCTCGTGATATCGATAGATTTATTGAAAAACTCGGAGAAGGATACGATCTGGTAAACGGTATCCGGATTAATCGCAAAGACTCCGTTCTGATAAAATTCTATTCATCAATTGCAAATATTGTGCTACACAGAATAATGAAATCACCCTTTCAGGATATCAACTGCGGATTCAAAGCGATGAAAAAAGAAGTGATGGACGAAATGGTTTTGTACGGGAATAACTTTCGATTTTTACCGCTTGCCGTTTTTTATCGGGGGTTTCGTGTGAGTGAGATTCCTGTGCATAACCGGGAACGCAAACATGGAGTATCCAAGTATGGATGGAAAAAATTGTACCTTGGAATGATGGATACGTTAACCGCATATTTTATCTTTCGTTTTTCTGAGCGGCCATTACATTTTTTCGGCACTGTTGGACTGCTGTTTTTCAGTCTTGGTTTCTTTATATCTTTGTATCTCGCAATTGAACGGATTTTTTTCAATGTTCTCTTATACCGTCGCCCATTACTGCAGCTTGGGATTTTGCTTATTATTATTGGAATCCAGATAGGGATGACAGGAATTATCGGCGAGCTGATTGTGTATCTGGATAAACGCAAAAAGAAGTCATGAACCCCGTTCTTGCCCTAATTATCGCAAATATTATCTGGGGTGCTGCTTCGCCTATTTTTAAGCTATCTTTAGAAAATATTCCACCCTTTACTCTTGGATTTATCCGGTTTTTTTTTGCCGGACTCATTTTTTTACCATTCGGGTTCATGAAGTGGCAAAGCATATCGTGGAGGCAGTTGGGAACAATACTTGTCGGAGCGTTTTTTGCAACCACGGTAAATATCGGATTTTATTTTCTTGCTCTTCCGAAAACAGCAAGTATAAATGCACCGGTAATTGGTTCATCGCAACCGCTTTTTCTTTATATTTTGGCCATTATCCTTTTAAAAGAAAAACCACATAAACGGGTTTTATGGGGAATTCTTATTGCTTTTACCGGTGTATTAATAATTATTTTTTCTCCGCTCTTGCTTGATGGCGAGATTTCTTTAAGTTCGAAAGAAACAGCTATGATTGGAAATTTATATTTATTGATTGCCACTTCAGGTGCATTATTAAATGCACTTATATTTAAGAATATTTTAAAAGTTGTTAATCATATTCAGGTTACCACCATTACTTTTTTTTCAGCGGCGTTGACCTTTTTTTTTCTTATGCTTCCTGAGCAAACAGGATGGACATTTAATCAATTGGACCAGCGGGGATGGTTAGGGATAATTTTTGGTGTATTTTTTTCTTCAGCAGTTGCATACTCTTTATTCAATTACGGAATGTCAAAAATAGATGCTCAGGAGGTCGGTATTTTCAGTTATATCGATCCGATTATCGCCGTTCTTCTTGCAATACCGTTACTGAACGAGTATCCTACTATCTTTTTCTTTGTCGGTTCTGTTCTGGTATTTGGGGGAATCATTATTGCAGAGGGGAGGATTCATTGGCACCCGATACACTTGTTGAAAAAACAAAAGGTACTGCAAAATACTAAATCTTAAACTCAAAATCCAAATCAAATAATAAAATTCTAAAAAAAGAGTCAAAATGTATTTGAATTTTGGATCAATTTGTTTAGAGTTTAGATTCTATGATTAAAAGTTTATAATAGTAAATATGTCTACTAAAATTTTAGTAACGGGTGCAGGTGGGTATATTGGATCGGTTGCAGCGTATGTTTTGCTTCAGAATGGTTATGAAGTTGTAGGGTTTGACAATTTTTCAACAGGCTATAAATCCCCGCTCGATTTACTGCAGAGTAAATTCCCTGAAAAGTTTCGGTACTACCCCGGGGATTTAAGGAAAGATACATCTTCAGTATTTGATAAGGAACCCGGTATCAGTGCCGTACTTCATTTTGCAGCATCCTGTCTCGTTGATGAATCTATGAAGCATCCTGAGAAATACTTTGACAATAATGTCGGTGGTTCAAACGCACTTTTTTCAGCGATGATTGAGGCAAATGTAAAAACGCTCATTTTTTCATCAACCTGCGCGGTATATGGAGAAGCTCAGTATATGCCGATTGATGAAAACCATCCGTTAAATCCGTCACAGCCGTATGGAGTATCCAAAATGATGGTTGAAGAAATGATCAGTTGGTACGCAAAGCTGAAAGGGATGCGTTACGGTATTCTCCGTTATTTTAATGTGTGCGGTGCTTCAGATGATGGATTGATTGGTGATTCGAAAAAACCATCAACTCTTTTAGTGCAGAATGCAGTACGCGGAGCATTAAATATTGAACCGTTCGCATTGACCTGTCCCGAAGTCGATACTCCGGATAAGACGCCGATTCGAGACTATATTAATGTGGTCGATCTGAACGAAGCACATATGAATATGATTCAACACCTTCTTAATCAAGGATCGAATGAGATTATCAATCTTGGCACAGGGAGCGGTAACTCAGTTCTCGAAATTGTTACACAAGTTCAAGCCGTTACTGGAGTTCGATTTGCAATCGGAAAAAGTACTCCGCGTGAAGGAGATGATGCGAAAAAAATTGCCGACATTAAAAAAGCCGAAAATGTTTTAGGATGGAAGCCAAAACGGACTATAGAGCAAAGCATAACTTCACTGGTAAAATGGTATACTGCTCACCCGCACGGTTGGGATTAATTTGTTGACTATCTTCTGAAAACCCAGTATAGTTAATATTAACTATTACTATTTGAATACAAGAATATGAAAGCACCAGATTTTACATTACCAGATCAAAACAACAAAATACATTCTCTCAGCGATTATAAAGGAAAATGGGTTGTTCTGTATTTTTATCCGAAAGACAATACGCCCGGTTGTATCAGGGAGGCATGCGGATTTCGTGACAAAACTGAGTCTCTTCAAAAAAATAACATTGTCGTGTTGGGAGTATCTCGGGATTCGGTAGCATCCCATAAAGAATTTGTAAAAAAGTATCAGCTCAATTTTCCACTCCTTAGTGATCCTTCACTTGAGACTATCAAGGCGTATAAAGCTTTCGGAATTAAACAAGTCATGTTTAAAAACTTTGAAACGGTTATCAGAAAAACATTTATCATCGGTCCTGATGGAGAGATAAAAAAAGAATATCCGAAGGTTGATGTATTGGAACATGCTGAAGAAGTACTGGAAGATGTGTCTCAGCTTAAAAATGAGGTATAATTAATACTTCGTACGGATATGAAAAGCCGATCATTACTCACTGTGTTTGCTATTGTATTTGTCGACCTGCTTGGTTTTGGGATAATCTTACCCTTGTTGCCCTATATTGCTGAACGGTATAAGGCTTCGGCCACACAGATTGGGTTATTGACTGCAGTATATTCTTTTTTTCAGCTTATCGCATCGCCCTATTTAGGCGCGCTATCAGATCGGTTCGGGAGAAAAAAAATTCTTATGATTTCACAGTTTGGAAGTGCGCTTGGATATTTAATTTTAGCATTTGCTGGAAATCTTCCCCTTCTTTTTATTTCACGCATTATTGATGGAATTACCGGCGGAAATATATCAATAGCTCAGGCATATATTGCGGACATTACAACAAAAGAAAATCGTGCAAAAGGAATGGGTATTATTGGTGCAGCGTTTGGTTTAGGTTTTATTTTTGGTCCAGCAATAGGGGGATTTCTGGCACAGTTTGGATTTATGTATCCGGCGCTTTTTGCAATGGTGGTTGGGTTGTTAACCGTAGTTTTGACTTACTTCTTTTTGCCGGAAACCGTTAATGCTAGAGAACGGGCTCATTCCCCCCTTGTTTCTTTTTCATTAAAGCAAATGATACATATTATTGTGAACAGCGGAATCGGTTACTTGATTATAATTTTTCTACTTTTGAATACCGCGTTTTCACTGTTTACTGGAATATTTGCATTATGGACTCAGAAAAAGTTCGGGTTTGGCGCCGTTGAAAACGGATATTTTTTTGCGTACATCGGGATTCTTTCAGTAATCGCACAGTTAAGAATACTTCCAGCGTTAGTGAAGCGATTTAAAGAGAAAAAACTTCTGACATATTCATTTTACTTTTTAATCCTGGGATTTGTTTTGCTCCCTCTTGTTCCCAACTGGGGATATTTATTCATTACGCAAATATTCATTGTATTGGGCAACAGTATGGCGAATCCGTCAATTCAGGCTCTTGCTTCTGAACAGGTTCCAAAAGAAGAATACGGAGAAACTTTGGGCATTCTTTCTTCAGCTGGGAGCATGGGGAGAATTGTTGGGCCAATTATCGGAGGAGAGGTTTTTGATCATTTCGGTCCGAACATTCCATTTTTCTTCGGAGCAGGAATACTAATGTGTATAATAATTTTTCTTTGGTTTCGGTCACTTCCGAACACGGTAATAAATTCTAAAAACACATGAAACGGTTAGTGGTTGGTGTTATTCTTGCAGGAGGAGACGGTACTCGAATGAAGGTGAAAGGTGCCAATAAAGTTACCTCTGTTTTTCGGAATAAGCCTCTTATTGTTTCCGCGGTTTCGTTGTTTCAAAAGATTACAAATAAAAATATTGTTGTTGTAGGAGCTTATCAGGAGAGCGTAAAGAAATGTCTTGAAGGGTTTCCAGTTGATTATGTATATCAAGCTCAACGGTTGGGAACTGCTCATGCTGTTTCCTGTTGTCTTACGCTCATTCCCGACAATCCAGACACAATCGTATTAGTGGGCTATGGAGATCATTTATTTCGGTACTCGCTTCCGACAGTTAAGCGATTCGTTGCTTCCTATATAAGGTCGAAAGCAGATATGACCTTTGTTACATCACAATATAAAGATATCAATAAACTTGCATATGGGAGAGTGCTTAGGGATAAATCTGGTCACATTAGAGGAATAGTAGAACAAAAAGACGCATCTGAGGATGAAAAGAAAATCCGCGAATTCAATGCGGGTTTATACTGTTTCCGTTTAAGTTTTCTCAAAGCATTTCTTCCTCGAATAGGTCGGTCTGCTGTGACCTCTGAATATTATCTGACTGACTTGATTCAGATCGCAGTAAACGAAAAAAAAAGAGTCAAGGCATTTTTCGTTCCCTTTCATGAAGTCGGTATTGGGATAAACACACAGAAAGATCTCTGGTACAATAGCATATGCAACTAATTACGGTCTCCATTATTATTCCTGTTTACAATGAGCAGGAGAGGATTCTGCAAACTATAGAGCAAGTTATTTCTTCAGACACTCTTGGTTTGAAAAAGCAAATTATCGTTGTGGACGACGGATCGACAGATGGAACATGGAATAAAATCAATGGTCGAATGTTAAATGTTGCACGTTCAGATCAAAAGTTAAAAGAACCATTACATAATCAAACAGAACTTAAAACTACGAACTACAAACTACTCACTATTAAACTTCCGCAAAACAGCGGTAAAGGTGCAGCACTCAAAGCTGGATTTTTGAAATCAACAGGTGATATCGTGTTGGTTCAGGATGCTGACTTGGAATACTCTCCGCTTGATTATCCGGAGTTACTCGGGCCTTTTTTGAAACAGGATGCGGATGTAGTATATGGATCTCGTTTTATTTCAAATAAACCTCATCGTGTTTTGTACTTTTGGCATTCGGTAGTAAATCACTTTTTGACTTTACTGTCTAATATGTTTACCGATCTTAATCTGACCGACATGGAGACAGGATTTAAAGTATTCAGGGGCAAGCTCATTCGTTCGCTTGCTCCAAAGCTTATCTCAAAACGATTCGGATTTGAACCGGAAGTGACGGCCCGGATTGCGGATATCAAAGGAATAAAAATATATGAAGTTGGCGTATCCTACGCAGGACGTACGTACGCCGAAGGGAAAAAAATTGGTTGGAGGGATGGCATCCGCGCGTTGTTTGAAATTATTTATTTCAACATATTTGCCTAAATATGCCTTTATTTGAAGAAGAGCTACTTGAGCCGGTACCCCGATTGTTTCGGTTCATCAAAGGATTCAAAGAAATACCAAAAGCGAAACCGTATGTGATTGCAGATTTGGGGTGCGGTCCTAAAATACGTGCTTACCACGCAATGAAAAAATCAGGAATTACCATTATCAGGTATTTCGGAATTGATCCTCTTATTTCATCAGAAACGCTTCGTTTTCATAAAAAAGACCCCGCACTTAAACTTATTCCCAAGCCGTTTGATAAACACATCCCCCTTCCCTCGAAATCCGTTGATATCGTTATTTGTCTTGCAGTGCTCGAACACATTGATAATCCAAAGTTAATATTGTGCGATATCCCCCGTATTTTACGAAAGGGCGGAAAAGCTATTTTGACAACTCCGACACCTCACGCAAAAAAAATTCTTGAGTTTATGAGCTTTAAACTTGGTATACTCTCACGCCGGGAAATTGAGGAACACCAGAATTATTTTGTAAAGGAAGATTTGCTGAAGATGATTGCGGGTATGAAAGGAATCGCAGTAAGTCATACCTATTTTGAGCTGGGTTTAAACAATTTGCTGATTATTGATAAAAAATGAAGCGGATTGGACAAGAAAAATGGGTTATTATGCTGTTGTTGGCAGTTGCCGTTTGTTCCGCTATCTACGCATATTTTTTTCAGCAGGTTTCAAGCGACAATATCATTTTGTTTCTCGGTTCTCGATTTTTTCAGGCAGAGTGGCTGAAACAAGGAGTTTTTCCGTTGTATAATCCGAATGTTTATGCGGGATTTCCCTTTGCCGGTGATCTGGGATTAACCAATTTTCACCCTTTTTCTTTATTGTTTCTTCTTCCCTTTCCTTTTTCCGTATCGTTGTGGACATTTTGCACCTCATTTTTATTTTTAGTCGGGTTTTATTTATTTTTTCGGCAGTTTACACAGACTCAATGGTATTCTTTCATTCTAACGATCGCCTTATTTTTGTCTGGGAGTGGGATTATCCGCATAATCAATCCTTCAGTTTATTCTGTTGTTGCACATGTTGGTATGTTTCTGTATTCTCTTTCATTTCTTAAACGGAAGAAAATACTATTTCCCCTCTGTGTTGGTATATTGATGACGGTGTCCGGGCACATTCAGATCGTTTGGTATGGATATTTACTCGGAATTTTTATTTTATTCTATTACTATAGATGCAGTGTCAAACAAGGAGCAGGATACTTTTTATTACTGTTTATCAGTACGTCTTGGTTTTACTTCTTGAGCCTTCCAATAGTACTAACATCAACTCGTATGACTGAGTCTATAGATTATAAAGTAATCGGAAATACCTATCCGTTCCATTTTATTACCTGGTTACTCCCCTACTTATTCGGAGAAGTGCACAACGGATCCAAGTGGAATGTTGGTATACCCTATCAGATTAGTATGTCGCTATTCGCTGTATTTTTTCCGATATATTTAATTTTTAAAAAAAAGATTCCGACAGTGTTTTATGTATTCTTCGCAATTATTTTGCTTGGGTCGCTTGGCGTTATAAACTTCCCTTTTTTTCGGGGTGCTGTGCAAATATTTATTATGTTTCACATTCTTCTTTTTACTCTGTTAAGCCAGAAAGAAAGAGAAGCTATGGATTTTATGAGGAGTGATGTTTGTAAAAAAATATCAATTTTTATCTTTATTTTTTGTGGAACAGGTTTTTTTCTCACCTCAACTGATATTGCCTCCAACTTGTTTGATCAAGTTTATTTGTTTGTAAAACACGGACAAAGAAGCTTGTTTTATGACTCTCAAACAATACGAGCAATTCTTTCGCTATTACAGCATAGTCTTGTTCCGGGTCTCCTGTTTTCTTTGCTCTTTTTTTCATACAGAAAAACCCGTTTTTTCGTCTTTTTGATTTTCATTTTTGTTGTAGTTGAAGGAAGTTTTTATTTTTATTTGCAGACTTATGCGGTACCTACTAAGGTAATTAAAACACAAGTGACGCTTCCCAAAAGTTTAGATCTAAAGAACTATCGAGTCCAGACCACTGCCGATACCATTCCTTATTTCGGATATTTTGTATATCATGAAAACATATCATTTCGACCACCGTTTGGAAAGGAAAAAACACTTTTTACCGAAGAAGAAGAAAAGACATTTAATTATTATCTCAAACTACAAGATTATTTACCGCTCGGGTTTCCATTTGATCGCAGGGTTAAAACACTTCAGACATTTTCGACTTTTACTCCAAAAAAAATCTGTAAATATTTTAATGAGCCAAGCCGTGATTGGAGAACTGAGTATAAATACATTACCGATAAAAATCCGTTGTTTGGTATTAAAGTATATGATGTCTGTACGAACTCTATCGAAACGTCTCGGGTGACGATGTATGATAAAAGGTGGGAAAATTTAGCAGTTCGCTATTTTATTTCAGACAGACCGCTCAGGGGGTATAGATTGATTTATAAGGATCACCGTTTTTTTTATGAAAATATCAATGCTCCGCCTATTTACGGGATAGTAAATAAAGATAGAGTCCTCGTAAAAACGCCATACTATGAAGATCCTAACATCATAAAATTTAACATAGAAAAACAGGACGTAGGAAAAACTCTTCAGATTATTATAAATCCGGATGGGTTTGCCGTTTCGTATAACGGCAAGGCCATAGAGCCCGGAACTGAGTCATTTAAATTGCTTGTTCCTTTAACACAACCCGGAGAAATCCTAGTGTATTATTCGCCGATTAAACATTTGATAGACGCGCTGTCTAAAAAAATATGATACGTGTTTTTGTGAGTAAACACAAAAGAGCGGTAGAACTGTTTGTTTTACTTCATATTATCTTTCTCTTTATAGCGATTCGATCGTTGCATTTTTCCCGTTCATTTAATTTCTCAACCGAGCAGGCTGCGTTTTCTATAAAAGCTATGCAGTTGTGGGAGGATAAAAAAATAGAACTCATTGGCCCTCCAATTTCCTGGCGGTATGAAGGGAGATATTTTTTTCAAGGGTCACTGACGTATTACATGATCATGTTTTTTATGATTTTGGGCAAATGGGATCCGATCATATCGACTTACGTATTTATCTTATTGGCTTCAGTGATGATAATTCCCCTTTATTATGGAGTAAAAATGCTCATAAATAATAAAACTGCATTATGTATGAGTATGTTGTTTGCCTTGTTTCCTTTATTTATAGACTACACGCGTTTTTTTTGGAACCCAAATTTTCAGTTTTCTCTGAGTCCCCTGCTTATTTTAAACATGGGATTGTATAAAAAATACAAACATAGACGGTATTTATTTTTAATTTCGTTTTTATCGGGTATGCTTCTTTTATTTCACTATCAGTTCATAGTAGTAATTATTGGTCTTACTGCATACTATCTGCTTCAAAAACAACTACGAAAAAACTTGTTAAATGTCATTATATTTTTTTCCGGATTTTTTGTCGGATTTGCTCCGATGATAGTGTTTGAGTTAAGGAACAAACTTTATAATATACAGACTTTGTTTTTATTTTTCCAGCATTCTGATGTTGTTTTTAAAGATAAATTGACAACTGCTCCGGTTGCGTATTACTTTTTATGTATTTTATTGTTCATGTTTCTTATTTCGTTTTATCTCATACGAAAAAAAATTAACTCTGTTTTTGTAATTTGGTTATTTGTTATTCTCCTGTTTGTTTCTCTTGTTCGTTATATTCCTAATCCAAAAGGCGCGTTCGGAATGACCAAAGACTGGAATTATTTGTATGAAAAAAAAGTGTATGAAATCATACGAAAGGAAAATCTGAAAAATTATAATATTGTCAATTTAGGATATGATACGGTTGCAACAGTGCAGAAGTACTTTCATCTGCGGGATAAAATACCGGGAGACTGGGATGACTACTATCACAATAAATACCTATTTGTAGTCACCTATCCGCAGGACTATATGAAAAATCCGGCCTATGAAATTAATACCTTTATCCCTTCAAAAAAAATTAAAGAGTGGCGGTTAAACAATCATTATTTTATGTATCTGCTCGAAAGATCTTCGACCTCGAAGGTCGACCTTCGAGGTCGACCTTGAAGGTAGGTTTGGGAAAGTCTTTACTTTAGTTTCCAAGTATGGATAAGGGTTTTTTTGTGGAACACTGCATTGCATGTTACCAGGGAAACTGAATCAACTTCGTATGGTTCAAACGCTAATGAAGCGGATAATTCTTTAACTTTTTTTTGAAATGTCGTTGAGGGTGTTCGATTGAATCTGGCCAAAGTCATATTGCTGAAAAAAAATTTTGAGTTTATATATACCTTATCGTCAGGGAGGTCTATTTTTTTAAGTTTTTTATCAAGTTCGAGCACGATTCGGTCAAGTTCTTTATCAGAAGTTCCGATTAAAGCGAGGTTGTTGGGGAAAAGCAGCAATCGGTAAAAAAAATACTTTAAATTTCCTAGCGTTTGGTATGATTTCGAAAAATACTTTTGAAACCTTCGAAACATCATGTTTGGTGAAATGAGGCGGATCGTTGATTACCCGAACATTCTTTATAGTCATGTGATACCCTTTTTTGGGATAGTAGTAAAAACCGGGCTCCGCTTTTATAAGATGGGCAACTATTTCTCTTTGAATTTTTTGAATAAGATTGTTAGAAGGAAAATGAACACTGGTTAGTGAAATTCGTGCATCTTTCTCATAGTCAACTACCGGTTGTACCGTACTAAATGTAAGGGAGTTCTTTCGAACTTGAAGCTCGATTTGATTGACAACTGACTTTTGTTTTAATTGGTGATACGTTGTCATCTTCGTGAGCGGGATAGGGGAATCGAACCCCTGCCGAAAGATTGGAAATCTCTCGTTCTGCCATTAAACTAATCCCGCAATTTGTGTTTAATTATACCATTGACAGAACTATTCCTGTAGAGTAATATTGAATTGAGATACTCGTAGGGGTGTCTCGCATAAGAAAGCGAGCTTTAGCTCGCTTTTTTATTAGCAGATTTTATTGCTTTTAATCCTTCAACACAATCTTTTGTAACTTCGATCGATTTAATATCTGAGTTATACTGGAGATGGTAAAAATGGTTCTCCATTACTGTGAGTTTTTCTTTTGCGATAACTAATTCATCCTTTCTGAAGCGTTTTCTTAAAAGTTGCATATAACAATAACTGATATAATCCGCAATGTCTAATCCCGCGCACAATGAAGATTTATTTAGAAAATTTATTCCCAAGATCAAATCTCCAAATGAATAAGCATGATTTTTTATATACGATTTATTCACGTATTTATGAAAGCTTGATAATATTTTTAGATCATATTCACTTTGAGATTCGTAATAGATAAATCCACTTTTATAATAGTTTGATTTAGTTATTAAGGATTCATGAAGCCGGTATAATCGGTTTGCAATAGTGATTACTGGAAATAAGATCTCTTTACTGTATTCGACCGACATAAGCGTTTTGAAGGAATCTTTCTTTTTACCAATAATATAAGGATTTAAGTTAAGATCTTTTCTTACTTTATGTAGATCAACGTAACATATTCTAATACTTAAACGCAATTGAACAATAAAATCAACAAGTGATTCGATTGCCTTTTTAAGAATATTGATATCATCCAATATTTTTTTGCGATAAACTTTTTTTTTGCTGCTTTTCTTGTCAATATGATCCTCATATATATCTGCTGCGTGGAGTGGAAAGTGAGAGTCAACTAAGTATTTACTTTTCCAGGAATGAATAAATTTTGAAGCTTTAGGTTCTTTGTTTTCATCGAGAATAATTCCGGTCATTAAGAAAAAACGATAGTCTTTGCTTTTTTCATAAATTGCTCCTGATCCTGATTCATCAATATATAAATTCAGATTTCCCCTTTTCATTTCTCTTATTATATGAATCTAAAATATAAATTACAATTTAACAACTGTTGTATAATAGTTAGATCCGATGAAAAAAGCAGGTTTTATAATCATTATTTTTTTGGGCATTTTTTTTGCATTTTTTCTCTCAAAAGGAATTCAGTTTTACCGGAGTATCTATACTAAAAAATCAACCGGTCTGTTTCCTTTTAAAAAAGACAAGACATCCTACAATGTACTCCTTATGGGGTATGGAGGTGCCGGGCATGACGGACCCTTTCTTACTGACAGCATGATCGTTGCGCATGTAGATCTGAAAGCAAATAAAGTCGCTCTTCTTTCGCTTCCCCGGGATATTTGGGTACGAATTCCGACAAAGTCAAAAACAGTTTTTCACTCAAAAATCAACGCAGTGTACCAAACGGGTTTATTTCCGAAGGATTTTCCCGATGTTTTGGTGCCGAATCCTGAATCTGATCTTATAAAACAGGCCGTTTACACAATAACAGGTCTCACTATTGACGCATATATAACTGTTGACTTTGCCGGTTTTACTAAAGCGATAGATATGCTTGGCGGTGTTGATATTCAGGTTTTAAAGACATTTGATGATTATGAGTATCCTTTGGAAAATAAAGAGAAAGACTTGTGCGAAAAAGATGCTGAGTTCGAACAAGTAAAAAAATTTCTTGAACCGGGTTTTGATGAAGAGGAAAAGAAAAAACTGTTTGCCGAAAAACCGGAGCTCGGAACATTTTTAAAAAACATCTCTGAGAACCCAAAGGAAGCATTCCCCTGCCGGTATGAACATCTTCATTTTGATGCAGGTGAAGTGCATATGGACGGTGCAACAGCACTTAAGTATGTCCGGTCCCGGCATTCTTTACAGGATGGTTCGGATTTCGGTCGAGGTCAACGGCAGCAACAGTTTTTAAAAGCTGTAAAAGACAAGGTTATAAATCTTGGCTTTGTAACTAAAATAATTCCCCTTCTTGATGAGATGAAAAATCACATAAAAACCGATATCTCACCCACCCTTCTTCAAAAGTTTATTGCCGAGGCAAAAGATGCCCGCTTATATCGCACCGTATCACTCCATATGAGCGATCAGGATTACCTTAAAAGTTCTTATTCTGACTATGGAGGATATATTCTTATCCCACGAAACGGTGAGGATAACTGGAAAGAGGTTCACAGCATGATCCAAAACGGAATAGCGGAAATTACTCCAACTCCATCCCCTTCAATTCAACCAACTCCTAAGAAGGTTTCCCAATAAACCGAAATAATTGAAACATCGTTCTATTATCCTTATCTGCGCTGATAAAATTCTGCATAAGCACAGTATTTTTTTTAAACTCCTTCGTTCCGATTTCGAGAGAACATTTGACGGGATCAACGAGAATATAGGATTTTTTGGTAACATCTGTAATTTCTTTACACTCAGAATAAACGGTAAGATTTTTAGTGGAGTATGATGTTCTTTTTCTATTGAGCAGTTGATTTGTGACATGTGAGTCGTTAACACTGTTGTATAAACTGTGCATAAGAAAGAACTCATGGGGTTCAGTAATAAAGGCATGTACGTTTTCATAGTTCTGTAAATATGAAATTACTTTCATATCAGTAAATCTCCATGCTTCGGCGCTCATTACCTTAATTCTTGTTTGATACAAAATAAGGAATGTGGAAACATTGATAAACAGAACGAATAAAACAATATATTTGTAAATTCCCTTTTTTTGATAAATAGAATAGTATCCAAATCCAATGAGAATGCAATAAGGTATGATGAGAAGCATACCGCGTAGTGACAATGTAAATCCGCCGGAAGCAACTGCCGAAGGTATTCCTCCAATGAGGAATAACAGCAAAACTGGAATGAACGGTTTGCATTTTCGATTAATGCAATACATAATTCCGAAGATAAAGAAAATAAGGTCTAAGACGAAAAAAAATCCTGTAATACGAAGGCCATATATGGTTTGTGGATCCCCTGAAACGAAAAAAATATTAGGTTCAAACGTTTTGAGGTAATGAAATAGAACCAGTTTTCCACCAGCAAGAATTTTATTCGCAAATAGTCTTCTCACCATTGGGTGTCCCTCTGATACGTAATGTGCAAACCAAACCTCCCGATCTATCTCACTCTTTTTTAAAGCGGATTCGTGTTGAGCTCTTTGAATAAAAAGATTTGATCCAGGTGAAATAAAGTATAGAAAAAGAAAAAAGCTAAAAATAAACACACATATTAGAACCGTCTTAACAAGGAAACCAAAAAGAAGTACTTTTTGATTTGAGTTCTGACGCAAGAGTAATAGTTGAACAAATAAAAAAAATGGAAAAACGGTTTTGAACCCCATGTATGTATTAAACCCCAAAAAACTAACAATAAAAAATAATAAGAATTTGATGATTTTTTGTTTTGTATTCCATAAAAGTATATTTGTACTGAGAAGTGCAAAAAATAACAGTAAAGTTCCGTCATAACCGGCTGTTGCCGATAAATGCATAAACCAAGGGGAAAAATTCATTACAAAAAAAGCAAGAACTGAGAGAGTTCTATTTTTTGATAGCGAAAGCACAAGTATAAACAGTAAAACGGGTGAAAAAGAATTTATCAAAGCGAAAGGCAATCGAGCAGTTGTTGCAGATACGATCGGAAAGAATTTCCAAAAAAGAGCGCTTATGTAGACCGGTGTACTTGGAATAGCGGAAAGAAACCCGCTCGTTAGAAAAAAAGAGTTTCCCCATTGATCATGTCCGGTTTTTGCCAGCGTATACCCGGTAAAGTAAAAATCAGCTTCATCATGCGTAAGGGAGGGCATGCCATAGAAGAGAAAATAAAATCGTGTACTGAGTGAAACGAAAAGCAAACAAGAAATGAATATAATTATTTGTTTCTTTTTTAACATATTAGCTTTTCACTGTGGACTCCCTATTGATTCAATATTATAAGTTTTCGTTTGTGATTCCTCAAGAATAAATATTTTGAGATAATAATACAATGCAAAAAAAAATCATTATCATTGTTTTAATCGCATTGGTTATTCGGTTCATTCACCTTAATCAATCATTGTGGCTTGATGAGGCGGTGGTTGCAAAAGTTGTGAGGACTATTCCGCTTCATCTTATTGCCCTTCGTTTTTCTCCCGCAGATTTTCACCCCCCTCTGTATTATCTATTTATGTCTGTTTGGACAGCAGTGTTTGGTTATTCTGAAATATCACTTCGCATACCTTCTTTGCTTTTTTCGATTTTTACCGGGTACTTAGTCTATAAGACAGGTGAAGAGCTACTTGGTCAAAAACGGGCTTTTTGGGCTATGGTTTTTTTTCTTTTTAATCCGCTTATTGTTTATTACGCTCAAGAAGCTAGAATGTATATGATGGCAACTTTGTTTCTGACTACCGTCTTCTATTTTTTTGTTAAAATTCAATGCCAAAAAACGAACCATAACAGCCATAAAAATACCTTACTGTTACAGACATTTTCGATCTTAAGCATCTTTACGTTCTACGGAAGTATATTTTTTTTAGCGGTTCTGAGCATATATTCGTTGATAAAACGAAAGTATAAACTAGCTTTTAGTTTAATTGTTTCGGTTGTTTTCTCATTTCTTATACTTTTACCGCTCCTTTTCAAACAGATGGAGACAGCTGTTATCGGTTTGCGTGAAGTAAAAAACTGGTCGTTGGTTTTAGGAAAAGCAAACGTAAAAAATCTGTTACTGATTCCGCTAAAATTTTCGATCGGAAGAATAAGTTGGACACCGAAATGGACTTACTATGTTACTGCTGTTTTCTGGGCGATGATTCTCGGTTTATTTGTCGTTCGCAGTTTGCATAAACAAAAAATGCTTGGATTTATTTGTTTTTTCGTATTGATTAGTGTTTTTCTTCTTTCGTTTCTTACTCCAATGTTGCAGTATTTCCGTTTTCTTTACCTTGTTCCTGTGTTTGTACTCCTTATTTCCGCAAGCCTGCCAAATCATCGGCTGGTTCCGTTTGGTATAGCAGTTATTTTTTTGATTTTCACTTCCGTCTATCTTATCTATCCGCAGTTTCATCGTGAGGACTGGCGAGGATTAACGCAAAAACTAAGACGAGATATTCCAGTATATATGATCTATCCGTCTTCAGATCCTGTTTATTACTACCGGAGTGATATTTTGGTGAAAGAAATTCGAGACATTCCCCGGTTAAATACCCTTGAGTCGCGCATTCAGGTTATTCCGTATGTTGTTGAAGTGTATGGCTTTAATTATAAACAAGCGCTTGAGGCGAAAGGGTGTATGCAGGTATCTGTTCAGTCTTTTCGGGAACTCATTCTCGAAACATGGTCGTGCAGAAACCTGGCTGTGCTACAATAAAGAATGCAAAAACGCCTCCTTCAGTTTATTGCTCGTCCGACAAGCAAGTATGTAATCATTAACACACTTGGTAATTACTTGACCGTTTTCTTTTCAGCCTTTTTTGTCTATCTGTTGGTACGGGTATTAAGCCCATCTGAATACGGTGTTTTCAGCGTGCTTTTCGGCGTCGCATATGTTTTAACACCGGTTTTAGAGTTTGGCACAACCGCTACCCTGTACTCTTCTCTTCCGCCTCTGATCCAAAATCGTGATCCGTTGCGGTATCGTTTAGTGAAGAGTATTTTTGTATATCAAAGTATATTGGCTGTTATCATCATCATTTTGTTATGCGCCGTATTTCCGATTCTTGACCGGCATTTTTTGAAAACAAACGCCCCGTTATGGGAGTTATATGTGGTTGCTGTTTCGGTACTTTTTTTTATTTGGCAGAACTTTCTTTCAAACTGTTTGATCGCTGCGAAAAAAGTATTAGAAGTAAATATTTACGCAAATGCTGCAAATATTCTTAAAACAATTCTTATTTTTGTCTTGTGGATTTTAGGATATCTTTCTGTCGGGTCCCTCTTTGTTACATTTGGAATTATTGGACCGCTACTCTTTTATTTTTTTGTGTACTGGTTTCACTCCAATCACTTGAAACATTTTTTTTCTATACAAACATCGCGGGAAGATATTAAAGCAACGTATACCCTAACGTATTTTATCGCGACGCAGTTTAACAACTTTGGAATGCGTATGGATTTATTTATCCTTTCCTACTTCAGGCCTAAGGACGAAGTAGGATTTTACGGATTAGCGCAAAAAATTATTCTTACCGTGATCGCAACTATCGTAAGTATTACTCAGGTTATATCTCCAGCATTTTCGTCTATACAGTCAAAAAAAGACATATTTTCGCACATTAAATCAGGGGTTTTATACATGCTTGTACCCACCGGTCTTTTTTTTGTTCTTGCAGTTCTTCCCAATGGGGTGTTTTTTCTTTTTTTTCCGGATACCTTTCAACCCGCCTTTGAAATAACCAGAAGATTGGCTTTCGCTTTTATTCTGCTTCCCTTTATGAGTCTCATTACTTTGTTTGTTTTGTATACCGTGAAAAAACCGGTTTACATACTCGCGGTGAATATATTGTTTTTTTGCATTATCTCAACCGGCTCCTTTCTTTTTATACCCAAGTACGGATATATGGCTCCAATCGTATCGATTTTTACTGCCTTTTCCGTAGCGAGCGTACTTTTGACGATTATTTCTTATTCTGAATATCGAAAGATGAAGTGATATAATTATAATTACTAATAATTTTTACCCCTATGGCAAAAAAAGCACTCATAACTGGGATACTTGGTCAGGACGGTCCGTATTTAGCAAAGCTACTTCTTGAAAAAGGGTACAAAGTATTTGGTTTGATGCGGAGGTACTCCAATCCGAATTTTGATAACATGCATTTTTTGGGAGCGCACGACGCTGTTGAATTTATCGAGGCGGATATGACGGATGAAGCATCACTACTGAATCTTGTCAAAACAATCCGGCCCGACGAAGTGTACAATCTCGCAGCCCAATCGTTTGTTGGAGCATCATGGGAGCAGGCAAAATTGACCACTGAGATTAATTCACTCGGCGTATTATATCTGCTCAACTCGATTAAATTTTTTTCGCCAACAACAAAGTTTTATCAGGCATCAACAAGCGAGATGTTTGGTTTGGGAAATGACAACGGGTTTCAGGATGAAAGTACACCGTTTCATCCCAGATCGCCATACGGTATTTCAAAGGTGTATGCTTACTGGATGACCGTAAATTTTCGAGAGTCATACGGTCTGTATACCTCAAATGGAATTTTATTTAATCATGAGTCACCCATACGAGGAATTCAGTTTGTCACAAGAAAAATTACTGACGGCGTTGCCCGGATTAAACTTGGAATTGCACAAACTCTTTCGCTTGGAAATCTTGAAGCGAAGCGTGACTGGGGATTTGCAGGAGACTACGTTGAAGCAATGTACCTTATGTTACAGCAGGATAACCCGGATGATTATGTTATCGGAACGGGACAGTATCACTCGGTCGGTGATTTTGCAGAAGCAGCTTTTCAAGCAGTTGGTATTTCGGATTGGAAAAAGTATATTGTTATTGACCCGCGTTTTAAACGACCTGCAGAGGTCCCTCACCTTCGTGCTCGGATTGATAAGGCATCAAAAAAGCTTGGTTGGACGCCGAAGGTGTCTTTTGAAGAACTTGTAAAAATGATGGTTGAAGCAGATTTGAAACGCCTAAAAAAGTAGTTCTCGTTTGCCAAATCCCACCTTCGAGGTCGACCTTCGAGGTAGGACAGATTATTTAAATATTAACTTCCTTATTTTTCTTAATTCTCTTTGGTAACCAATCTGATTTTGAGTGAAGTCTTTTAGTGAAATATTGTTCTGAATGGATATTTCATGATTTCTTTTCAGCAAATTAGTGTCGGTTATATACTCACTATACGACGAAAAAGCCCATTCTTCTGGTTTTGATGTAAGGTTGTTGGTGGTTGGATTTAAATGAATATACCTTAAAACATGGAGTAATTGGTTGTTATTTTTTATTTGTACACATCTAAAGCGTGATTGCCACAAAGGGCCTTTACGATTGTATTTATTGTTAAAATATCGAGTATAGCTATTTTGAATGTTACTAATAAATTGAGAAACAGAATTTTCAACTAATACTTTTATCAATAAATGATAGTGGTCAGGCATAATACAATACCCAAGAATTTTGTTTAATCTACTTAAGGTTAAATACATTATTCCAGGAAAATTATTCGTCTGTTGTTTAAGAGCTCTTTCTAAATTTGTCGATCTTTCCTGAGAATTGTAAAAGTCAATAGCTTGAGAGAAGCGCATTTTATTCTCGTTATTTTTCAAGATTGCATAATTTGAAATGCTTTTATTGCAAATGTGCCAAAAGGTATTACTCGCAAAATAACGGGTAAATCCGCTCATAAGGTAAGCTAACTATATATTGTCTATTTATTTCAATAGACAATAAGCGACAAGAGAATGTTTTTATCCAACTATAAAGCTGCAATCCATTCGAATATTACTAATAAGAATGGTAATACTACCTCCGAGGTCGACCTTCGAGGTGGGAAGAGCATAGAAGTGTGGATAAAGGGTTTGTTATAATAAAGCAATACATATGGAAGGAAAATGTTTTGTTGTTATACCTGCATTTAATGAAGAAAAAGTAATAGGTTCCGTTATTAATGAGCTTAAATCCCACGGGATTCACAACATTATCGTCGTAGATGACGGTTCGGAGGATGAGACCGCAATTGTCTGCAGAAAGCTTGGCGTAACCGTTGTGCGTCACACTTTGAATAGGGGGAAAGGCGCTGCTGTTAAAACGGGATTTGAGGCTGCAAAATTAATGAACGCAGAGATTGTTGTAACCTTTGATGCAGATGGTCAGCATGATCCTGCAGATATACAACCTATGCAAACACTCATATCTGAAGGGTATGATGTTGTGCTTGGAAAACGAAATTATGAACATAAACATATTCCCCGCTATAAGATGATGGGAAATAAATTAGGAAATTTGATTACCTGGTTTTTGTACGGAGTAAAAGTGAGCGATAGCCAATTTGGCCTTCGTTCCTATTCAAGGAAGGCTTTGAATCTCATTAAGACCACCTTGGATCGTTATGAATATGATAGCGAGATTATCCGTGAAATTGCACGTCACAACCTCAGATATACAGAACTATTTGCAAACGTTCGGTATACAGACTACGCCAAAAACAAAAAACATAAACAGTCGGTTGTCAATAGTATAAAAACAGTGCTCAAAATGTTGATAACTGGTTAATACAGATATGATAATTTATATTATTCTAATTGGTATTTCTCTTTGGTTTATCGGGATTCGTTTTTTTGCGTTTCTCCGGCGTGAGTCCGGACAAAGCGTATATAAATTACTTACCACTCTTATCATTTGGGGAGGAGTTTTGTTTACCTCTGTTTTTCCCGATAAGGTTCATATGTTTTCCCGATGGATGGGTCTGGGTGAAAATTTAAATACTCTGATTTTTTTCGGTTTTGTAATGCTTTTTTTCTTCGTGTTCAGATTGTTAAGGAGTGTTGAAAATGCAGAGCGTAATATAACTGATTTAGTCCGGGAAAATGCATTGACCGAACTTAAAATAAAAACATACTCGAAAAAACAATGAAACAGTCACTTCCCCGGATTACGGTGGTTACACCCAGTTTTAACCAGGGTCGATTTATCCGTCAGACAATTGATAGTGTGCTGTCGCAAAACTATCCGAATCTTGAATATATGGTGATGGATGGCGGTTCGACCGATGAAACTATTTCTATTCTGAAGTCGTATCGAAATAAAATTCAGTGGGAAAGTAAGAAAGACGAAGGTCAGACTCATGCTTTGAACAAAGGATGTAAACAAGCAACCGGAGATATTATTGCCTATCTTAACTCTGATGATGTTTATCTTCCTAATACACTCCAAACTGTTGGAGAGTATTTTATGAGTTCTCCTGACTGCATGTGGTTAACCGGTGACTATTTTATAATTGATGAAGAAAACAAGAAAAAGCAATCGCTTATTGCAGCGTATAAAAAATTACTCCGGAACTTCTCCTCTTTCCCGCTATTGTGCATCGCAAACTATATAATTCAGCCGAGTACATTTTGGAGGTCAACCTTGTTTAAAAAAGTAGGGTACTTCAACGAATCATATCGATACTGTATGGACTATGATTACTGGATGCGGATAATACAAAAATATCCGCTTACCGTTTTACCCCGTCACTTTTCGCTTTTTCGGATTCATGCTTCTTCAAAAGGCGCAAGTCAGTATGTGGCGCAGTTTGATGAAGAGCATAGAGTTGTAGTAAGTCATACTCAAAATGCAGTATTGAGATTGATCCATAAATTTCATGCATGGATGATTATTGCGATTTATCGTATCATTAAATAAATGAATGAATTTGAGTTGTCGGGAAAAACAATTTTAGTTACTGGCGGAGGGGGTTTTTTAGGATCACGAGTGGTTGCTCTTCTTGAAATAGAAAAACCAAAAGCAATTATTTCCCCCTCGTCGAAAGAATCTGATCTGCGGAGTCAGTCGGTGTGTGAATTGGTGATGAAAAAAATAAAACCAAATGTTGTTATTCATCTCGCTGCGAATGTTGGCGGTATTGGATATAACCAAGAATATCCGGCCTCTCTTTTTTATGACAACCTTACGATGGGGGTGCATGTTATGCATGAAGCGTGGAAAAACGGTGTTGAAAAGTTTGTAGCGATCGGGACAATTTGCGCGTATCCCAAATTTACACCAGTTCCTTTTAAAGAAGAATATTTATGGAATGGATATCCGGAAGAAACAAACGCTCCATATGGAATTGCAAAAAAAATGCTTCTGGTTCAGTCGCAGGCATACCGCGCACAGTACGGGTTTAATTCGATTTTTCTCCTACCGGTTAATCTATATGGTCCGGGCGATAACTTCGATGAAAAAAGTTCGCATGTTATTCCGGCGCTAATAAAAAAATTTGTTGAGGCAAAGGAGAACGACGATTCAACCGTAGTTGTTTGGGGTACGGGAAAACCGACCCGCGAGTTTTTGTACGTTGACGATGCAGCACGCGGAATTGTCTTGGCAACCAAGCGGTATAATAAATCCGATCCGGTAAATCTCGGGTCAAGTTTTGAAATAAGCATAAAGGAACTTGCACATCTTATTGGAAAATTGGTTGGGTACACGGGAACAATCGAGTTTGACGCGACAAAGCCGGACGGTCAGCCGAGACGCAAATTAAATGTGTCAAAAGCAGAAACTGAATTCGGATTCCTCTCCAGTATTTCATTTGAACATGGGATAAAAGAAACCATCAGGTGGTACATTAATTCACGCAAGAAATCATAATATGTCATATTTAGACAATCTTCGTTCGGACAATACTACGGTTGTCTTAAACCGTAAAAAAGAATATGTCCGGTACAATTTTAGTAAATACTTCAGGTCTCGTTTAACTCAACATGCCTCGGTTCTTGAAATTGGTCCGGGTCTTGGTGAATTTATCTCCTATTGCAATGATATTGAAATTACATCCATTGATGTTGTTGACAACGACGTTCATATTTTGGAGTTTATCAAAAAAACATATACCGTGAAAAAAATTTTGAAGTCAGATGATATTACTTTAGTTCAAGATAAGCTGGGAATGTATGATGTCATTACAATGACCCAGGTGTTGGAACATATTCCTGTTGAAAAACATATTGCATATATCCAGGCTTTATATCGGATACTGAAAAAAGGAGGAGTTATTCTTATCACTGTGCCAAATATCGGAAACCCGCTTGCGATATTTGAGCGGTATTATGACTATACTCATCAGACTGCCTTTACCGAACATTCGCTTGTGCAAATGACGAATATGGCCGGTTTAAAGAGCGCGGTAGTTTCTGTTCAACCATTTCGTATTCCGCTGTATAACGCAATAAATATTGTCAGATATATATTTCAGCAGCTGCTCCACAGTTTTTTTAGATTATGCTACATAATAAACGGGGGCGTTTATCCTCAGGTTCTTACCACAAATATTACCCTGGCAATTGAAAAAACCGTTTAAGAATATCACATATCATCGGAAAAAAAGAATATGTTTTTGAAAGCGACGTGTCATACAATTTGTTTGGTACGATTTCAGGAGGGTGAATCAGGGGGAACGGAATAGGTTTACTGGGTAAATCAGCATGAAATGTTTTTAATCGAGTATGAGTAGCACTTTTTCCGAATCCGATATTTTTCACCAGGTTTACCGCGGGAAAAATACACAACCCGTTATTCATAAGTAATGCAAGCTGCCAAATATAGTCCCAAATATCCTTCCTATTTTGCTCTAGTGTATCTTGAATATATCGCAGTCTTTTCCGCGCAATTTTTGACTGATATAGACATAGATTAGTATTTAAATCTTCCAGTCCGTCAATCTCCGCTGTCTTAAATTTTTTCCAAGCTCGTTTCCAGGTAGCCCATCCCCAGATCAGCGTGTGGTAGCAATAATCATAGCTGTACTGTATTTTGAGAGAAGGAATGAAGTTATTGCCGGATATCATCATGACAGACAGTTCATTTTCGTACATCTTGAGTAATTCCCGGCAATAGGTAAAAAATGAAAGATCAGGTACGCAGTCATCTTCAAGGATAATTGCCCGATCAACTTTTGAAAATACAAAGTCAAGGCCTTCTGAGACCGCTTTTCTGCAGCCTAAATTTACTGATGAATATTTTTTGTATATGGTGCACGGCCAGTCAACTTTTTCAATAATCCTTCTTGTATCATCAACCAGCACTTTTTCTTTGTCGTTTCGTGGCCCGTCCGAAAGCAGAAAAAGAACAGCCGGTTTTGTTTGTTTGATAACATCAAAGATTTTTTGCGTAAGCTGAGGCCGGTTGAAAGTGATAAGGACAACAGGAGTTTTCATTTATCTGCTTTGTTTTACCCACTCTACCCCCCACTTCATTTTTAACTGCCAAATATTGCACAGGTCGTAGCAGCCTTCCGAAACTTTTTTCATAACGAAATTTTCCTCAATTTTTTTAAAATCATCGTGGAGTACTTTTTCATTTCCCAATCCATAGTTATGAACATAGAGTTCATGGCCGGATAGCAGTACTTTGTAGTACAGTTTAATAAGGTCGGAGTAATCAAAATCACCCCAGACCGACTTCTTATGCGAACGGAACTCCTGATCAGGCGAAAGCGGAAGAAGCGTGTATTTATTGTTTGAAAAAAAGTCAATATAGTATGGAATCATACTTGAGATGACAACCGGCACCGGTTTGCTTGCAGGATAATTTTTAAAGTATTCATTGAGTTTAAGCACCGAGATATAATACCAAGGTGTTTCAGCATACTTAAGATTTAGCATGATTTGTTTTTTGAAACGAACTGCATTTGTTGCTAAATAATAACCAAATAGAGTGAGCAACAAAACACTAAATCCTAGACCCCAAAATTTAAACAAATCTGAAACCCTAAACGTCATGTTTATTTTATTTTTGGATTTTGAAAGTTTAGGATTTGAATAGGATTTAGGATTTAGAATTTGGAGTTTTTCGTAGATGAATACCCAGAACTTCACAAACCCGATAAGAACCGTTGGAATAATATGAAAGAGGTAACGCATATCAAGCGAGTAGAAGGTTGAAATTGAAAGCAATGATACGAAGAGAACTAGCAATAAAGAAATGGCAAGAAAACGCAATCTTGCATGAAGTATGCCGGCAAGAAGACCAACCATTGCAGGGATTCCGACGTACAGGGGCACGATTGGTGTATTGTCCCACAAAAAACGGACTGGATAACCGCCAAAAAGTGCACGGAAATAGTGAGGGAGATGCTGGGGAATGTATCCGAGCGAAAACCAGCCAGACGCCTGAACAATTTGTTTTCCTGTTTCGGAATTTTGTTTTGGGAAGATATTTTGAAAATAAAAGCTAATTGTTGCAAAAGCAGAAGTATTCGCAAGTTCATCTGAAAAAATAATAAACGCAAAAGCCAAAATGGTTAGTCCTGCTCCGTATATTTTGATATTATTTCGTTTTACTTTCTGATTTTTTTCAATAAAAAGCTTAACGCCGTAGAGCAGAAAGAGGAGTCCGGACAGTGGAAGGTTTGCCGTTTTTGCCAAAAAAATCAAGAAGGTTATCAGAGAAAAGAGAATAATATTCCTGGCGGTTATTTTTGACAAAAGAAGGTATAGTGCAATTAGATACACAGCAAGCGTGAGGTTCTCTCCCATCGCTAAAGTCGGATACCAATAAAAAAAATAGTTTGTTACGTACAAAAAGAGAGATACAAAAAGCAGAATGGGTGAAAAAATCGCGTATTGATAGATGTGAGAGCTGTCAAGTATTTTTTGGATGATTTTGTAAAATAAGAAGAACGAAATAAGCGCGAGGAATACATTCACAAAATAAAACATCCGTACATCATTACGGATGAGAAATGCAGGGATCATTACTGCAGAATACAGGGGGGGGACCCATGTTTTCAGGGGCCGGTCTTCTCGGAATAGCCGGAATCCGTTCCCTGAAGCAAAGTTCCACGCCGGACTTAGATAATGAACTGTATCCGGATACGGTTCAAGATTGGGAATAAGTGTTCGAATTGAAAAAGGATTGCGGGCGAGAAATAGCAGAAAAACGAATAAACAGAAAATAAATATACCGTGTTTTTTTATATGAGTGGGCATGGTGTACTTCTGTCTTTTATTTTATCATAAATTGCTGTACTATCGGGAAAAACATTGCTACAATAGACTATGCCGAAAGTATCCATTATCATCCCCGTCTACAACGAACAGGATAGAATAGTGCAGACGATTGAACAGGTTATTTCTGCAGACACTTTGGAATTTTCTAAAGAGATTATTGTGGTGGACGACGGCAGCACGGATGAAACCTTAAGTAAACTCAAAACTCAAAACTCAAAGTTTAAAAATGAAGGTAAAAAGGTAAAAATAACAATCATTGAGCAAAAAAAAAATCAGGGGAAAGGTTCCGCACTGAAGGAGGGGTTTAAAAAAGCAACAGGTGATGTTTTTCTTGTTCAGGATGCGGATAACGAATATACGGTAAAAGATTATCCGGCACTTTTAAAATCATTTAGGGATAAAAAAACCTCAGTTGTTTATGGAAGCCGGAATAAAAAACGTGAGAACTATCACAATCGTTACAGTTACTTCTCATTTTACGCAGGTGGACTCGTTCTTACTTGGTTTATTAACTTGCTTTTTGGTATTCGGTTGACCGATCAGCCAACCGGCTACAAATTGTTTTCAAAGAACTTCAAAAAATTACTTCTTGTACCCACAGAAAATAGGTTTTCATATGAAGTAGCTGTTACATCCTTATTAGCAAAACAAAAAATTCCTTTTATTGAAGTTCCGATTCATTATTCTCCCCGATCGTTAAAAGAAGGAAAAAAAATAAACGGGATAGACTTTATAAAGAGTGTATTGGTCGCGGTAAAATATAAATTGTTCAATGTTCAATAATCAATTATCAATCAAATATCAATTAATCATTGTATCAATGAAAACTGATTGAAAACTGATATTTGTTTCTAAGGTAATTATTTATGGGTACAAAAAATTTTAATTTTATCGATAAAGTAATTTCATGGATGCGTTTGGTTACAGTAAAACCTTTCATTCAATCGAACGATGAGCTTTTGGATATAGGGTGTGGATATCAGGCGTATTTACTGGAGCATGTAAAAAACAAAATTAAAAAAGGAGTGGGTATTGACTACGATGCAGATGAAACAAGAGTAATCGCTCCGCAAATAATCCTTAAAAAGTATGCATTTACTAAAAAGCTTCCCTTCGAAACTTCATCATTTTCAAAAATTACTATGCTTGCGGTAATTGAACACATTCCAATACCGAAAGTGGCTGTACTTTTCAAAGAACTCGCGCGTGTTCTTAAGCCAGGAGGCTTTATAATTATTACAACCCCGACACTGTTTGGGAAATATGTTCTTGAGTTTTTTGCATTTAAGCTACATATGATATCAGAGGAAGAGGTTGGAGATCACAAAAAATATTATCGGAAAGAAGACTTTGAAGAGCTTGCGGACCTTCACGGACTGAAGGTTGTGCAATATAAAACGTTTCAGTTCGGCGGAAACAGTGTATGCGTATTCAAAAAATAGCCCTTTTTTGTATTCCAATTTTTTTGATTTTCTTTTTCTGGCGTAACACTATCTTTCATATTTCGACACATCTTCATGATTGGTATGATGGAGCTTTTATTATTTGGACGATGCAAAATAACATCAAACATTTTGTATCGTTTGATTTTCGTAATCTTTTTGAAACGAATGCAATGTATCCGTTTTCAAATTCCCTTTCTTTTACTGATCATCTGTTCGTCCCCTCATTTTTTGCTCTGGTTATTTCATTTTTCAACAAAAACCCTCTGTTTCAGTTTAATGTAATTTGGATTTTTAACCACATTTTGGTTTTCTTTTCCTGGTATCTTCTTACCGGACGGTTTACGAAAAACAGCTGGGTTAAACTTATAACCGCATTATACGGATCATTCGGTCCGTACTTTTTTTCTCAGTTCGGGCATCTGCAGATGGTTTTTATGTGGCCTTTACTCGTAGGTTTGTACTACCTTCTTGATCCTTGGAATACGAAAAAACAATATGTTTTGTCCGGCGTATTTATCGGTCTGCAGTTTCTGACAAGTGTATATCTGGGGCTTATGGGAATGGTGATGGTTAGTTTATATTTTGGAGTTCATCTTTTTACACAGATCCAAATATCTAAGTCCAAATTTCAAATTAAAAATACAATGCTGTTTCAAAAGATAATAAAGGATTTTTTTCTTGTTATATCTGTATTTACAGTTGTAGCTTCTCCGTCGATCTATGGTTATATGAAGGTAAATATGCAGTATAAACCGGTCAGAGAGCAGTCAGAGTTTGTGACATATTCTGCCCATGTAACTGATTATGCGGTACGTATGTTCAGTCCATCGCTCTTTAACCAGTATATTTTTGCGCCAGCTATTGGGAAACTGAATCATCACCAGATTGGTGAGCTGGCAGGATTTGTCGGTTTTATACCGCTTGCGGCGATACTAGTCTGGGTTCTCAGAACGCGAAATAAAAAGAATAAAGAAGATAAAGTTAATTCAGCTCTAACACTATGGTTGGTGTTACTTTTAGGTTTAGGGTTTCTTTTTTCGCTTGGACCGCGCGCTAACTGGAACGGTAGCTATTTAGTGACTCCGCTTCCCTACTGGCTGGTGATGAAAGTGTTTCCTCCTGTTGCGATTATGCGGGCAGTATCCCGTTGGTACTTTCTTGTTGTTTTTGCGGTCACTGTTTTTTTTGCGATTTCTCTGAACAAACTGATTAAAAAAAATGCGATAGCAATTATTATTTTTGTGCTTTTTCTTTTTGAATTTTATCCTTCTCCGGTTGCTGTCAGTATACGTAATTGGGCAAGTCCCTCATACCTTTATCTTCAAAACGTATGCAAAGAAAAGTCCGGAGCGGTTCTTGAGTATCCGTTTGAGTACCGGTACAAATCCGACGATATCGGTAAATATTTATCACTAAAAACAAATACGTTGATGTCGTCTACCCTGCATGATTGTCCGACGTTATCTGGTTTCTCTAGCTTTGAGCCTCCTTTGTTTAAACAGTGGCAAAAGGAGTTTGATGAAAACGGGATTACAGACACTAATCTCGGCATTCTGAAAAAAAACCGCTTCCGCTATATTAGAATGAATATGGATGCGCTTTCGACTGAGGAAAAAATGAACCCAAATATGCTGATTCATACAAAACAAATTCAGGAGCTTTTTCGGGATAACAACTCAATTCTTTACGAGATAATCTATGAATAAACCGCTTGTTTCTGTGTTAATGTGTACCCACAACGCTGAAATATTTATCAGAAAAACTCTTCAATCGGTTGTTAGTCAAACCTATAGCAACTTTGAAGTTACAATTCTTGACGATGCGTCATCCGATAAAACAAGTGAAATTATCGATAGTTTAGCCTGTCAAAAGGGCCATTATGTAACCGCTTCGGTTGCACGAGGGTCAGTACGGCTTATACAAAGCAAAATGAATATTGGCCCTTATAAGGGACTAAATCAACTACTAAATGAAGCAAAGGGTAAGTATGTCGCGATCAATGATCATGATGATATTTGGCATCCGGATAAGTTGAAACTGCAGGTTGAATTTTTAGAAAAGAATCAAGAATATATTGGATGCGGAAGCGCGATTATCAATTGGTATGAAAAATACAAAACCTATTTTTACCGGAGCCAAAAAATTAGTTCGGATGTTGCCTGGCACAGTTCTCTGGTGTTCAGGAATGACGGATACCGGTATGATACAACAGTTCCTGTAGCAACAGACTTTTATTTTATGAAAAATATTCTCTGCACCAGAGGAAAAAAAATCTTTAATTTAGAGGAGCCATTAGTTTTACGGCATATATTTAAAGGATCAAATAATCTTTCCGGTACATGGATGAAAAATATCACACCGTTAGATATTCTGAAACTTAGAATAGGCCTCTTTGATAAAGCTGCTCTTTTAAACCGTTTTATTCTTCCTCAATCGCTTGTTGAGAGAGTTGCAGTAAGTATATATAAAAATGCCTTTCCGGAAAAGTATGAAGACTATGCAAAAACCTTATTATCCAGTCTTTCAAGTCAGCTTTTGTGACAAAGTCAAAAAGCCGTACCGAATTTGAGACGGATACTTTTTAGTAACCATATAATATGAGCACTTTAAAACAGTTTACTGTAAATGTCACGACTATATGCTGCAATATTAAAGCCTTTTCGTATATTTAAAATAGGTCCGTTGAGTTTATTTTGCGGGTCTGTAATGTACGGTAGTGTTGTATTTGTTTTCAAAATACTTAGTTTTTTTCCGATAATAGTTCCAGTCTATACTTCGGTGGAATACCATATACGGAATATTTCCGTAATACGATGCAAACGCCCCAAAAGTGCTGTCTGATCCAATAATCATATCGGTGAGCGAAAGCTTATAAAGATCTTCAACAGCGCTTCCTTTTGATATGGAAACAGACAAATCTTTAAACTCTGAAATATCAATCGGTCCGTCTGAGCAGAGTAAAAAACAGGTGTTCGTACTGTCTAATATAAATGTTTTTAGGTATTCATGCAGAATCCGGCCTACATCATGGTCGTTGAAATATTTGTCTTTCCACGCAGGCGTCCGGTAGTCGCCTTTCCGGATGTGTACTCCTATAACGGTTTTGTATTTTTTCCGGAGAGTGTTTATTTCCGGAACAATTCTGTTCCAGATTGGAGAACTGGGTCGAAATGTCTTTATGATTTTATCCCTGTATTTTTCGATACCTTTAGGATTTCTGTACAGCCAGTCTGAAATAAAAAGAGCATTTTTCCGATAGAACAATTTGATTAAGTATGAAAAAAAATATAAAAAAATATATCCTATGTATCTTCCGTATTTTTTTGAAAATCCGAGTGAAATAATATGTATTTTGTTTAATACGTACGATAGGTATGATTTTGGTAACTTATCATAAGCGGTTTCATATTCGAAAAAAGCGAGATTGATGCATTGATAGTTATGTTCCAGACAAAATGCATATACCGATATATACTGCCAGAGCTGATTTGCCAGACGGCCTAAGTTATGACCCGTAACAAAAACTTTTTTCATCGTTTTTGAAAATGATATAAACCGGTTCCAAAACCTTTTTCAGGTCTATAGGTATCTTCTATTGTTGTGCCATAAATATAGATTTCATCGACCAATGTTAAAGATTTGAATAGTTTCAGAATATAGCTTCTTGTAAATGTACGATGAGCATTAAAATATATCCGGCTTTTTGCATCGACAGGGACTGTAATATACAGAGTTCCCGTTGATTTAAGAACGCGGATTAACTCAGAGACAGCTTTTTCGCTTCCGTACGGATCAAGCGGGTCGCCATACCTTCCTAATCCGATATGTTCAATGACGCAAATAGATGATAATGAAGGTAGAGAGTTGTCTTTATAGGGAAGCTTGAGAATACTGCCTTGTATAAAACGTAGGTTTGGAATGGAAAATGCGGGCGGGCGTATATCGGTCATAGTTACAGGACAATACTGACTCAGTATGGATATAAGCTGTAATGAAGACCCGATATCATAGTGATCCGGCGGTTTTGCACGAAATATTTTTTGTGCTGTCCACATATTCTGCAGTAGATAGATCGGCTCAACCGGCGTATTTAGAGTATTATCATAAATACAGGGATACAAAGTTGTTGGCGAAAATTGAAATGCTTTGTTTTTCGGAAGGGCTGAAAACGTAATGAGATCCGAACTATATTTCAGCATTCCCCTGAGCGAAAAAAACCAGCTTCGAATAGTGACTATAAAAACCCGAAGAATTTTTTGAATCATGTACTCAGTAATAATTCGCAACAGTTATTGACAAACGTTTTCGCTGAAAATGCCGAGACAGATGTGTTCATATGCTGATTTGATTCGTGAGCGAGATGATGTTTTGTATGGTAAATCAGTTCATCAATAGTTCTGAAGAGATGTTTATCCGGGTTAAAACCAAGAAGAGATATAATTTCAGGCAGGCCTCCTCCGTTATACAAAATAGGAATACATCCGGCAGAAACTGCTTCTATCGGTGCAATTCCAAAATGTTCAAACTTAACCGGATCTTTTTTTGGGTCTTCGCCATATCCAGCAGCGTGCCAATAGATTTTTGATTTCAGAAGAATGTCTTCAACTTCTTTTCGGGTTATATTGAAATGAAAATAAATCGGATATCCGTTTGCCATTTTTTTAAGCTGTTCGACAAAACGGAGACTAGACGGTTCACTGCCAACTCCACCGATAAGATGGAGTTGTACCTTATTAGTTGTCAGTTGGCAGTCGTTAGTTGTTAGTTCCTGGTTTCTGGATAGTTGGTTTTCTGGCTTGTTGGATATTTGGATTTTGGATTTTGGAATTTGATTAGGATTTAGGGTTTCAGATTTAGGATTTAACTTATCATAAAGTTGTTTAAACGCCTCAATCATCACTTCTTGTTTTTTGCCGTGGCCAAGGGTAAAAAAACGGCCTACTGAGACGATCCAATTCCGTTTTACACCTTCGAGGTAGTTCTGGTCACCTCGAAGGTGAAGTGAAACTGGCGGATAAAGAATTTTACTCTCTTTTCCCCAGTATTTTTTTATCCATTTTTGTGTAAACTGCGAGTTGGCGAGAAACAGATGATATGAGTCAAGCCGTTTTTTCATATCATGATATATACCTGCGCGCAATCGGTCGTTGATCCGCTCGCGAAAAGGTATAGGAATGAGGGTGTAGAGTTTAGGGAAGATAGTTTTTGTATATTGGAGAATAAATAGAAGAAGATTAAATAAGAATGGGCGGATCGGTGTTGGAAAATGTACATAGTAAATATTCTTCCTGCCGATTCCATAGGTGTAGTCCATAAAAGAAAGGTTAATGAAAAGATCAGGCTTCTCAGATTTGGTAGTTAGCAGTTTGGGGTTGGTAGTTAGGGAAATATTCGAAAGGTCAATTCCCAGTTTCAATGAAATTTGGGCGCTGGGAACTGGATCTTGTGAAAGTATGGTAACGTTATATCCTTTATCGCGAAGTGAGGTTGCCATAGCGCAAGCGACCACTTCCCCACCCCCTAAGCCTAAAAGCCATTTGTCGTAAATGAGAGCGGTTTTCATGTTTATATTGTACTAAAAAGGAAGAAATGATTTTTTCAAAAAGAAGGAAGGTTAAGGTGTTGCTCTATACGGTCAATTCGTTGTTTTGTTTCAATAATGTCATTATCAAAGGAATTAATGACAATATTTAAATCTTTCTGCAATTTATTTAATTTTTTGTTAACTGGTTTCAAAGCTCCATCTATCCGTGTTTGAATTGCATCCAAATCATTGTTTGATAACATAAAAATAATCATACAATACGGTTCATATTTGTCAATGGATTATAATCTACAAAACTTTGAACGAGAGTTGTTTTGCCTTCCTCCGGCCGAGAAAATATGGCCAGAGAAAGAGAAAAAAAAGAAACACTTTAAAATACTGCAGCTGTTGCAAAAAACGTTTCGGATTTTTTACTCCGTATAAGAGGCGAAGTACTGATTTTGCGGAAAACTTCAGTAGTTCCGCAAAAAAAACTTTAAGGGGAAACTGTAGAATAAGAAGCAGGAGTCTTCCTTTTTCCGCATGGTAGATAAAAAACGGTGAAAGCTCAACAGAGGAGGCGCTGTGCAGGTGTCGTGCAATTGCTTTTGGCGCGTAGATAAGTTTATATCCTGCTTTTTTTGCACGGAGCGATAGCTCAACATCCTCATAATAGAGAAAGAATGAATCGTCCAGGAGTCCTATTTTTTCAAGTGTTTTTTTCCGGTAAAGTGAAGCGACTGCGCATACTGCATCAACCGGTACTTTTTTATCATACTGTCCTTTGTCGTCTTCGTAGTCCTGTACATTATTTTTCGGCTCTGCTCCCCTGTCCTGACTGTATCCGTTTGCAAAAACACGGATGCCGGCGTTTTGAATTTTGTTTGTCTCTCCTAAATACACTTTCGGGTTTACCGCAAAAATCTTCTCGTCTTTTTCCGCAACCGCAACCAGCTCTTTCAGCCAGTTCCTGTCAACTGTACAGTCATTGTTGAGAAGAACAACATATTTCCCTTTTGCCTTCCTGATTCCCTCATTATTCCCCCCCGCAAACCCGATATTTTGTTTTAATTTTAAAATTTGAATTTTGGGATTTGCTTGTAGTTTGGGATTTAGATTTTGAATTTTTTCAACAGTAGAAACGCTGTCATCTGTTGATCCATTATCCACCACAATAATTTCGTATCTGTTTGTTGGATAGTTAAGTTTAATTAAAGAATTAAAGGTTATTCCGATACAATGCTTTCCGTTGTAGTTTAATACTATTACTGAACAAAATGGGAACATCGATATATTATACTATTAACGTATCCACGATCTTTTTACCGGCTGTTCCATTGCCGAAGGGATTTTTCCAATTACCTTTTATTTGGAGCATAGTTTTTACTCCATTTAGAATATCGGTATAACTATGTCCGACTAGTATGTTTGCTCCGACTGCAATTGTTTCTGGACGTTCAGTAGTATCACGGATTGTGACACAGGGAACCCGTAAAATACAGGCTTCTTCCTGGATCCCGCCCGAATCGGTTATGACAAGTGAGGCTTTTTTTATGAAAAATAACATATCAAGATAACCAAGAGAATCTATTAAGTTGATATATTTTTCTGATGGTTTAATACCAAATTTTCTGAATTGCTTTTGAGTTCGCGGATGAATAGGAAAAACGATAGGGATATGTAACATCTTTGAAACATTTTCAATCGATTTTATAATTTTTTGCAGTGTAACTTTCGAATCAACGTTTGACGGCCGATGTAATGTTAGCAGTATATAAGGATCATTTTTGAATGTATGTTTTTTTGAATAAGTGAGCTTAATACTTTGTTCTACTGCATCTACAATAGTGTTTCCCGTTACTTTAATCAGTGTTCTTTCGATACCTTCCTGCTGCAAAATATCACTTTGTTTTTTTGTAGGTGCGAATAAATGGGAAGAAACATGATCAACAAGGATCCGATTAATTTCTTCAGGCATTGATCTATCATAACTTCGAAGACCTGCCTCGACATGTGCAACGGGTATCTGTAGCTTTACTGCTGCAAGAGCACCGGAAAGCGCTGAGTTTGTGTCACCTTGCACGACCACCACACTTGGTTTCTCATTCAGAAGTGTTTGTTCAATCTTTTCAATCATTTTGCCTGTCATTGCCCCATGAGTTGTTTCGTAACTTACCCCTAGGTTGTAATTTGGCGTCGGGAGATCAAGTTCTTCAAAGAAAATCGCATCCATGAGTTTTGAAAAATGCTGATTCGTATGGACTATTATAAAAGGAATTTTGCGGGACTGGCATTCTCTGATTACTGGTGAAAGTTTGATGATTTCAGGTCTAGTTCCAAGGATAAAAGCTATTTTCATTGTATAATTATACAATCCAAATTCAAAAATGGACAATTGAGTGCGTGACGGAATATGCGAAAAAAATTCGAGAGAATGTGCATAATAGTGATTACGATTCTCCTTTTTATTCCTATAGGCAGGCAAATCTATATTACTCCGTTGGGTTTTGACGAAAGCTTTAATTTACAGATTCCGGTTTCATTGGTAAAGACAGGACAGTATAAAAGTTTATATATACCGGAAAAGGCGTATGATGCCCGTATATCTGCTGGTTATCCCCTTCATATCGGCCAAGCGGTATTTTTTAAGCTTTTTGGAATACAAAGGACTGTAGTCCGCATGTATATGATGGTTTTATTTCTTTTACTTGTTATAACTGGATATTTATATCTAAAAATCCCGTTATCTTGTCTGTTTTTCCCAATTCTGTTTTTTATCTCAGTGAATTTTGCATCAACAACCTCTTATTATTTAGGAGAGAATGTCGCTCTCTTGTGTATTATCCTTGCCTTGTATTTCAGTGCCAACAAAAAACAAGCTCTTTCAGCATTTATTTTTTCACTTGCGGTACACTCAAAAATTCACGCGATTTCACTTCTCCCTCTATTTCTTTTAGTTTCGAAAGAAAGAGCAAAATATATGATAAATTTTTTTATGTTTTTTTTAATGGGATTTGTACTATTGTTTTGGTCGACGTATCTATTAGGTTTTAGACAAGTATCCCCTATTCTCTACGTCAAGCAGTATTACTGGGATTTGAAAACCTTTCTTCGGCTAAATTCCGGTATAGATGACTATAATAAGCTTTTGCCTCTTCCCAATTTAATACATAATCTTAAAAGCATGTTCATTTATGGTCTAAATATCAGCATACTTATTCCAACCTTTTTTTTACTGAAAAAGTATAAAATCTGGATTGTTGTTCCGTTAGGGATGATTCTCTATGCCCTGATTTTTAAAGGGGTAAAAAACGCAGAGTTTTTGTATATAGCACTTTTTATATTCTTTTTAAAGAATTCATCTGTGAGTCTTAGGAAGGTTGCTTTGATTCTTTTTTTAGTTTATAACAGTTTGAATATTATTCCCAGACTAAATTTAGATTTACAACATCAAAAAAGCCTTGAAGCAATTCGAAACCAGGAAGAAGTTGCAAAAAAAGTTCGATCACTCAAGGGAAACGTATATACAAGTGGCTGGTGGCAGGAACCAGAAATAAGCTTTCTTTCAGATGTGCCCTTTAGAGACAGAATGCAGTATAAAGGTAATCAAAGTGGTTATTTGTTGTTTTCTTCAATGCAGAGAAGATCTTATTGGCCGACAGTTGACATGAATAGAATCTGCAAGGAAATCATATTTTGTAAGTATAATTACGGTATTTGCAGATTGTATCGGACGTTTCCTATCGATACAAATATTTATCCGAAGATGAGTATCAATCACAAGAATTGTCCGGTTATGCCATAACAGCAAAACCTATGAGTAAAAAAAGTATAATTGCGGGTTTAACATTCAGTATTGGCGCTTATCTTTTTTTTACGCTTATTAATATTTACTACCCTGGTATTAATTACGATGAAATTTTTTTCGGGAATGCTGCACTCGGAGGATTGGATAATACGTTTATTTTTTCCAAAATAGGTAAAATACCTTTGTTTTTGCATAATTATATAGGCGCTTTTAAATCATGGATTTATTTTCCTATTTTCAAGCTGTTTGGTGTAAACGCTATTAGTATTAGGATTCCGGTTATAGTATTTACCGCGAGTGCCCTTGTTCTTCTTTTTATTACTGTGCAAAAAATGTTCAATGCAAAAACTGCGTTACTCGCGGTACTTTTTACTAGCATTGATCCAAGCATTATCCACCAAACACGGGTTGATTACGGTCCGGTAGTTCTGAGTTTTCTCTTGCGTATTCTTATTCTTTTCTTTTTCCATAAAGGCATTCAGCTAAAACAATTCCGCTATATCTTTATAGCCCTAATTTTTGTGTGTTTGGGGTTTTTCAACAAAATGGATTTTGTCTGGTTTGCAGCCGGAATTATATTTTCATCGATTTTGTTTTACGGGAAAGAATTACAGATAATGTGGAATAAGCTTAATAATACTATTCGGAGGATTATTTTTATTTTTGCTGCGGGAGTCTGTATTGCCGGTTTATTTTTATTAGTAAAAATACGATTTTTTGATTTTATTGATCTGCTTTACTTGAAACATTTGGTGCAAATTATTATCAGTACTTGGCAAATGGTTCAGGGTCAATGGTTTTACACCTACCTTTTTGGCGATCTTTCTCCTATGTGGAAAGCAACTGGCTTCGTATATGCGGCGACATGTGTATTGTTAGTGGGGACAAATTTCATTTACAGGTTATACTATAAAAATACCAAGAGAACTCATTATTTTTTTTTGGTGACTATTGTATTTTTGACATTCTTCCAGATCATAATCACCAGCAATGCTGGATCAAGCTGGCATTTATACTACATGTATCCTATTTATCATATTCTTCTTGCTGATTCGTTTGTGTCTCTTTATGAAAAGGTCAGAGGAATAAAAAGACTGATTCTTTTCATGGGCGCCTTATTTATTTTATATTCAGTTTGTATGAATTTTCTTTATGTCCAGAACTACGGGAAAGAGCTGCGCAACGCGCAATGGTCGAAGGCAATATATGAGTTAGTCTCACTTTCCAAACAGAAGAATAACACTTTTGTTTCTGTGGACTGGGGGACTCATAATCAAATGCTCATATTTAATCAGGAGAAAAATAAGTACTTTGATGAGTGGGTCTGGTTTATTAAAGATCCCATACCGGAAAAAGAATATAAGCGTTTGCTTTCTCAACACTTTGAAAATCCAAAAACATTATTTGTTATGTATAGTTCAGATAAGTCCAATTTAAGCAGAACGCGGAAGATGTTTTTCCAAATCGCACAAAATAACCGATATAAAACGGTTATGCAAAAAATTATCAAAGATGATAACGCTCCCGTGTATGAGCTATATTCGGTAACAAAATACAGTCCATGAAAAAAGTCCATAAAAATCATATCATTGTATTTATTTTGATACTGATATATGTTGTACTCTCTTTTTATAAGCTGGATTCCCCGGGGATTCAGTATGACGAAATTTTATTTGGTAACGCAGCGCGCGGAGGATATGTAGACGATACATTTATTGTGAAGCGGGTCAAAGGGTTTCCGGTTCTTGTAATGGAATATATTGGTGCTATAAAAGCATATGTGTACTTCCCGATATTTAGGTTGTTCGGAGTATCTACCATTACGATCCGTTTTCCGGTAATACTGCTTACCGGAATTAGCTTTTTGTTATTATACCGGCTGGTAATCCTGTTGTTTTCACCAAAAGTTGCGCTTATCTCGGTTTTGCTTACAATCCTTCATCCGGATGTTTTCGCTTTTATGCGCGCGGATGTTGGCCCCTCAGCCTTTACTTTCTTTTTCAGAGTATCTGTTCTCTATTGTTTTTTTGCATGGTTGAGAAATAAAGATACAAAATCCTTAATTTTTGTATGCTGTGGTATGGTATTGGGCTGGTTCAGCAAGATGGATTTTGTCTGGTTTATAATCGCAGTTCTGGCAGGAATGATCCTCTGTTTTAGAAAAGAACTCTTTTTATCACTCGGCAAAATCAGCAAGAAGACCCTTTGGATTATTGGAATCATTGCAATGATAGTAGCTGTAGTTTTTGCGTTTTGGGGATTTCAAATGCATTTTTTTTCGACGCTTCGTCTACTCGACTGGAATCATATAAATATAGTATTTGCATCCGGAAAACGCATAATCCTTGGAACTTCTTTCTTTGAAATGGTATATGGTTCGGCTTACGGATTTGAAAAGTATATGATAATTCCATACGGTTTATTTATCATTTACTCTCTTGTTCAGATACGACGAGTAAAACCGAACGAACAAAAAAAACTCATATTTTTATTCGCTGTTCCGCTGTTTATTTTTGTTCAGATATTCATAACAGCAATCTCTGGCGCTCCTTGGCACCTTATGTATCTTCTACCTTTTATCCAAATTCTTGTGGCGTATGGAATAGTGAAATTGTTTACGCTCAAAAGTCTCTTGGTTAAAATGATAAGCGGAATACTTTTGGCTTTGCTAATAGGCTACTCATGTTTTGGAATAGCGAGGTTAATAGCCCTATACGACTCAAAACCAAGTAATATAAACTGGTCTAAAGCAATTTATCAGCTTATTGCTTATACGAAAAGCCAGAATAAACGATTTGTTTCGGTCGACTGGGGAGTACATACTCAACTTCTCGCTTTTGATTATCAAAAAGATAAGTATTTTAATTATTGGCCATCTTTTAATGAAAAGCCATTAACAGAAGTAAATGCAAGATTTCTTACAAATACATTTTTTAAAGAAAACAATGTTCTGTTTTTAACTCACTCAAAAACTGCTGTGGTATTTCCTCAAACGAGAATTAATCTGTTTGATATCGCACATAAATATGGGTATTCATTGAGGTTGGTCAAGCAATTTTATGACCATGAAGAGGTTATTTATGAGTTATATATTGCACGAAAAAAACAATGAAGAATAAAATTTGGTTACTCTATATAATTCCGGCCTTGTGTATTCCCCTGTATTATTATCTTATACGTGTTTTAGTACCGGATCACTCATTTGATTCCATAAACTATCACATATATTTGGGAGAGTTGGGTATAAAAAATTTTCCATTTTCATTTGGAAAAAACGAGTTTTTTCCCCTTGGGCTTCATTCATTTGTTCCATTTTATGAGTATTTTAGTGCTTTTTTTAGAATCGTTTTGGGTTACAGATTGGGTACTCTACCTTCAGTAATATTTTTTATGGGAATCATTATTATTCTCTATAAAATTATCAAACTTATTCAGAGAGACTATTTTGAATCTTTTAAAATAGTTCGTTTTATTTTATTTCTGAACGCATGTATTATATTCGAGTTGTTATTTCAAACAGCGACTTATTTTGTGGATATCACGAACACCTTTTTTTTACTGATGACGTTTTATGTTCTACTCCTTTATTTTAAGAAAAAAAACACATCTATTTTGTTTATTTTTTCTTTTTTGTTAGGAATAAGTATTTATGCTAAGTGGACTAATCTTGTTTTTTTGCCTGGTTTTACAATAGTTGTATCTTGGTTATTGTGGTCGTCTAAAGTTCCAAAAACGATGAAAATCAAGAGTAGTATTATGAGTGTTTTGCTCATAAGTTTTCCGTTATTAGTAAATTCTTTATATCTTTTTAACATAACAGAAAACCCGCTTTTTCCATTTTTTAATGGGATATTCAAATCAAAATTTTATGCACAGGTTAGTTTTTCAAATTCCGATTTTGGTCCCAAAAACATACTTCAATGGTTTATATGGCCCGTATATTCGTTACTTCACCCGGAAAGGTTAGGAGAAGTTGAAAAATTTTTTCTTGATCCAAAGCTAAGTATGTATTGGTTAGGCAGTCTTTTTGTTTTCTTTTTAATAAAAAAGGATATACGTCAATCGGTAATTAAGCTATTTATAATATTTTTTTATAGTGGATACGCAGTGTGGAGTATGGGATTTGGTTATTTACGGTATGCATCTTTACTAGAGTGTATTGGAGGCATTGTACTTATTGTTTCGTATACACATATATCAAAAAAAAATTTAGTATTAAAATCTATTTTTTTTGCGTATCTTGTCATTTTTTCAGTTTTTAATTTTCTTACTTTAAGGGTTAACTTTAAAAATGACTACAGTTGGAGAGTGTCCTTGTATAAAGATAGACATCTGTATTTGTCACAGCTTCCATTCCTTTTCGACAATAGTTTCAGGTTGTCAAGGAGCATAGAGGATAACGTTATGAATACCGATGTATATCTAAACTGCGCTCTTCCAAACACGGGCTATTATGCAGGACTTCCAAACAAAAAACCGCTATTGTTTCTTGAGCCCGAAGGAAAAAAATTCGGTATGAGCGAGGAATATTTTCGCAAGGCGCGAAGACAAATAGGAATTCCTGAAAATAAACCGATTCGTTTTACCGCAATTACTATATCTGAGGGTTGGAATCCGAATGACGAAACCTGTGTGCAGAATCTTAAGAAAGCACGTGCTAGAATTTTTGAGAGAGAAAAATTAAATACCTATTTTGGTTATCCAATAGAAGGGTATATTATCATCGGAGAGATTCCTGGTGCTGTAACTTCTCGATAATCGTATATAATACCTCTCCCCTTTTATCCCATGTATTCTCTTTGGCGTAGTCAATGCGCTTTTTTGTAAGTGATGGGTCTTTTTCTTCAAGAGCTTTTTTTGTAAGTTCGACAAATTCATCATTGTTTTTCGCAAGATATACAAAATCTTTTATATTATGAAGTTCCGGCAGGTCTGTAGCAACAACCGGTTTGCCAGCTGCGAAATATTCATAAATCTTGACGGGATTAGTTGCTTTAATAAGGTCGTTTATAACAAAAGGGATTAGACAGACATCAAAATTGGCTGAATAATTTGGAAGTTCTTTATAAGGTTTTTCTCCCAATAAAAAAACGTTATTGAATTTGCTAGCAACTCCTCTCAGTGTTTCATGAGTGACAGCTCCTATGAGGACAATTGAATGCGAAGGATACTCTTTTGCAAGACGAATAACAATTTCAGCATCAAACCATTCAGCGATCGCACCGTAATACCCAATAATTTTTCCTTTGCATTGTTTTATATCGGGGGGTTTCAGTTGGGTTTTGTTTTGAGCAACCGCAAAGTGTGTGTATTCTCCTGCATTTTTGACTAAGGCTAGCATTTTCGGATGAAATTTTTTCATTTTTAAATATAAATGGTCAGATGCGGCTGTTACCGCTCTTGCCTCCCTTGCAATTTTCGATTCAATTTTGACGAGTTCATCGGAACTCATTTCAAACGATTCGTGATCGTCCATACAATCGTACATTATCTTAAATTTTGAAGAATTAAAAATATATCCCCAAAAAGGGTGGTCAATTTTGAGAATAAAGTTTGTTAAGCCTGCATCTTTTACAAATTTACAAAACGAAATCAGTATCGTTTTTTTGTCTTCACGAGTCGGCTTTTCTATGTATATGTTAAGATTGTTATGAGCGGTTAATTTGCATAAATATATATTTTTTTTAATTTTTTTGATTTCATAGTGATCTTTATCAAGTGTATTTTGGGTAATAAACTGATGGTCAAGGTAAAATACCCTGTGTCCCCTTTTTGCTAATTGTTCCGCCAAATGCTGAGGACGCTGGTGACGGAATAAATATCCGATGATTGAACAGATGACAATGTCAGGTTTACCCGGTAACGGCGGCAAGATTTTGCTAATTGTCCACAGGGTGCGAATCATCCGTGTTGCTTTAGGGACAGATTCAAACCGATGGTATATTTGAAACGGTATATATAAGACAGAAGATTGAAGCGACCTTAGTTTTCTGTAGTATTTTTTTAATTTTTCGAGACGTTTTTTTAGTTTTTCTTTTCCTCTAAGATTGAGGTATTTATTGTAATCAAATGGTTCAACATCGAGTTCTTTATAGGACAAGAATTTTTTAAAAGGCTGAAAAAGCCGGAATAGCGGATATCCTTCATCTATAAGAAGATCCTGCCGAATCGATTTAATTTGTACACTGACTTTCATAATTTTTTTTAGAATCTGTTTGATTTCTCGTATTTCTATTCGATAATGATGAGGGATCCACTGCGTTTGCCATTTTTCTTCAAATTTTTTCTTATTTTTGTTGAATAAGCTGGTTAATTCGTCTTTTTTCATCAGACTAAACGATTTTCCTCCCTCATGGTGTACAAATACGTCCTCCGCGATAAGAACTTTTAGTCCAGCTATTTTTATTCTGCGACAATAATCGTCATCCTCAAACCACCCCTGCTCAAAACGCTCGTCCAGATAGCCGACTTTATTGAAAACCGATCGTTTCATCATCCAGCAAAATGCGGCAACAGTTTGGGCCGGCAGAGTTTCACCTTTATGCAGAGTTGTATATTCTTTTGTTATCCGGTGCATTTCGTCCCAGTTTCCAGATTCGTACAATACATCGATTTTTGCTTCATTACCGATATTGTTGGTTACTGGGCCGACCAGACCTACTCCTTGTTTATTCGCGTGTATTATCAGGCCCTCGATCCATCCTTTCGTCACATAGGTGTCGTTGTTGAGTAACACAATGTACTCGCCTTTTGCCATCCGGAGGCCGATGTTGTTTGCCTTGGCAAATCCAAGATTTGTTTTGTTCCAAATTACTTTGATGTTAAGCGGAGACTGTTTTATAAATTCAGGAAGTTTTTCCAGAGTTTCGTCTGTAGAATTGTTATCCAAGATAATTATCTCCTTATTTGTATACGTATCTTTTTCTAAACTCTGCAAACAGTTAAACGTATATTTCCAGTTATTGAAAAGAGCGAGTATAATACTTACTTTAGGTTGTTTCATAAAGACTATTCAGTTAATCTGTATTTGTGTGGTATCCACTTACCCCACTTTTTTTCAAACCTCTTTTTATTGGTGAGAAAAACATTCCGATAAAATGGACTATTCTGATTGAGGGTTTTTCCTCCAAAATGGTGAATATAGACATCATCAACGCAAATAATTTTATACCCATTTTTTTTCACCCTCATACAATAATCATCATCATCAAAATAACCCTTTATATAGCGAGTATCCAATAGGCCAATTTTTTCAAAAACAGACCGCCTCATAATCCAACAAAATGATGAAAGGGAATTCATTGTTGTAATTTTATCCCAGTGAGTTATAGTGTACCAAAATGCTGCACTATTCAGTGATCGTATATCAGATATTTTATATCTGAGAGTTACCTTTGCTTCGTTTCCTACACTATTGGTTATTGGACCTGCTAGCCCCACATCTTTTTTATCAGCATGGTACATAAGTCGCTCTAGCCAATAAGGCGTAACAATAGTGTCATTATTTAAAAGAACAATATAGTTTCCTTTTGCCTGTTTTAGGCCTTTATTATTTCCTCTGACAAAACCAATATTGTGTTTTATATCGATTATTTGCATGGGATACTTTTTGTTTAAGTCAAAGATCTTTTTTTTGACTTTAGAATTAGATCCATTCTCTACTAAGATTATTTCAAATAATTCTTGAGGAGTAGTTTGAAAGATACTTTCGATGCATTGGCTAGTAAACTCAAAGTTATTGTAAGAAAGAATTATGATACTGGCGTACGTTGAAGCACTGCTTCGCCTATGCACCAGTTTGAAGAATAAATAGCTTGAAATTGACATGCATGCATCATATATTTTTGTCAATTTTCTAACCATTTTTAAAACTTAAAATCTTTTATTGTTTTATTTGCATTTAGTGCAGAATCTAACGTCCCGATATCATAGTACTGGTCCCCGATTATGGTGCAAAATATTCTGATATTACTACTTTTTGCAAGATTATTAAAGCCGACGCCCAACAATCGCTCTGAATCTTTGACCCTTTGATTTAGTATACTTTTTTTAAGTTTTTTTAATGCTCGAACTTTCCCTCCCCAAATCCCCCAGACATACTGACTGCATGGCGGATTTTTTTTAACACGTACCTCCAGTACTCTCATTTTTTTTGTAAATCTTACACTATCATATTTTGTTGGGTCTAGAACTTTAAAAATACCGAGCGAGATACCCGCTCCTCGTTTCAGTTGTGATAATATTTTTTTGAAAGCATTTCTTGGTGAATAAATAGTGTCAGGAAGACCGAATAGGCAGATATCGTCGTCGTTCATTACATCAATGGGATACAAACAAGATTCAGGAAGAGATGCAGAAGAGTAAAAATACATGCCAATAAGCTTTCGATAATTCGAATAATATTTCGCAATATCCAGCTTTTCTGGGTTAACTACTAATTTAATTTCATCAACATTCGAAGCTTCTAGCTCATTAATTAAATACTCAGAGATTGCAAAGTGACGCTTGTTCGAAATAACAGGATACAGCTCTTTAGAAAATCCAATAGGTTGAAGTCTTGTACCTTTCCCAGCCATTGGCAGAACCCCATATACTTTCATTTTGAGCACATTATATAGTAAGATTGACCTTATGTACAATATAAATGCTTTTTTAAATGAAGCTTATTTCTTACATTTTTATTAGATTTTCTATCCGTTCGAATATCGTACAGGTTATATAAAGATTCAGGCGGGAGTCTTTATTTGAGAAAAGTATTCTAAATTATTAACCATCTTGACAATGTTTTCGTTAGAAACACCTTCCAAAACATCATGCAGCAAATATTTTACTTGATCGAGTCTTGAACCATAGTCTTTGGAGTCCGAATTCAAATGTGTAATGCAATAATAGACATCTTTCCAGTCCTTTACTTTAGGTCCAGGAGTTATGGAGTCATAATCGAAATAAAACCCTCTGTCAGTTTTTTCATACTCCTCTCTATCGAACGGGGCAAAAATTATTGGTTTTCCAGACAAAAGGAAGTCTACATAGATACTTGAATAATCGGTAATCAGAAAATCTATTTTTGTCAGAAGAGGATAGATATCCTGATTTATTTCGTCATCGGAAAGTAGGTGAATATGCCTGAGCCGGGCGTTGGTTTTTTTTATATCATCTCTATTCCAGTTGTGAAGCTTTACAAACAAATAGACATTTTGTTTTTGAAGTTTCTTTCCTAAGTTTTCAGCTTCTTTGACGAACATATCAATAATATTTATTTTTCCTTCTTTTCGGTAGGTGGGAGCATAGAGACCGATTTTTATTCCATGATTTTTTAGTCTGCTTACCAGTTGATCTATCGGCTGCTTTTCGATATTCGTACCAAAAAAGACTTCATTTCTGGGATAACCCGTAATATGAACCTTAGTCGGGTTAACTCCGTGAGATCGTATTGTTTTTTCTTTCGAAACTTGGGAAAGAGTCATAACGGCGTTGTATCTATTCCAATTGTCATACGGAATTATGGAATCACTTATTCCTGAGTCTAAATGTAATCTCCGGGTAATAAAAAGTGCGGTTATTTTTAACTTTTGCCTAATTACTGATGAAAACGTTGGTTTTATATGTTTTGCAGGAAGCGTCATGTTTTTTGGTCCTAAGCCGTGTGAAAGATAGATGCACTTTGTCTGTTTTGAAATTGCTGCCCGGTAGAAGTCAAAATGAAGCGACACACTACATATTGCAAAACCCGCTTTTATTGCGAGCCATATACCGTAGGGAGAGTGCATATTGTATGCTTCGTATCCTTTTTTTCGGACAAGGAGTATTGGATAGTTACGTTTTGCTAACCAGACTGCCCTGATTTCAGGATGATTTTTTTGAACATATTCAAAAAGGTATTTAGAGTTGTCATTATATGCTTCTCCTGACCATGTTCCAAAAATCCAAAGATTTTGGTCTTTTTTGATATGTGAGGATAAAGAGTATATTAAAATAGCAAAAAGATCAGCGATAAATTCGATTAAGATTGAATAGATATCCATTCTTTCATCTTAGCATAATCATCCAGGTCATCAATTTCATGCCACCATGATTCAGGGACAAGCTCGATTTTGACTTTATGATTTAGAGAAACAAGTCGGTTAAAAATGTGATGATAAAAACGAGGTGTTCCAGTTGGAGAAGACATCATTTTGATTGTTTGTGATGCAAAGAGTGTTCGGGTTTCGTTACCACGAAGGACAATTAAATTTGTAGAGGCGGCATTTGTATTTTTATTTTCGATATATTTATTTGCATAGATCAGATATCCACTTGAATCAATCTGAAGTCTCATTTCATCTGTTGAATAGGTTTTTTTGACACTCGCTAGGACAGTAAAAGCGCTATCTGTTCTATTTGATAACACATCAAAAATTTTTGGATTATATAAATTGTCACATACGGTTAGGATAGAGTCTTCGTTTATAATAAATGGGAGTGCTGTTTTCACTGAATAAACTGGAGATGGATGGTTAAAATCGGTATTGTAAACAGTTTCTATCGACGTTTTGTATGTTTTAGTTTTAATAAACTCATCAATCAAGTGGTGTGTGTAACCAGTGACAATAAGTATTTTGGAAAAGAAATTTGTTTTATCTGCGAGGTCGATCATGCGTTCTAGAAGTGTTGATCCGTCATAAAGGGGTACAAGTGGTTTTGGGTATGATAAGGTGTGATGTTTTAAGCGTTCTCCTTTACCTGCTGCCAGGATGATAAATTGCATGCCTATATTATATGAAATTAAGGCGATTTTTTGCTAAAATATAGCTATGTTGGTTATCACTCTTCAAAACGTCCATAAATTCTTCTTTTTCCAACACCAGAAAACGGTTAAAGAGCTTGTCCAGGCGGTTTTTTTCAGGCAAAAAACACTTGAGCGGATTCACGCACTGAACGATGTCTCATTTACGATAAACGCCGGTGAAACAGTAGGTATTATCGGAAAAAACGGAGCCGGAAAATCTACACTGCTGAAACTTATCGCTGGGGTTTCATCTCCTACCTCGGGAACGATAAGCGTAACAAAAAAAGTCGCACCGCTTATTGAACTGGGAGCCGGTTTTCACCCAGAACTGAATGGTAGAGAGAATATTTTCTTAAATGGAGTAATTCTTGGATTGAGAGAATCGTTCATCAAAGAAAAATACAAAGAAATTGTGGCCTTTGCGGAGGTTGAGGAGTTTATGGAAACGCCCCTTAAATATTATTCTTCAGGCATGTACATGCGCCTGGCTTTTGCGGTTGCGGTTTTTACCAATCCGGAAGTATTGCTTGTTGATGAGATACTAGCTGTCGGAGATGAAGGATTTCAGAAAAAATGCCTTGCAAAGATGAATGAATTTAAAAAAAACGGAACAACGATTGTGTATGTTTCACATGCTATGAAAACTATTGAGGAGTTCTGTGATAGAGTTATTTATCTTGAGCATGGGAGTGTGAAGTTTGATGGAGATGCGGAAGAAGGAGTGGGTCTATATAGGAAAGAGATAGTGAATAAGGTCAAAGGTTAAACGTCAAAGGTCAAAAGTGAAAGTTAACGATCAAACTAAGATGTGTGTACTTTTTACCTATAACTTTAATTTTTTATCTTTAACTTTTGATTTTTGAGTTTTATTTAACATATGATAATTTTCAAACATTGGGAGCTCATAAAATATTTAACTGAGAAGGAAATAAAGGCGCGGTATAAGCAGTCTTTTCTTGGTTTTTTCTGGGTTGTCCTCAATCCTTTTTTTCAAATGCTTATTATGAGCTTTGTATTTTCAAAGGTAATGCGGGTGAACAACCTTGGCGTTCCATACCCTGTTTTTCTTTACGCCGGACTTCTTCCATGGTTGTTTTTCTCAAACTCGCTCCAGAATGCAACAGAAGAGCTGGTTGAAAATGCCTCACTTATCAAAAAAATCTATTTTCCTCGGGAAATTCTTGTACTTTCCGCACTGCTTGCAAAAGCATTTGATTTTGCGCTTTCGACACTCATTTTTGTTCTCCTGCTTATCTGGTATCGCATCCCATTTACGCCATACATGTTGCTGTTTCTGCCGTTATTTCTACTGCAGTTTTTGTTTACCTACGGTGTGTCTTTGTTTCTTTCAGCAACCAATCTGTTTTACCGTGACGTACGCTATCTTCTCAATCTGGTAGTTACCATCTGGTTTTATGCAACGCCGGTTATTTATGCAACCGAGTTTTTTCCGGTTCAGTATCGCTGGATATTCCGTATAAACCCTATGTCTGTATTTATTAATGCATACCGGCAGATTTTGCTTGCGGGAGATTTACCGAATTTCCCGAGTCTTCTCATAGGTGTGTGCGTAAGCCTGCTCATTTTTATCCTTTCCATTGGATTATTTAAAAGACTTGAGGGTATGTTTGCGGATGTTGTTTAGTGGATGCTTCAATATTCATTTGAATTCCTAGAGAAAAGATGAAATAATGGTTCCTTCATGAATTCTTTAAGTAGAGCATATTCCAATATCGTTGTAACCGGATCACTTTCGTGGGATATTATCATGGACTTCCCGAATCAATTTGTAAATCATCTTCAGCCGGATAAACTGCATCAGATAAACGTATCGTTTGTTGTTGATAATCTTGAAAAACAGATGGGAGGAACGGGGACGAATATTGCTTTTGCAGTCAGTGAAGCATCAAAAGCAATAAAAACCTTAAATCCTAAATCCGAAACCCTAAACAAATCACAAATTCAAAATTTGAAAGATAAACAAGTTCCTGTTTATTTATTGGGAGGGTTGGGAAAGGACGGTAAAGAGCACTTAGAGTTTTTTAAGAAAAATAATATTAATACTCAAGGAATTGTTTCTGATCCCAAACGGTACAGTGCGAGCGGTACCGTAATCACCGATATTAAAGACAATCAGATTTGGGGGTTTTATTATGGCGCGTGTGATCGGGGAAAGGACGCTGATTTTAAGCAGTTTGTAAAACAGGATAGCCTTATGATAATTTCTGCAAACCATCCCGATGCGTTTTTAACCGCTCAAAACTATGCGATAAAACACAAGATCGATTATATGTATGACTGCGGTATGGCGCTGAGCTGGATATCTGATAACAATCTGCAAAGCGGTGTTAATAATTGCAGGTGGCTGGTTGGTAACGATTATGAAATTTCTGCGATCTGCAAACAGCTGGGAGTTTCGGTTGACAACCTTGTAGCTAAAGGAATAACGGTTATAACGACACTGGGGGAAAAAGGAGTAAGATACGAAAGACAAATCCAAATTTCAAATTCAAAAATAGAAATACCGGCGTTCAAGGGATTAAACGTGGTGGATCCAACTGGTGCAGGCGATGCGTGGAGAGGAGGATTTTTATCAGCGATACTTTTTGGAATGGATACTCAGACAAGTTTAACTATCGGCAACGTGATGGCAAGTTTTGTAATTGAATCCTACGGTACAGTGAATTACCGGGTAAGTAAGGAAGAGTTTGAGAAAAGAATGAAAGAATTAGGTCTAAAGGTTAAAAGGCAAAAGTCAAAAGGTAAAAGTTAAGGTCAAAGGGCAAAAATTAACGAATTAAGCTTTTAATTTTTGATTTTTAACTTTATAAATTTAAGTAATTAATATGAAATTCGATGTAAAAGATTCGAGTTTGGCTGTTGAGGGTAAAAAGTTAATTGAGTGGGCAAGGCGCGATATGCCGGTGCTTCAGCTTATTCAAGAACGATTTTCTAAGGATAAACCCTTAAAAGGCGTTCGCCTTGGAGCATGTTTGCATGTGACTGCAGAGACCGCAAATCTTGCTATTGCGCTGAAAAGCGGGGGTGCTGAGGTATTTCTGTGTGCAAGCAATCCCCTTTCGACCAACGACTCAGTTGCAGCTTCACTCGTAAAAGACTTTAATATTTCAACCTTTGCCCGAAAAGGTGAAAATAACAAAACCTATTATGCACATCTGAACGCAGTTCTGGATTTTAAACCGCACCTTACTATGGATGACGGAGCTGATCTGGTTGGGCTGCTTCACAGTACACGGAAGGAATTGTTAAAACATATTGTCGGTTCAACAGAGGAAACAACAACCGGAGTAATCAGGCTTCGCGCTATGGAAAAAGACAAGGCTTTGAAAATACCGGTGCTCGCGGTGAATGACAATCTGACAAAACATCTGTTTGACAACCGGTACGGTACTGGGCAGTCGACAATTGATGGAATTATTCGCGCCACGAATATACTTCTGGCAGGTCGTACTTTTGTTGTCTGTGGTTACGGTTGGTGTGGAAGGGGTCTTGCAAACCGGGCACGTGGTGCGGGAGCACACGTTATTGTGACTGAAGTTGATCCGGTAAAGGCGCTTGAGGCGCGTATGGACGGCTTTGAGGTGATGCGCCTTATTGATGCAATGAAGGTAGCTGATGTAGTGGTAACGGTGACGGGCAATAAGTATGTGGTTGACGAAAACCATCTCGCTGTAGCAAAAGATGGAGTAATCATTGCCAATTCAGGCCATTTTGATGTTGAAATAAATAAAGAAGCTCTGAAAAACGTTTCTACTTCTGTAAAAACAGTAAGGCCGTTTGTGGAAGAGTATGAAATTAAAGTTAAAGATCAAAAGGCAAAAGGCAAAAGTGAAGGTCAAAAATCAAAAGCAAAATCAATATTTCTTTTGGCGGAGGGGAGGTTGGTTAATTTGGCTGCAGCTGAAGGTCATCCGGCTTCGGTTATGGATATGAGTTTCGCGGGACAGGCACTTTCTGCAGAATACATGTGGTTAAAACGAGGGACGCTGAAAAACAAAGTATACCGTTTGCCAGAAAAGTTAGATCGTCAGATTGCTGTTTTTAAACTCAAAGCAGAAGGAATCCGTATTGACCGACTTACTGCAGAGCAAAAAAAATACGGGAAAACATGGAAAGAAGGAACCTAGAGAGGGAGCGAGAAGGTAAAGGTTGAACCTTTTCCCTTTTCCGATTGAACAGTAATTCTGCCTTTGTGCATTTCAATAATCTGCTTTGTAATAAAAAGTCCGAGACCGGTTCCTGATGCATTATGTGTTTTCGCGTATGATGCCCCAAGCATGCTGAATTTTTTAAACAGTTTTTTTTGATCTTCATGCGACATTCCGGGACCGGTGTCTGAAATGCTGGTTTCAACCGCTTGATGGTTTTTCTTGATTGTTATCTGTATTGTCCCTCCTTCAGGTGTAAACTTAAGAGCATTTCCTAACAGGTTCTGGAGAACCTCATGAATTTTATCCTTATCCATCATAATGAAAATATCTTTTTTCGGCTGAACAAAAACCAGATGTATTTGTTGTTCTTTCGCCCGTATTATAAGTTCGTTGTAAACTTCTTTGATCAGTCCGGTTAAACTTGATTTCTGAATATTCATACTGAGTCGTTTTCCTTCGATGCGAGAAACCGTGAGCATATTTCCAACAAGCTTGATGAGATTTTCGGTTGAAGAGTATGCGATCTGGAGATAACCCTTCAGTTTACGGTCAAGTTTAAATTCTGGTTTATTGAGCGCAAGCCACAGGTAGCTTTTAATTGCAGTCATAGGAGTCCTGAGTTCATGAGAAGCTATTGAAACAAACTCGTCTTTCAGTTTGTCCAGTTCTTTGAGGCGTTCATTATTTTTTTGGATGGTTTGATACAGAAGTGCATTTTCTAGTGCAATTGACACCACTCGGGGAAGCCTGCTTAACAAGTCCCCCCTATTTTCATAGTCAAACTCCTGATTTTTACCCACCGCGATGGTCATTACGCCCATTGGTTTTTCCCGGATCACGAGCGGATAAACTAGAAAAAACTTAATAGCAAGTGTCTGTTGAAGTTCGTAGGCTTTGTCAAGTTTCAAGTAGGGATATTCAAGGAAGTAAAACTGGTTTGTTCGCTGAGGTTTGTTGAGTTTGATTGTTTTTACCATTACGTTATCGCGATGATTTAACGCGATTTGGATACCGGAAAGTTGATTCATAACCTCTTTACTCACTTTATTGCGGGAATCAGCAAACACAATCGAAAGCGGATTCAGCATGGTACGGTTATGGTTGAGCACGCGAAGAAAAATTCCTTTAAAACCGGCTTCTTTGAGAACTATATTGCTGACCTCCTGCGCGATAACTTCGATGTCAGTAACGGAGGACAAAATTATTTCCTCGATTTTTCGCAGGATAAGAAGCGTTTTATTGCGTTCCGCAAGCTCAAGGTTACGCTGGTACATCACTTGAGTAATGTGTTCCATTTCCTTTCCGATTGACACAGATGCGGGCATAAAATCATTATACACAAAACAAAGTCCTAAATCCTAAACTAAAAATCCTAAACAAATAGTACAAAATTCAAAAGTAAAAAAGGATCTATCTTAAAAGGATTGGCTGCTGATCTTTAGGAAGCTGTGAAATAAGTTTCTTTACTGCGTTTTTACATACCTCTACAGAGACTTGTCCAAAAAAGTCACGGTACTGTTCCACCAACTCTTCAATTATTTGAGATTCATCACCCTTGAATTGAACAGCGTGTTTTGTCATATCGACATGCAGGCCTTTAACGCGTTTTGCCTGTTCAAGAGCGATAGGGCCGATTATGGTTTCCTGTTCTCTTATTATTTTTTCTACAATCTGTGAATATATGCTCGAGTCTGTCATGCGATTTTAAACAGAATTTTTCCTTAACTCATTCATAATATGATTTAGCTGGAGAAGTGCAAGAGTCATAGTGTAATAACCGACAAAATAAATGTAATCAGTAATGCCACCGGCGAGATAGATATTGTTGTTTGCCTGATAAAGGAAAATAAAATCAGCTGCATACTGGATCGCAAGTGCAACAAGAATAAAGATAACTCTGTTTTTCATTCTTCCCCCAAGGAGAGAAATAGAAAGTAAAAAAGTAAGCAGGGCTATAGCCAAATATACAGACTGTCCGAGTGGATATCCAAAATCAAGTAACAGTTTGAGAGGTTCGGACCAGTCAGGAACATAGTTTTTTAAAAATATCGCATAGGAAACGAACAATACAATAAGGGGAATTACAATCGCCTGGAATTTGTTGATTGCATTCCTGAAAGATAGTTCCACACCCGAAGCCTTTGCAAGATGTATGGCTGCAATTATGTAGAGCGGAATACTTCCGAAGTATCCCAGGTCGCCGATTGATGGGTAGGGCACTTCAACGCCCCTAATCATTACATAATAGGAGTAAGAAATCTGTCCGAATGCCTGGGCAAACAAACCGGCTGAGAAAAAGATGATAGATCTGCCCATAATACTATTCCAACCCCCCCATTTTTTTGAAGAATAGAATCCCCAAAAACTTCCCCATAGTGCAATAAGACAGTAGGTACTGGCAAAATAGTCAAAAACTACACTATCAGTTGCATGAGTGAGTTGAAGAATACTCCACCATGCAGTGTAAACAATAAAAAATATCCCGGCGATAGCGACCTGCCATTCACTAAAAAAACCTTTTTTCATCAGTATATCTTTCAGTATATTACTGCCCGAACTTGAATGTCAAGTGGTAAAGCGATATACTAAGCGGTATGTGGATTTTTTTCGGGCTCGTTGCGCCACTTGTTTATACTGTTGTTAACTTTATAGACAAATACCTGCTTTCAAAATCTTTTAAAGATTATCGGGGGCTCCCGGTTTACACGGCCCTAGTCAGTTTTTGCTTTGGATTAGCAATATGGATTGTTACCGGATTTTCTCTTCTTAGTTTTCGCGACGGAGTAATTATCATAACCACTGGCGTTATCACGCTCTGGTCAATTGTTATTTATTATAAAGCGTTATCCCGTGAGGAAACAAGCAACGTGATTCTGTATTTTCAACTTATCCCGCTTTTTAGTATTTTTTTTGCTTTGTTTTTTTTGGGTGAACGTTTATCCGGCAAACAGATGATTGGGTTTTTCGTTGTACTGTTTGGAAGTCTCCTTGCGGTAATTAACCCCAAGTCCTGGAACTGGAGGCTCCCCGAGTCTTTTCTCCTTATTTTGCTATTTGATTTGATGACTGCGTTAGCGGGATTTCTCATGAAGTTTGTACTCAATACTCAATCTTTCTTAACCGTTTTCTCCTATGAAAGTTTTGGTATAGGCGTTGGAGGGCTGATCTTGTATCTTGCTGTTCCTTCAATACGTACGTCCTTCTTGAAAAGCAGGAAACGCCAGAAAAAAAAGACCCTTTTCCTGATTGTTTTGAACGAATCAGTGTTTGTTACTGCAAAATCTTCGATGTACTATGCGTTCGCGCTCGGCCCACTCGCACTTGTATCCGTTTTGGGAAACACACAGGTTTTTTTTGGCATTTTATTTGGATTTGTTCTGACTTTTCTTTTCCCCAAAATCTTTCGTGAATCTATTGAGAAAGGAACCCTAACTTTGAAACTGATTTCCGCAGTGGTATTGTTTGCTGGTCTTTATTTGATACTATGATCCCAATTTTTCCCCGGTTTTCAAAACTAAAACTGAAGCACAAAAAAGAAATTGAGGCAGTAACCTCGAGCTTCCCTCCGTACTCAGATTATAACTTTTCGAGTCTCTGGTCCTACAATACCGATGATTCAATAGAAGTATCCTTATTGTATGGTAATTTGGTTGTACGGTTTACCGACTATCTCACCGTGAAACCGTTTTACTCGTTTATCGGAACCAGGTCGGTTATTCTGACAAGCCGTATGCTCCTCACCTTTTCTCAAAAAAACCGCATAGAACCACATCTCAAACTAGTCCCTGAGTTTGTTATTAAGTCAGAACCGCGTATGAAAAAGATGTTTGAAATCAGCGAAGATCCAGATAATCATGATTATATAGTTTCTGCACGGCATATTACCGAACTTCCCGAGTCTTTATTCAAAAGAAAAAACTACCTGGTTTCGCGGTTCAAGCGGAAATACCCAGGTTACCGTGTTGAATTCGTCGATGTCCGCAATCCTCACATTCAGAATGAAATGATTTCGCTTTTTGAACGATGGGAAAAAAATGCGGGCAAGAGTCGGAAAGATACTGAAAATGAACTCACTGCTATTCGAAGACTTATTGATTCGGTAAACGATCTCGAGTTTCACACGCTTTGTATTTATCATGCAGGAACGCTCGTTGCATTTACGATGTATGAAAAAACATTCCAAAAACACGGAATTTCAGCGTTTCAAAAGGCGGACAAAACATATACGGGGATTTATGCCATGTTGAGCCATGAATCTGCGAAACATTTGTATTCGCTCGGCTGTACTTATATTAACTATGAACAGGATTTAGGAATTGAAGGACTTCGTCTTTCAAAATCCCTCTGGAAACCGACGCATTTTTTAAAAAAGTATATTGTTAAACTGCGGAAGTAGTTTCCCATCCTCTTGGCTGATAGACTGCAAGTACAAGAGCGGAAGTCGGTATCTCGGTAACTTTTGCAATACTGAGCTTCATACGCATTTTTACCGTTGAAAAAGTAAAGCCTCGGAGCCGGCACAGATCGGAAAGTGATTTCTTTACTTCCTCGTACAGGTACGTTTTTACCATTTCCTCGGTGTTTTCAATTGCTTTGTGTTCAACAAATACTCCCCTGCCGTCCTCTTCTTGGCACCAGCCGATTACTGCTCCAATCCAACGTCCGGATTCGCGACTGCGAATTTCTGACATTACCGTGTAAAGCCGGTAACCATACTCGGAATCAGGAGTTTTATATTTCTGCTGTTTAATGACGGTATTTGGGGGAATTATTGATGACAGTGTAATAAGGTTATAGTTGCTGACGCCTGCATCAAACAACGCATTGTCAAAGGCGGAAAGGGTTGTTTTTCCTGAACCTTTCCCTGAGGTGATAATAATATTCATAGGGATATTATACAAGTTGTTTTTTTACTTTTTCTAAAAACTGTTCCGGATTCAAGTCGCTTTTAATAAGGTATGAAAAACCAAGTTCTTTAATTTTTTGAGTCATTTCATTTTTATCGAGATTTGTAAGGAAAATAATATTTTGTTTGAGCGCATTCGGTTGGTCTTTTTTTAATTTCTCAATAATCTGAAGGCCGTCGAGATTGGGAAGCATAATATCAAGGAGTATGAGATCAAATCCCCCTTTCTGTATTTTTTTAAGTGCGGTTAAGCCATCCTCGGCACTGTCAACAAGGTATTTTTCTTGTTTGAGCAGATCAAGGTACAAAGTTCTCAAAAATGTATCATCTTCGACAAGCAAAATTTTTTTCATACTTCTATTATACAAGGGATAACGGTAAAAACAAAATCCCGCGTTTCCGCGGGATTTTGTGCTAATGAGAAATTACTTATCGGGTGACTGAAATGACTTCTCCGTTATCGGTTGTTGGTGCGGTTACGGTAATTCTGTTCTGTGCGTCTTTATTCACCGTATATCCGGTTGCATATGCAGCTCCGCAGTTTGTGATCGCAGCTGTGTTAAGGGATGGATCAGTAGGAAGGGCCGGTATATAGTTAGGCATTAGATCTGCACATATATCCAATCCGGTATCCGCTAAAGGAACCGGTGTTAAAGGAGTCTGGGTAAGTAATGCGACCGGAAGATTTCCCTTGTTTTCTGCAACATATTGATGTACAGCATTAAGCAACTGTAAAACATCGCTTCGTCTGCGGGTATTATTTGCTTGACCGAACTGTCTGGCTGGATTGATGGCGATTAATGTGATTGCCAAAAGGATTGCCAGAATCCCGATGACTACCAAAAGCTCGATAAGGGTAAAACCCTTCGACTTGCTCAGGGCAAGCCCTCTTGTGAGTTTTTTCATATATGGAATTAAATAAGATAAATAATAACTAATATAATCAGAGTAAATCACTTTACAGTCTTTGTCAAGGGGTATTAAGACTTATTTAATCAAAGGTTGTTGCGAGGTCGGTTGAATTTTTGGAGAACCGGTTGTTGTAGAATTGGGTGGTTTTGTCGATTGCAAGATCACGAGAATAAGTATTACCATAAGAACAATAAAAACGGGAATAAGAAGAGGAAGCGTTGATTTTGGTTTTTGTTTTTCGTCAGACATCGGTGCCAGTTCGTATTCAAGATTTGTTTTCTGAGAGACTGCACTAAATGCATTATGTTGTACTGTTTGAGTTTCAGTCAAAAGACGATGTGCCAGCGGTTGAGTGAGAGCTGTTTCCTTCTGGATTGCAGGATCAAGTGCTAAAAGGGGCGTGATAGATCCGATTGTTGAGTGAGCAGCCATAAACGCTTTTTGCAACATGTCAAATAGCGTTCCATTTGCAGCAACTACAAGAATACCGTTTGGAAGAGGAATTTGTTTGGAGAGAACGGATTCAAACGGAACATATTCTAAAAAATCATCAATTCTTTTTTGTAAATTTGCCTCTTTTTCTATTTGAAACTCTCTGGTAAATACTGGTGAAGAAAGAATCAGACAGAACTGTGTTGGAGGGAACTTATTGGCTGACAGTATATTCGAAATGAAAGAATTCATCGCTTCTTGATTGAGAATTTCCATATCTGATAGGATTTCATTTGGAATCTGAACGGTAACGATTCGCGGAACTGTCGGTTCATACAGATCAATAGTATTCCCTCTGAAAAACGCAAGTCCTCGCCTTTTTACGGTAAATCCGGTATTCATTAATTGACTTCTTCCCAACTTAATATGGTAAGAATATTATCAGTATACCCTATTGTGGCTTGTAAAGTGTGTATGTATAGGCCACTTTTACCAATAGAAGTAACTATGTAGGGATCTGATCCATAAACCGTTACCTGAGCAGAACCGTTATCGATAGACAAAGTTTCTCCAGTGTATGACGGATCGCGGAGAAGTCTCAAAGTTGCGTTTTCTATTCCGCTCTCTGCAATGTATACAGCATTATTTGATTGTTCTGTTATAGAGGCATTTTGTGTGTTAGTAATAATCACTGAAACTGTAGTCGCCATAACTGTCAAGGCAACAACAATGAAAATGAGAAGAAGAACTAGTGTTTGTCCCAATTCCTTAGGTTGGTTATTTTTCACGGAGTCCAAAGGTGCTGTTAAACTGATAATATTCAGATCCGGACTGTTTTTTTGCTTTGCTTGTAATATCAAACGTTATCCGCACCACATCGTTCGATGAACCGTTTCCTAGTCGTATGAATAAGGGATTTGATACGATTGTATCGTACCCGTTCAGCTGAATTTTCGTACCGCTTGTACTCGCAATAAGTCTTTGGTTTTCAACAAGATATTGAGTTTCAAGCATATTGGTTGCACATTTTAATACCAAAGATGTTTGGCCGGGTTGAGAAGGGAGAGTAATAGAGTCCATTTGTTGGAAATCATGGTTGAATTTAAGAAGAAGATAATTGCTGTCTTGTTGCACACTTGAAACAGACTCGGTTTCAAGTTGTTTATTAACAATGAGTGCAAATAATTGAACAAATAGAAGTAATACGATAGAAAGAATACCCATATACACAACAAGCTCTGCAATCGTGACCCCTTTTTCTCTTAGATTTACTTTCATGGTGAATAGTTTAAATTGAAATCTGAAAATACTGGTGTTGAATTTTTGTCGTTTGTTGACATAAACAATTTGTATCGGAAGCATCGGGCTGGATTTGTATACGATCCATAGTTGACCACTGGAATCCTACCTTGGATCTTATTATTTATAGGTGTGAAGTAGGATAATGTTGGATTTTGTATATCAGGGCCGATATATGTATATTGATTATGGAGACAGCTGTTATTAACTGGATTGGCTACGCCGATTTGCATGGACAAAGATGCTTGATCTGGTTGTGACACCGATGCAACAAATCGGTTAAAACCTGCAGAGGTAGTGGCATCAAACGATGGTGATTCGTAGGTTCCGCTTGATGTGTATGATCCTCCTCCCGGGCCACCTTCAATAATCATAAGTTCATTTGTAGATTGATTCGTAAGAGTGTATGAATATGCTGATCCATCAGTTTGAAGCAACGAAGACACCGCGTTGAGGGATGTAGCTCCGTGAGGATTGGTAAGCCCTCCACATCTGGTTGGTGCTGACTCGTTGTCAATTCTTAGAACCTGATATTGTTCTCCTCCCGATCCTACAATGATAACCCGGTTTCCAGGGACTGCGGTGATCCCGAGTGGGTTCATGCTCCCTGTATTATAAGAACCAAGCGGAGGGGGAAGCGAAGTAATTTTATTTGTGGTATCAATAATAAAAAAGTTGTTTCTCGCGGGATTTGTCTGTTGAGTGATAAGATAGGCCCGTGTACCGCTTGAGTTTACGAAAACGTCAGTCGCCTTCTGCGAATTCCCAACGTCGATTTTTGAAACTTTTACTGGTGATGAAGGGTTGGAAATATCGAATATCGCAAATTGTTCAGAGCTACTAGAAAGCGCCACATATGCATAGATACCGATAACAACTATTTTTCTACCAGCTCCTGCAGTACTAACTCGTCCGAGTTGGGAACGAGCTCCACTTTTACTTGAAAGATTGAAAGTATATAAATAATTTCCAGCACTAACATATCCGACGTCATATCTGAGTGATGGGTGGAAAGCAGAATATACACTGGTTCCGGTTCCCCCGCCCGATGCCTGAAATGTTCCTGTTTGAGAATATGGCAGTGTAGCAACTTGTACTATATCCACGGTTAGAGATGGATGATCTGAGGTTAGGTATACGTACTGGTTTGGAACGTCAACGTATATACCGTATGTTTTGCGGTTGTTATATATACCTGTTGTAGAGGTCGCTGGAGGGTCATCGTGAGAAACTTTTACTCCATCCATTGAATTGCCAGATGAGTTGCCACCAGTTGTTGTATAAATATAATCAAACTGTGCAGTTGAGGTTGCAGTGAGAGCTGTTGTAATACCTTGTCCGTTAAGGTCGAAGCTTGAAATAGAAAGGGATGGACTACACCAGTTTGAATTTCCTCCCGCGCCAAGTGTTATTTCACCGTCATCAGGAATAGAACTATTATCAGTATTGACAATGGTTGTTCCGCTCGGAGTTCCGTAATTGAAGTCTGTAACCGTTGTTTGGGAAAACAAACGGTTATCACGATAGCGTGTGTAATAATTTGTTGCAGTAATGCTCTGGGCTAAAGGAGTTGTCCATGATACAGAAATCGTTACTTTTTTGGTTGAAGGGTCTATAACGCCTCCAGATTGGACCAGTTGACCTTCTGGATTCCGATATGCGTCGGCAATTATTACCTGTGTAGTAAATCCATTTTCTGTATGTGACCCGATCGCAAGTGCCCATTTAGTACTATTTATTACAGGATGATAAATGCCATTAACCGCAAATGATGACCATGATTCGTCTTTAATTTGTTTAACCGCTTCTTGAACTTCTTTATAAATAGCAGTTGCAGAGATGCGTTGTTTTTGTTGGGGTAAAGATTTTCCTGTCGATGTTAGACCTATTATAACGACAGGAAGTAAAAGACTTAAGAGAGCAAATACGATAATCAGTTCTATGAGAGAAGAACCTTTTTCCGAGTGCTGGATTTTCATAGTGCGGAAACCTGTGTAATTACGCCCAGACTATTAAATTCTACTGAATATATCTGATTAGTGACCGTGTTTGCGATACTAAATGAATTGTTATTTGCATCATAATTAACAATTTCACCGCTTCGGCTTGCGAAAACAATTTGTGAAAACGGAAGATGTATTGATTGAAATTCAAGAGGTGCGCTTATTTCAACCCGCCTATTAAAATTGCTGTTTTGATTGAACGTTGACCCGGTAAAAAGAACATACCCGTTTGACTCAATATAAACGCCGTGCATATCAGGTATACTACCTTGAGACTCTGACGAACCGGACATAGATTTAAGCTGCTGTTGTCTGAAATCCGAAAGAAGAGTGTTGAGAGTAGTTGTGATATTTATCCGCTCTTTAATAGAAAATATCTGCGGCGATGAAATGGCAAACAGGATTGCAAAAACTCCCATTGCGATTACTACCTCGATAAATGAAAATCCACCTAAAAAATGCTTTATGAAACTATGTCTTTTCATTTAGCGTGCACCAACTGATCCAATTAGTGAATAAATCGGTGCAATAATTGACATCATCATTCCCCCAACCAGTATCCCGACTACAACAAGCATAATCGGTTCAAGCATGGCGGTGGCAGTTTTTAATCCGCTTGACACTTCATAGTCCAGATATTCGGACACTTCATGGAGTGATTTATCGAGCGAACCGCTTTTCTCTCCAGCTTCGACGATTTTTGTAATAATGGAAGGAACGGTTCCCTTTCCCGTGCGAAGTCCGTCTGACAAGCGTTTTCCTTGATTGATCATTGCTCCTGATCGTTTGATAACCTGAAAAACCTCTCTATTTTTCACAACATCTTCAAGCAACTGGAGAGCGGATGTTATCGGGATACCAGAGCTTAAAAGAAGATATAAACTATAAGTAAAGCGTGTCAGATCAATTTTTATAACAAGGGGCGAAATTACAGGAAGGTGGTAAAGTGGCTGAAGGATAAGATTTTTATTTTTTTTGAATAAGTAAAATAGAACGGTGATACAGAATGAGACGGTAAGGATAAGCAGAATCGGATGGTTAAGCACTATGTTGGATGCAAAAATAAGAACGCGGGTGGGAAGTGGCAGTTTGACATTCATCCTCAGAAACACGGTGGCAATTTTCGGGATCACGACGATAAGAATCATAAGAAGAACACCGATAAATACAAATACAATCATGACCGGGTACATAAGTGCAGATTTAATTCTGTCGGAAAACTCCATTTCCTTTCGAATCGTATTTTTTAAGTCCTTCAGTACTACATCAAGGGTTCCCGATTCCTCTGCAGCTTTGATGATGTTGACTGTTACGGTGTCAAAAATTCGCGGAAACTGTGAAAAGGCGGTATACAGATGTTTTCCTTGATTTATATTGTCATGCATTGCCTGAAGGAGTTTTTTTTGGTTGCCCTTTGCATCTTCCAGAAGTGAGTCAACGGTACTGAGGATTGATATTCCTGCTGCAATCATGGTTGAAAGATTCATGATAAGCTCAATTTTTTCGTTGTTGGAAAGAGTAATATTACTGGTGTTTTTCATACTGTTTCAACTTTTGTAACCCGTAAGACTTCTTCGATAGTTGTGAGACCTTTGGTGACTTTATCCAGTCCGTCTTCAAGCATGGTAATCATTCCTTCTTTTTTAGCCTGGACTTCAATAGCGTCAGAGTCGGCTTTTGCTACAATCAGTTGTTTAATGTCTTTGGTGACCTCCATAATTTCAAAGACCCCGATTCTGCCGGAATAGCCGGTCATATGACAAATTTTGCAGCCGGTTCCTTTATAAATATGGATGTCCGGGCCTGTGCCGAAGTATTTTTTAATGATAGCGTCTGATACATAGCGGGTAAGATCCGCATACGGCATAACCACAGACGCTCTGCACATATCGCAAATCCGTCGCAGGAGACGCTGTGCAACAATTACATTTACCGTTGAGGCAACAAGGAAGGGTTCGATATGCATATCAATGAGGCGCGGTAAAGCGGTTGCAGCATCGTTCGTATGGAGTGTTGAAAGGACAAGATGGCCAGTGAGCGCTGCATTAACGGCAATACTTGCCGTTTCAGCGTCACGAATCTCTCCAACAAATACGACGTTTGGATCTTGACGGAGAATTGATCGGAGACCCGCGGCAAAGGTAAGATTGGCTTTTGTGTTTACCTGAATCTGATTAATTCCTTTAATCCGGTATTCTACCGGATCTTCGATTGTGGTAATGTTTTTGTCGCGGGTATTTAGTAGTTTGAGTATGGAATAAATACTTGTTGATTTTCCGGATCCGGTCGGTCCGGTGGAGAGAATCATACCATAAGATTTTGAAAATGCCTTCTTGACTCTGACAAGATCTTGTTCGTTCATACCGAGGTTTGTTAACGAGTATTGGCGAGATCTGGTGGAAAAAAGACGAAGCACTGCTTTTTCGCCGTCTACAATGGGGAGAATGGAAACGCGGACATCGAGATCTTCTTCATTCATGCGGATTTTAAGTTTTCCGTCCTGAGCGGTCATGTGTTCGTCTGTGCGTAACGATGAAAGAACTTTAATACGGGTGATTATACGGTCATGGAGATTTTTCGGCAAAACCAAAATATCATGGAGTACGCCGTCAATGCGGAAACGGACAAGAACATTTTTTTCCTCAGGCTCGATATGGATATCAGAGGCCTTGTCTTGGTAGGCGTATATGATAAGCAAATCCACCATCTTAACAATGGGCGCAACCTCAATTGCCAGTTGTTTTTCAACATCCGTTTGTCCCTTAAGAAGATCTCGGAATAGTTGTTGCAGGTCTTTCCGATAAATTCGGAGCGCATTGTCAATGTCACGCGATGTTGAGAGATACGCATTTACATGGAGTCCGGTTTTTTGCCCGATTGCTTCAGTAAGGGTATTATCCCGCGGATTTACCAATGCAAGGGAAAGTTCCGTTGCGGTTCTTGCAAATGGAATAACTTTATACTTCCTTGCCAATCGTTCCGGAACAATATGACGGACGTTATCCGGAAACGCAATGGTTGATAATGATATAAACGGAACTTTTAGATAATCTGCTACGAGAATTCCAAGATTTTTGTCAGTAATAATATTTTTTTCGATCAGGGCATCAGAAAGTGATATTTCACAATTTTCAGCATATTCAACGATATCTATCCATTCTTTTTCGTCGATTATTTTCGTACTAAAAAGCAGTGTTTTGAGTTCAGATTCTGAAATGATCATGTGGGTTTTTGCGACTGCTGAATTACTAAATTAATTTTATTTAGTAAATTATCAAAATCAAAGAATGTTTTATTAACATAGTCATGAGCCCCTAATTGCAGTGCGTTTTTAATATCTTGTTCTTGACCGAGAGTTGAAAAGACAATTATTGAAGGATGATGAAATTCTGAGTGTTCTTTCAAGTATCGCAAAACATCAAAACCGTTTTTCTTTGGCATGATAATATCAAGAAGCATGAGTGTGTATTCAGTGCTTTGAAGCTTGGTTAACGCCTCTTCTCCATTTGATACGGTGTCAACGTCAAACCCCTGCTCCCGCAGTTTTTGCGCGTAAAATTTCTGAAAAAATACATCATCTTCAGCAAGTAAGATCTTCATACGTTAATTATTTTTTGAATGATTCCATAATGTGTTTTAGCTTATTCAGTTCTGTTTCAATTGGATACTCAGTGTTTTTCTTTTCAATATGCAGTATCATTTTTGAAAGAATATCTGGTTGTGGAATTTCTTGTACGAGTGGTAATGAAATGAGATCAGGCTTATTTTTTAAAAGAGAGTAAAAATCCTCCAACTGCTTAAAAAAAAGTGCGGTTTGGGAATAATTCATGAATGCGGATTGACCTTTTAGTGAATGACTGATCCGATGAAGGTTGGTTAGAGCGATTGTATCTGAAATGTCAGTATGGAACAAGTTGAACGCAATCCGATACTCATTGACCAATGCATAGGCTGTCTGTATATACAGAGGCTTATATGAAGAAAGATCAAGATCAACCATACTATTCATATTAGCAAACCAAACAAAACAGAATCAAGCGAATTCTCAGTGAACCTATTTGGGATTTAAGTTATGAAAAATTCTTCATGACGTAAGCAAAGAGAAAGATTGCTGTTACAATCACGAATACAACTCCCAGTTGAATAATGAGGCTCGGTTCTTCGTTTCGTGAGACCGGTGTCGCCTTTTTTACCGCTTTCCTTTTTTTCATAAATCTCGGTGATAAATAATAATATATTCAGAATAATTTATTTTCAAAGACGTGTCAAGAGGTTGACTTTATTAATTGTCTGTTATACTGATAAATGCCTACTTATATCAAGAGTGGTGAAGTGACCGGTTCAACCGGAACAAGAAGCGACTTGTGATGCTTTACCCAGCAACCGTGTCGGTTATGGCAACGGTGCTCCATTCGCCTCCCGACGATACGTCGAGAGAAAGATAGGCCATTATTAGTTTATGGAAACATATGTCGTATTCTGTATTTACTTCTGAGTCGGTCTGCTCCGGTCATCCGGATAAAATATGCGATCAGGTATCTGACGCAATTTTAGACGAAACATTGAAACAAGATGAACGAGCTCGTGTTGCGGTTGAGACTTTGGTTACAAAAGATTTTATGATTCTTGCAGGAGAGGTTACAGCTCAAAAACACATTTCGTATGAAGAAATTTCACGGGAAACAATTAAAAAGCTCGGATACATCGATCCGTTATTTCACTTTTCTGTGGATTCACCGATTCTTGTCAAAATACATGCACAATCTCCGGAAATAGCTATTGGCGTTGACAATCTCGGTGCCGGTGATCAGGGAATGATGTTCGGATATGCCTGTTTGGAAACGCCAGAATATATGCCGCTTCCGATTACTTTAGCTCACGCTCTCGCACACAAAATAGATACCGTTAGAATAACAAAAACACTTCCCTTTTTGAGGCCTGATGGAAAAACACAGGTCACCGTCCGGTATGAAAATGGGAAACCCATTTCTGTTGAGAAGGTTGTCATTGCAGTCCCCCATTCAGAAACCGTTAACGATACACAGCTAAAACGAGATATTATTCAAACTGTAGTTATTCCGGTTCTTGATTCGTACGGATACCGTATCTTTTCAAAAGACATTGTAATAAATGGGACAGGCGTTTGGTACGTTGGGGGTCCTGCTTCCGATACAGGGGTTACTGGGCGGAAAATTATCGTTGATACCTATGGCGGTATGGCGCGGGTTGGAGGCGGTTGTTTTTCTGGAAAGGATGCGACAAAGGTCGATAGATCTGGAGCCTACGCTGCCCGGTTTTTGGCAAAAAATCTTGTTGCGCATAAATTAGCCGAGCGGTGTGAGGTGCGTTTAGCCTATGTTATCGGTCAAAAAAGACCAGTGATGTGTGACGTAGAAACATTTGGCACAGAAAAAAAGTCTTTGCGTTTTATTCGATCATTTATGGAAACTATTCTTGACACCTCTGTTTCAGGGATTATTGAACGATTTAATTTACGAAAACCTATGTATGCACAAACGGCGGTCTACGGTCATTTTGGTAAAAAAGGACTGCCATGGGAGGAAATTATTCCGTAGTCGTTGATGTTGTATACTTAAGTGATGACGGAAACACATCATTCACCAGAAGCAAAATTAGCAAGCAGTATTTTTACCGCGATTCGTACACGACTACTTGTAGGGGGAGAATATTTGAACCCTCAAAAAAAAGATCTTCCTCCGGTAACCGCAGATCTTCTTGGAAAAACCGATCAATTAACTCATACTAATACACTCATACAAAGAAAGTCCTTGCAGGAAAGGGATGAATATTGGCGTTCGAGAGCAAATTCGGATAGCACACTTAATCAAATTTCTGCACAGTATGCACAGTGGAAGAAAGAGATGATACTTCAACTTAATCATCCCTCTAACAAAGATCACGCAGAAGAGTTAAAGCGTATACATTTTACGGGGAGTTCGGGTTCTGAAGACGATATTGATAAACTGTATCAAAGATACTTTAGTGATAGTGAACATGGTGCAGAGCTATTTATGAAAGATATTCTTGAAGCTTATCGTTACGACCTAAATTTAATAGCCGCTCATGAAAATACGATTCGTTGGATTGCGTCAACTTTTGGATCACAGTCAAGTCGAATTCTTGAGCAGTTTACCTTTGCTCTTGCTCATTTACATACAGAACAAGGAAAAACCGCCCTTGTTTCTGCAGCAAACGAAACTCAACAGCAAGGTGATGCGCTTCGGATAAACAGTCTTTCCCAAGAAGAGGAGTTACTTTTAAACTGGTTATACAACTCACAAAATGCTGTTGTAAACCGTCCCGAACCGACAGGTACACAATCAAAGGATTTAGTAAAACCAGAAATACCATATCGGAGTGATGTTTTGTCCGTTGAACAACAATTTTCTCAACTTGAAACACCGGTTGATATAAATGATGAAATAGTCAAACGATGGTTTGTTTCTGTGATTCCTGAGCGGAGAGTTTTGACTGATAACGAAATAAGAATAATAACTGTTGAACCAAAAAATTTTGTAGCTGTAGACGGTAAAACAGATAAATCTCAAAATCCGCATGTATGGGATTTTTACGATGAGCAAGATGAAGTGAATCCGAAAACTCGATTTATGCAGGCAACAAAATTAACTTCAGATGATTCAGGTCTACTTTCATTATGTGCAGTTGCAGCAGTTAACCCGAAAGAACAAGCAAAACTTTATCAAGTAACATCTGATATGATCCTGCAAATCAGTGAGAAACAACCTGAATTAATTCTTGAATGGTTTAAAAAACAGTCTCCAGGATCTTTGTCTATGTTTACGTACGATGATCAGGCGCGCCGAGACCAAGGTCAGTCTGAAGACTATGTTCTTGTTCCATTATTGAACGGAGCGATAGATGAAAACCATTTTATGGATGTTTGGAAAAAAAGACTGATCGAACTCCGACAAGCTGTTGACCGAAGTGAGTTTACCTTATACCATCATCGGTGGCTTGAGGCACTTTCAAGGACTATCGATATTAAAAAACTATTTTCGCTTCTCGGTGCACATCCATAGTTAAATTAAATCCCACCTTCGAGGTCGACCTTCGAGGTGGGACGGCCCACGGGTTTGTTATAATAAACGGGTATGCTGACCCTCACAAAGATTATTGCAACTATTGGACCTTCAACAGAGTCGGAGGAAATGATCGCCCAAATGCTCCACACAGGGGTTTCGGTTATCCGGTTTAATTTTAAGCATAATTCGCTGGAGTGGCACGATAAAACAATAGAGCGCGTTAGAAAAATATCCTCACAATTGGGAAAAACCGTTGGAATTTTACTGGATTTGCAGGGGCCTGAGATACGCATTATTCTTTCGAATGAACATATTTCGATTGGAAAAGATGAAATTATTGAGCTCGGGTTAACAGCACCGGATAGAAAAGGATTTACGGTTACCCATCCGGAGATGGTTCAGTATTTGCACGTCGGTCAGCAATTAGTTGCTGATGACGGTGCATTGGTATTTGAAGTGGTTGGAGTTAAGCCAAAAGTTTTACTAAAATCTGTTCATACCGGAGAACTTAAAAACAGAAAGTCTATCTGTGTTCCGGGAACCCACTTTCCCCTACCCCTTCTTACTGAACGGGATTATGAAGGGTTGGATCTGGTAAAAAAACACAATCTTCCTTTTACCGCGCTTTCATATGTAAGAACTCCCGATGACGTGATGTTTCTCCGGAAAGAGCTGAAAAACCGTTCGATCAAAACCAACATTGTTTCTAAAATTGAAGCTAAAATTGCGGTTGATAATGTTGACGGCATCATCGAAAAAAGTGATGCAATTATGGTAGCACGAGGCGATTTGGGAATTGAAATACCGATAGAACGGGTCCCTTACTGGCAGAAGATCATTATTGGAAAATGTTTGGAACAATCCAAGCCGGTTATAACTGCAACTCAGATGCTCCATTCGATGACAAACAATCCTTTTCCAACCCGCGCGGAAATTTCAGATGTTGCAAATGCGACTTATGACTTGACCGATGCAGTTATGCTTTCCGGAGAATCCGCATTCGGATCATACCCGCTTCAGACTATACAGATGATGCAAAAAACGGTTTCAGCAAATGAGATTACGTTTGCATCAGATACACGGTTGACATATCATTTTGAGGCAGAAAGTCATGAAGCTCTTATCTGCGAAGCAGCATATAATCTGTACTTGACTCTTTACAAAAAAAATCAAAAACCAAACGGGTTTATTGTTTACACTCAATCGGGAAAAACTGTGCGTTTACTTGCGCGGTACCGTCCTGCCGTTCCTATTTTTGCATTTACTGCCCATAAGGAAAAACAGGAAGAGCTTATGTTGACCTATGGTGTAAATCCGTTTGTGCATAGTGAATTTTCTTTAAATGAGAAAGTACAGGGTGGAGAATTTGAAAAATCCGCTAAAAAAGTATGTGGCCTTCTCAACATTCCAGAGGGTTTGTTTATTGTGGTCGTTGGCGATTACTGGTTGGTTGAGGGTGGTACTTCGACAATCAAGCTGTTATCCTATAAAGAAAATCTTCACTAAATGCAAGATGATAACCTATTTTAAGTTTATCAATAGTTCATGAATGATCAGAATATCAGAAATTTTGCCATAATTGCCCACGTTGATCATGGGAAGTCTACTCTTGCGGATAGGTTTTTAGAACTGACTGGTGTTGTAAGAATCGGCGGTCACGAAGAGCAGTTTCTGGATCGTAACCCCATCTCGCGGGAAAGAGGAATCACCATTAAACTTGCACCGGTTACCATGAATTATAAAGCCAAAAAAAATTTAAATTCAGAATACATACTCAATTTGATTGATACTCCCGGACACGTTGATTTTTCTTATGAAGTGGATCGGACACTCGCCTGCGTTGAAGGGGTAATTCTGCTTGTTGATGCAACTCAAGGTGTGCAGGCGCAGACCATTGCAAACGCCTATAAGGCTATTGAAAAAAACATTGTTATTATTCCTGTGGTAAATAAGGTAGACATGCCGAATGCCGAAGTATCCAAAACAAAAAAACAGCTTGTTGATTTTCTGGGAGTTTCAGAAAATGAAATCTTCGAAATTTCTGCAAAAACCGGATACAACGTGGAAGAATTACTTTGGTCGGTTGTTGAAAAAATCCCGCCTCCAAAAAAATATGGTGACACTCACTCTTCCGATATCCAGGCGCTTATATTTGACTCGCACTATGACTCGCACAAAGGTGTCATTACCTTTGTAAGAGTATTTAGCGGACAGCTTACCAAAGGGGAGGATATAACCATGATTCATACCGGCACTAAGTTCAAGATTCTTGAAGTTGGGATTTTCAAGCCAGAGCTTACTCAGACTGATTTTTTGATGACAGGAGAAATCGGATATATTGCAACGAACCTAAAAGATATTCATATGGTACAAATTGGTGACACAATGGCCGAGTCAAAAAAGAATACGCAGGCTGTTTCAGGGTATAAAAAGGTCAAACCGATGGTCTTCGCTTCAATGTTTCCAACGGATACCGCAGAGTATCTCAACTTAAAAAAAGCACTGGAGAAACTCTATTTAAATGATTCTGCATTGCAGTTTAGTGCCATTTACAGTAAGGCATTTGGAGCCGGGTTTCGGGTTGGTTTTTTAGGACTTTTGCATGCCGATGTGGTACGTGAAAGACTTGAGCGTGAATACAATCTCTCACTGGTGCTTACTCCCCCACAGGTTGAGTATAAAGTAGAAAACAATACATTTTGCGAGCCATATGCAAAAATATTTATTTATCTTCCAACCGAGTATATGGGTGCGGTTATGAAGCTTTGTGAAGACTATCGCGCGATTTTTAAGACAATGGATAACAAGAATCAAATTTCGCTTACCTATGAAATACCGATGTCCGAGATGATCTCCGATTTTTTTGACAACCTGAAAAGTGTAACTTCGGGGTATGCGTCACTCGATTGGGAGCTTGAGCGGTATGTTCCTGTTAAGGCGGACAAGCTTGAAATTCTCTTAAATCTTGATCCGGTTGAGGAATTTTCTGAAATTGTTGTACAGGAGAGGGCTCAGGAAAAAGCATATGCATTGACTAAAAAACTACGAGAGATTATTCCCCGGCAACAGTATGAAGTACGTATTCAGGCACGATATAAAGGAAAGATTATTGCATCCGAACGGATTTCGCCTTTTCGCAAGGACGTACTTATGAAAGGCAGCAAGCTGGTTGGTGCGGGAGATTTCAGTAGAAAAAGAAAACTCCTTGAAAAACAGAAGGAAGGAAAAAAAATGATGAAACAAATCGGCAAAGTGGAAATTCCAAAAGAAGCGTTTTTACAGCTGTTTAAAAAAACAAGATAAACAAGGGGAAATTATGCAAAAAATTATAATCGTTACCGGTCAGACTGCGACGGGCAAAACCAGAAAAGCGTTAGAGCTTGCTGCGAAATATAATGGAGAGCTTATTAATTGTGACTCTCGTCAAATATATAAAAAGCTGGATATTGTTACCGGTAAGGATTTTACCGATAAAAACTTCGTTCTTGTCGAAAACAAGGGAATTTTTGATATTGGTTACTATCCAATTAAATTCAAATATCAAAAGTCATGGATTCGTCATGCTCACCAAGATCCTGAGCAGCAGTGGAATGGATTAAAAGGCAAAAGTGGAATTCAAACATCAAAATCTATCGATGAGAACCGACAACTTTATTCCATTCCTGTTTGGCTCTATGATGTTGTTGATCCAAAACAAAATTTTTCTGCATACGAATACAGAAGACTTGCATTAAATATTATTTTAGATATCTATAAACGGGGCAAAACACCTATCATTGTTGGCGGTGCCGGTTATTATCTTTATCACCTATTATCTGATATTTCAACATCCGGAATTCCGCAGGACTGGGAACTTCGAAAAAAACTATCCAAGTTTACGATTCAAGATCTTCAGAAGGAATTCAAAACTATTGATTTGCATACGTATGACAAGCTGAACAATAGCGAGAAAAATAATCCCCAGCGGTTAATCCGAAAAATCGAAATTGCACGTTACCAAAAAAAACATAAAAAAATAAAAAAAAAGGATTATACTGGAGAAAATACGAATCTTTTAAAAAAGTTAAGAGAGCATACTTTGATCTATTCATGTATAGAAAAAGATAAAGTCAAGTTAGAATCTTCTATAAAGGTTCGTGTTGATAAACGTTTGAAACAGGGCGCTATCGAAGAAACAGCAAATCTCCTTAAAATGGGTTATTCAAAAGCAGACCCGGGGCTAAAAACAATTGGGTATGCGCAAATTATTGAATATCTTGAAGGAAAACTGTCAGCAGATGAAATGAAACAACAATGGATAGTTAAAGAAATGCAATATGCCAAACGCCAGGCAACATTTATAAAAAAGTATATTTACCACATTACTTCAGCATTTTGGTAGCTTCAAGAAGATTTTTGAAGAGATACAATACGTCAAGCGGGCCGATTCCACCGGGAGTTGGTGTGTAATATCTGGCTATATTTTTTACTTCAGACTCATCGTAATCACCCTTTAACCGTGATCCCTCTTTGCGCATGCCGATGTTAATCAAAACAACATCCTGTTTTAACATGGAAGGCTCAAGCACTTTTTTCCCGACAGCGGTAATTATAATATCTGCTTCCCGGTAGTACTCTTCAGGGTTTGGGGTGTGCGAATTAATACCGACGAAGTTGATTTTTGAGTCGGTTAGTGTTTTGCAGACCGGTTTTCCGCCGGTTATCCCCTTTCCGATTACAACAATTTTTTTGTGTTTTGTGACTTTTTTAACTGCGTTTATATCTTTTTGCGTGTTAAAAAGCAGTTGCATATTTGCTGTCGGATGAATAAACACATATTTCAAGATTGTCATTACCGCAAGTCCCAGCGGAGAACAAAACGGAGTTTTTTTTCGGTGACCTTCGATTTCTTTTTCAACTGCGATAAAGTCGTACACGCTGTCTGTGTTCAGTTGTGAGGGAAGGGGTTGTTGAATAATAATTCCGGTTGTTTTTGGATCGTGTGATTTTTCTTTAATCATGCGCACAAAAGTTTCAAAAGGAGGAGGGGTCTTGAGATGCATAAACTCAAATAACACACCAAGGTTTTTAGCAACTCTGCGTTTGATATGGACAAAAGAAATCTGTTCGGGGGATGAGCCGATAAGTATGACAACTAGTTTCGGAACTTTTTTTTTCTTTTTTAACGCAAGAAATTCCTTTTTTAGGCCTTTTTCGAGTACTTCCGCTATATGTTTTCCGTTTACGAGCATAATACTGACTCTTTTGTTTTAATTAGGAAGATTACAAAAAAGTTATGTAACTTATTATATCAAACGAGGGTTGCGCTTACAACCCGATCTGCCTTATCGGAAAACCTCATGAGAATGACTCCTTTTGCGGAACGGGAGCGTGGAGGTATTGCGGTGAGAGGTATCTTTACAATCTGGCCTCCGAGACTAGTGATGATGACAGTGGTATCAGTCTCATTGACGATTTGGACAAATACGATTTTTCCGATTTTTTCATCAACCGATGCAACTTTTACCCCTTTCCCGCCTCGGTGTTGTCCTTTGAAAAGAGATAAGTTGGTTTTTTTTCCAACGCCTCGCTCCCCGATTACCAGTATGTTTTTTTTAAACTCACTGTTTGAAAAAACGTCAGCTGAAGCAAGCATATCTTGTTCGTTCAGTTCAATTCCCCGTACCCCGATAGAAGATCTGCCGGTTGGCCGGACCTCACTTTCTTTGAATATAATCGTTTTTCCTCCCTTTGTGGTAAGAAGTATATTTTGGTTGCCGTCGGTAAGCTTCACCCAAAGGAGTTCGTCCCCCTGATCGAGGCGTATTGCAATAATGCCGTTTGATCGAATATTTGCAAAGTCATCAAACGGTGTTTTTTTTACTGTTCCGTTTTTGGTGCACATAAAAACAAAACTGTTTTTTTGAGGAGCTGTTTGAGTATTTAAAGCTCCATAAGTCAAAATTGAGGTAACCGTTTCGTCCGGTCGAAGAGCAAGAAGATTCACAATCGCCTTGCCTTTTGACGTTCGTGATCCCTGAGGAATATCCCATACTCTGTTTTGAAAAATGCGACCCTGATTGGTGAAAAACAACACGAAATCATGGGTCATTGCGGTTGTTATGTAATAGACATTGTCAGTTTCTTTTGTTTCGATTCCAGAGACTCCTTTTCCGCCCCGCTGTTGAACGCGGAATGTTTCACGGGGCACCTGTTTGATATATCCCTCTTTCGTAAGTACTACGATAACTTCTTTATTTTCAATAAGTTCCTCATCGGTAATTTCTCCGGGTCGGGATTTAACCACTCTTGTCAAACGCTCATCCCCGTATTTACTTTTTAAGTATAAAACCTCGTCTTTGATCACTTTAAGGATTTTAAAAATGTCTTTGAGAAGTGCTTCAAGATAGGCTATCGTTTCTCGTAACATGGCAAGTTCGTCTTCGATTTTACTTCTCTCAAGACCGGTTAACCGTCGCAGCTGCATTTCTAGAATTGCCTGAGTTTGTTCGAGAGAAAGACCGAACTTTTTCATGAGTTTTTCCCGTGCTTCTGGTTCGTCTTTCGCTTTTTTAATTACTGCAATTACTTCGTCGATATGATCTAAAGCGATAATATATCCTTCGAGAATGTGAGCACGTTTCTTGGCCATCATAAGTTCGTATTCAGACCGTTTTGTCACCATTTCAACACGGTGTTTTAAGTATGCTTCAAGGATTGTTTTTATGGAAAGTGTTTGGGGGACGCCGTCAACAAGCGCGACTACATTGACTGGAAACGAAGTCTGCATTTCCGTATATTTAAATAAGTTGTTGAGAACTTTTTTATACTGCGCATCGCGTTTCAATTCAATAACAATCCGTATTCCGTCTCGATCAGATTCATCACGAAGATCTGAAATTCCTACGATCTTTTTTTCGTTGACAAGCCGTGCAATTTTTTCAACAAGACTTGCCTTATTAACCTGGTAAGGAAGCTCTTTGACAATGATGGCCATCTTACCTTTTCCCAAATCTTCATCTTCGACTTTTGCACGAATGAGAACTTTACCCTTTCCGGTTATATAGGATTGTTTAATATCAAGCGCTCCGTATATAATACCCCGTGTTGGAAAATCGGGACCTTTAATGTGTTGGAGAATATCGTCGATACTTGCGTTAAAATAGAGATGTTTTTTTGAAGATAAGGACTTCTGTTTGTCACTCCCTTTGTTTTCTACTGTGCCTTTTTCGTGTTCTCCGTTTGTAATTTCCGCAGAATCGATCATCATACATATGGCGTCGACAATTTCGCTTAAATTATGGGGGGGAATTTTGGTTGCCATTCCAACTGCAATACCTTCGGCACCCATAAGAAGTAGATTGGGAAGTTTTGCAGGAAAGAATGCGGGTTCTTTGAGCGTTGCATCAAAATTATCGTTCCAGAGAACAGTATCTTTTTCAATGTCAAAGAGTAGTTCGTCGGAGATTTTACTCAGCTTAACTTCTGTATATCGCATTGCTGCAGGACCGTCTCCATCAATTGATCCGAAGTTGCCTTGTCCCTTTACGAGTGGATAACGCATAGAGAAATCCTGTGCCATTCTGGCGAGGGATTCGTATACTGCGGAGTCTCCGTGCGGATGGTACTTACCAAGTACTTCGCCAACAACTTTTGCGGATTTTGAAAATCTCGCGGTTGAAGTAAGACCCATTTTGTGCATTGCATACAGAATGCGACGGTGGACCGGCTTTAGGCCGTCTTTAACGTCGGGAAGGGCCCGAGATACAATAACAGACATTGCATAATCAAGATACGCTCGTTTCATTTCTGCGGTGATTTCAGTCGTCACTTGTTTTGGGCCGATCTCGGGTTGTTTTGGTTGTGTATCCGACATAGGTTTATTAATTAAGATGCTTTTTTAAGCGCTTTCAGGGCGTGATCTCGTGAGAGGAAATTCTTGGTTTTCACCCACTTCCCTTTTTCCAGTTCTTTGTAATGATTAAAAAAATGTTGTATTTTTTTTCGGGTCGTTTCGTTTAAGTCGTGTATATCTTTTATTTCAGAAAGAAACGGGTCAACCTTATCGAGAGGTACAGCAAGAATCTTTGTATCAATTCCTTCCTCGTCTTCCATTTCGAGCATTCCGATAGGTCGTGCTGGGATGACGGTTCCCGGATGAACTGGATAGGTTGATATCACAAGGACATCCGCAGGATCACCATCTTCCGCATGAGTATTTGGGACAAATCCATAGTTAAATGGATAAACCATTGTAGTAAATGCAAACCGGTCGACCATGAGATATCCTGACTCTTTATCAAGTTCATACTTTATTGCGGATCCCTGAGGGATTTCAACAACAACGTTTATTTCCTCGGGAAACTGTTTTCCTGAACTCAGTTTTGAAAGATTCATATATAGATTTATTTAATAGTTAACATATAACATGTAACATATAACATTGTGAGTTATATGTTTCGAGCTATACATCCAAATTTGCCAATTTCGCATGGGTTGTAATAAATTTTTTTCTGGGTGGAACCTCATCACCCATAAGCATTGCAAAGACATGATCTGATTCTTGTTCGTCTGAAACCGTTACCTGTTTTAAAATCCGGTTCTGCGGGTTCATAGTGGTCTCCCATAATTGTTCAGGATTCATTTCTCCGAGTCCTTTGTAACGCTGTACAACCGGGTTTGACTTTTCGTCAGTTGCAATTTTTTTTAAGACTCTGCTTTTTTCTTCTTCAGAATAGGCATACTGTACTTTTTTTCCGTACTGGATTTTGAAAAGCGGAGGCTGTGCCACATAAAGATGCCCGTTTTGAATAATTGCAGGCATATGTCTGAAAAAGAATGTTAAGAGCAGTGTTCGGATGTGTTCCCCGTCCACATCGGCATCAGTCATTATTACTACTTTATGGTAGCGGAGTTTTTTGTAGTCAATGGTTTCGCCGATACCCATTCCAAGCGCAATAACAAGATCTTTTATTTCTCGGAAGGCAAGAACTTTATCAAGATAAGCTCTTTCGGTATTCAGAACTTTACCGCGAAGCGGCAGAATCGCCTGAAATTTTCGGTCTCTCCCCTGTTTAGCGGTGCCACCGGCAGAGTTACCTTCGACCATAAAAAGCTCAGATTTTGCCGGGTCACGCTCTGCACAGTCTGCAAGTTTTCCAGGGAGAGTTGACCCTTCTAAAGCGCCTTTTCGCAGGACTGCTTCTTTTGCAGCCTTGGCAGCGAGTCTGGCTTTTTGTGCGAGAAGAATCTTTGCAAGTATTTCCTTACCGACTTTCGGATTTTCTTCGAAATAAACGTCAAGGTATTCGGATACCGCCTGTTGAACAAATGACTGAACCTCTGAGTTGCCCAGTTTAGTTTTTGTTTGTCCCTCAAACTGGAGATTGGTTGATGGCATTTTTACATAGACTATTGCGGTAAGCCCTTCTTTTATGTCGTCGCCTGTGAGCGGATCTCCTGAATCTTTTTCACTCAGCTCTTTTTTAGCATAGTTATTGATGGCCTTGGTAAGAGCCATGCGGAAACCAGTAAGATGAGTTCCTCCTTCATGGGTGTTAATGACATTAACAAAAGAGTAGACAATTTCATTCATTGAGTCGTTATACTGTATAGAAATTTCAGCTTCTTTATCTCCTTCAGCTTTACGAATATGAATCGGGTCGTGAAGTACTTTTTTTCCACGGTTAAGGTCATTTATGAGAGAAATAATTCCTCCATCAAAGAAATAAGCAAGTTTGTCGGAGGATTTTAAATTTTCAATATGGAACATGACATTCTTAATAAGATAAGCACGTTCCTTCAGTTGTTTTTTTAGAATTTGATAGTTAATTTCTATTGTTTCGTTAAAGATTGATTTATCAGGGATAAAAGACACCGCAGTGCCTTGTGAGAAAGGAAATTTAAGAAGGGAGTCTTTTACCTTTTGTACTTTATACTGTGGAACGCCTCGTTTGTATTCTTGCCGGTACAACTTTCCGTCCCGTTTTATTTCAATAATTACATGGTCAGAAAGCGCGTTTACAACTGAAGCTCCGACGCCATGAAGCCCTCCTGAAATTTTATACGCTCCCTGGGAAAATTTTCCACCGGCATGGAGCTTTGTCATAACTATTTCGAGTGCCGAAGTATTGTACTTTGGAATGATATCGACGGGAATACCGCGACCGTCGTCAAATACGGTAAAATAACCGTTTTCCTCGATTCGGACAACGACATTTTTGCAAAAACCGGCAAGCGCCTCATCAATCGCATTATCGACAATTTCATTCAGACAGTGATTTACCCCTGCCTGTGACGTTGTTCCGATATACATTCCCGGCCGTTTTCTGACCGGTTCCAAGCCTTCAAGAACAACAATGGATTCTGCTCCGTAATCTGATTTATTTTTTGGCATGAGGATTCATTATAGCGTATTTTTAAGGCCAAGTAAAGATGTAAATAAGGAATAAATTTATAAAAAACTCCCTCTCTCGAGGGAATTTTTTAATGGTTGTTTGTTTAGTGACTGTTAAAAATCGAATTCTTCGTTTTCGATGGTGATGAAAACTCAGAATCTCGTTAAAGTAACAAGTTACTTTAACTCGACTTTTCCTCCGGCTGCTTCTACTTTTTTCTTTGCTTCTTCAGCTTCAGCTTTTTTGACGTCTTTGACCAGTTCTTGTGGCGCCGACTCAACGAGTTTTTTTGCATCCATAAGACCGAGAGACGGGACGATTTCACGGACAGCCTTGATGACTGCAAGTTTGTTTGCTCCGGCATCGGTCAATACAACCGTAAAGGAAGTTTTTTCCTCGGCTGGAGCAGTTGATGCTGCAGCTCCTGCTGCTGGTACTGCTGCTGCAACTGGCATTGCTGAAACGCCGAATTTTTCTTCCAGATATTTTGCAAGATCAGCCATTTCTATTACGGTAAGACCTTCGATTTCTTTTGCAATTTTTTCTAGTTTTTCTGATAGTTTAACCTCTGACATGTACGTTTCACCCCCTTTTTGATTATTAATTTCTAAATCCTAAATACAAAAAATGTATTTATCCATTGCTTTGCGACTTTGTTTTTAAAATGTAAACTAATTTCTGTGTATTGTATGACAAGGCATGAGAAAAATGACTGAGAGGGCTTTTCATGCTTCCGATTATGGTTGCGAGAAGCTCGTTTCGTCCGGGAAGCTTTGCAATTCGAAGGAGATCGTCGGAGTCATAAGCAACGGAGTCAAGACATCCTGCTCGAAAGGACAACGACTTTTCATCTTTGCTGAAGTTGAAAAAAATATGCATTCCTTCACTCCAATCTGTGCCGAATGATACCAAAGCAGTGTGTTCCTTTAAATGGGAAAGCATTTTGAAAAGCTCCTTGAATTGCGAGCTCTTTATGTTTTGACTAAGTTTTCCGACCGCCTTTTTCAGGAGCGTATTTTTGGTGACTCGAATTGAAGAACCTGATTTCTTTAAAGATTTTCGAAGTACCTCCATTTTTATGTGAGGCGTTTTTTCAAATTGAATGAGCGTAAAATGAGGATGTTTATTAAAAATATCAATCAACTCACTTACCTGAAGCTGTTTTTTTGTATTTGCCATATGTGTTCACTTGCTCCGACGTAACGTCGGAGTCTCCTTTAGGAAATAGTATTATTTTATAGTCCCTCGATTTATATTTTTTGAAAATAAAAATTTCGGGATAAACCTAAAGTCTTGGTGAAATTCAAGTATACTCTCCTTTGATTCAAAAATCAACCTTAATTCATTTCGCTTAACAGTTCTTTGAGTGTTTTTCCGGTTTTTGCTGTTTTTTCCTCTTTCTTTGATTTTTTTGAGCCTCGTGTTGCCTGAATTTGTTTTGCAATTTCCTGTTTTTTTTGGAATCGCTCAACCTTTCCTTTTGTATCGACAAAACGGTGTTCTCCGGTATAAAACGGATGACATTTGAAGCATACTTCAACTGCAATATTTTGACTGACAGAACCCGTTATAAATGTATTACCGCATGAACAGGTAACTTTTGTATCATGATAGTAGGTAGGATGAATTTTCGATTTCATAGGTTTTAATTATACCCTTTTGCTTTTAAATTGCAACGGTTAATACGAAAAGCGGTTTTTGTTATTCAACTTCGAGATGATTCTTGTATCGGATGAGTTCGGGTACTTTTTTTGCCATAAATAGTGTTACAAAGAGAGTGCCCAATCCACCAAAAACTACCGTTAAGGGTGCTCCAATTATGGATGCGAGTATACCTGACTCGAGTTCACCGAGCTGAGGACCTCCCATATAAAACATCATATTAATTGAGACCATTCTTCCTCGGAGCTGGTCCGGAGTAATCATTTGCCGGAGCGTGTTTCTTACAATACTGCTGACCATATCTCCCGCTCCAACGATACATAACGCTATTAGAGAGAGAACAAAAAACTGGGATATGCCGAAAATCATAGTCGCAAAACCATAGAGAGTTATTCCGATAAGCATTGCCTTTCCCTGACTTTGGGATGTGTTGAGAGATGAAAACAGTATTCCGACTATGATCGCTCCTACAGATGGAGCAGTATAGAGCAGGCCTAATTCGCGTGGTCCTACGTGTAAGATTTCTGTTGCAAAAATAGGCATAAGAGTCATTGCGCTTCCAAATAATGTTGCAAAAAAATCCAAAACCATGGTCCCCCATAAGAGGGGTGTTTTTGCTACAAACATGACTCCTTCCTTTAATCCGGTCAGACTGATTGTATTGTGATCTGGTGGAGTATGCGGTAGGCTGATGAATAGGATTGAACCGATAACCACGAGAAAAGTTATGGTGTTTACTGCATAGGTTCCTGCAACTCCAATATATGCGATGACAAAGCCACCCAACGCGGGACCCACAATAAGAGAAAGCTGATACGAAATACTGTTTAGACTTACTGCATGGATAAAGTCGTGTTTTGGGACAAGATGGGGAACGAGTGACTGGCGGGCAGGATTATCAAATGCATAAATTCCCGCATTAAGAGCAATGAGGAAATACAAGAGAACGACATTTTCTACGCGAGCGATTGTTGCTACAGTCAGTGTAACGGCAAATAAAAAAGAAAGCGACTGTGTTATCAGGAGAAGCTTTTTTCTGTTGAAGTGATCTGCAGCTATTCCCCCAAGAAGCGAAAAGACAAGGATTGGAAGAATTCTGCATAATCCGATAAGTCCGAGTGCAAGTGGGGATTTAGTAAGGGTATAAATATGCCAGTTGATACCGACATTTTGCATTTCAGTTCCGATTCGAGAGAGGAACATTGCAGTCCAGAGGGTCCGGAATGACGGGTATGACAGAGCTTTCAATGCAGGAAGTTTCATACTCCAAACACCTTATCCCACTTGCCTGTCTGGATGATTTCTTCAAGGTTGTGAAAACTTTTATTGATACGGTGATCGGTAAGCCTGTTTTGTGGGAAATTGTAGGTTCTTATTTTATCCGCTCGTTCTCCGGTTCCAATGCCCTGCACATAAGAGACCATTGCTCCTTTTTTCCGCTCCTCCTCTAGTTGATACAGTTTTCCTTGAAGAATGTCAACGGCAATTTTTCGGTTGGCTTCCTGATATCTTTCTCGGCTTGCGGTTACGACAATTCCTGTCGGTTTGTGGGTTAACCGGACTGCTGTTGATACTTTGTTTACATTCTGCCCGCCATGACCTCCGGCACGGTAGAACTGCCAGTCAAGATCGTTTGGATTTAGTTTTACTTCCGACTGGAGTATTTGAGGGAGCACGACAATGACGCATGTTGAGGTGTGTATTCTTCCCTTGCGCTCGGTTTCAGGAATACGCTGTACGCGGTGTACACCGGTTTCATTTTTGAAAAACTCGTATGCACCGTCCCCTTTAATCATAACGGTGTTGTCGTCAAGATAATTGTATTTGAAGGATCTTTTGAGAGCGAACTTCAGATATGACATGAGAAGTTCCTGCATCCAGATCTTTGATTCATCGCCCCCGACACCGGGGAGTGCTTCGATGATTGCGATATTCGGGTTAACTAACATAAAGATAGTTCAGTGATTTTTTGTTCCCCAGTTTTCATATTTTTTACCTTTACTTTTTTCTGGGCAATTTCCTCGGGTCCAAGAATGTACACCGTCTCAATATTTTTTTTGTTTGCGAACTTCAACTGTTTATCAAGCTTTGTTTGTTCATCCGGATACAGCAGAACGGTTTTGTTTTTCTTTCGTAATGCGCAAGCGAGTTGAATAGAGTGAAAAGTGTATTCGGGAGCAAAAATGGTGACAAGGCCGAGCGGAGTTTTATCTTGATTCAGCATATTTCTTTCCTTTACGATTTCAATGATTCGTTCAATGCCGAACGAACCGCCGGTTGCAGGAATGTCGCGTCCCAGATACATATGAACGAGTTTGTCATATCGTCCGCACCCTCCGACTGAGCCGACATTGCCTTCGGAAACAGAAAACTCCCAGACCGGGCCGGTATAATAAGCAAGTCCGCGGATTATACTCAAGTCGAACTGAAAAAAAGACGAAGGAGTTCCCGATGCATTGAGAAACGAAAATATAGTTTTTAGTTCCTGAAGTCCTTGTTCTGCTGATTGAATTCCCTGCATTTTCCGCAGTAACACCGATATAAGATTCTCAGCGGAATCCTTCATTGATACGATTTCGATTATTTTTTCGACGACTTTTTCAGAAACTCCTTTTTTTTCCATTTCCTCGGTTACTCCTTTTTTACCGATTTTTTCCCATTTATCCATAGCGATACAGATGGTGTAAAATTCGTTTGGGTTTGCTCCCGCATACAAAGTCAAGCCGTCTATGAATTTGCGGTTGTTTATACGAGCCTTAAAATGAGCAAAGCCCAACTGTTGGAGGATTTCGATTCCCATTTGGATAAACTCCGCATCTGCAATCATGGAAGAACTGCCGAAGGTATCCGCATCACACTGATAAAACTCACGAAATCTGCCTTTTTGTGTATTGTCAGCACGCCAGACCGGTTGAATTTGATACCGTTTAAATGGAAGTGGAATTGTATCCGCATATTGGGCAATAACCCGGCATGCGGGGACGGTCAGATCGTATTTCATTGCAACACTTCTTCCCCCTCTGTCGGTGAAGCGGTATAATAACTGTTCTGCCTCTTTGCCGTACTTACCCAAGAGAATATCTGCATACTCGAGGACTGGTGTTTCAAGCGGTTCGTATCCGTATCGTTCAAAACCGTCCGAAAAAGTTTGGATAACTTTTTTTCTTATCACCATATCAGGAGGAAGAAAGTCGCGGAATCCTTTGAGTGTTTGAGGTTTTATTGACGACATGTGAAAATTATAGCACACGATATCCTTTTTCTTTGTACTTACAAACCGGGCAGTGATGATAAAACGGACAGACGATAATAGAACAACCAAGTGATTCCCCCCTTAATTTCATAATAACCCGTTCCACATGGCGCAGGAGCGATCCTTTGAGATAGAGGAGGTCGCCTTTTTTAAGAACTTTTTTCAATACGGTTGATGCTTCTATAACATTCTCAGTCCAAAAAACAGATGAATTTTGAACTCCTAATTGCGTTATTTTACCTGCGGTATGTTTATGGAGTGGGCCAATAAGAATTACCGCATCAAGCGACAGCTGCGTAAGGAGAGATCCGATTTTCATATGTTCTTCTTCTGGTTTTTCCAATTCGCCCATTTCCGCAAGCACTGCAATTTTTCGTCCGCTATGCGAAAGTTCAGATACTGTTTTCAGTCCGGATGCAACAGATGAAGGATTCGCGCGCAGTGAATCATTGATGAGAACTGTTTCCAATGGTCCTTTCTCAACGCTCATGCGTCCCTCAAGCGGAGTAACAGCGTTAAGAGTTTCTTGAAAACGCCTGAGATCAGTTTTTCCGAGCACCGAGTAGACAGCATATGCCGTAAGAATGCTGTATATGTGGTGCTTTCCAAACAGGGGTATTCTTGCGTCAAAATAGACCGGTAATCCTTTTTTTTGGTTATCCGTAACAGTGCAATCAAGATGATTAAGATTTACCGCTATGTCAGTTGCTCGGATGGTATTTTTTTCAGATTTTCCATACCAAATTACGTTCGGTCTTTGCGGGTCAATCATGGAACGCACCTGTAAATCGTCTCCGTTCGCGATGATATATCCATTCAAGGGAACTGCGTCAATTAATTTCTTTTTTTCAGCAGATAGTTGTTCTAATGATCCAAAATGATCTTTATCGGTATGAACGGAAGATATGCCTGTAATTATTGCTATTTTTGGCTTTACGATTTGAAGATGTATATCCATTTCTCCAGGTCGGTCTACTCCGAGTTCAAACAGGGCATACTTTGTTTGGGGACCAACGTGAAGCGCGGTTATGGGTACGTTATAAACAGTGTCCAAGTTGATATTAGTGGAAACAGTTTTACCGAAAGCCTGTAACAATAGAAAAAGAACATGGGTTGTTGATGTTTTTCCCTGGCTACCGGTAATGCCGATTTGTAGTGCAGGCATATGCGCTAACCATTGCCGTGCAAGGAAACGCCTGCCTGAATGAAAAAGTTGTTTAATAGGATTGGGTTTATACACCTACTTTTTGGGCTTAATAAGAAATGTGTCTTGTGTATCTTCAATGATAAAACCTTTTTGTTCTATTTCTCGGCGTAATTGGTCTGCGGTTGAGAAATCACTTTTTTGTTTTGCCTTTAATCGTTCGTTGGCTATTTCAATAATTTCCTGGGGAATTGATTTTTTTCCTACCTCTTGTAATTGTAAGCCAAAAATAGAGTCGAATTCAAATATAAGATTTAACTTATCCTTGGGTAAAAGATCGGACTTTACTACTTCCCAAAGGAGAGCTAACGCTTGAGGAATCTCAAAGTCAAGGGAAAGGAAGGCGCTGAAACGATTGCGATAGTTTTGTACTTTATCTTTTTGAGGTGCATTATTATCCTTTGATTTTTGAGCTTTGAGATGTATTATCCAGTCTTTCAGCTTCCCGTATGCTTCGGTAGCCGATTCTAATGCCTCCCAGGTAAAGTTTTGTTTGGAACGATAATGTGCTTGCAGAAAAAAGTATCGCAGATCAAGGGGGTCAACCCCTTTTTCTTCTATATCGTGAAGAGTAATTGACGTCCCTTCAGATTTAGCCATTTTTGTGTTCTCGACATTGAGATGTTCATTGTGAATCCAATAATGACAGAATGGAACCCCGTTCGCACTTTCACTTTGGGCGATTTCATTAGTATGGTGGACAGAAATATGCTCGACGCCTCCCATATGAATATCAATCGTGTCACCGAGAAGTTTTTTTGCCATGGCGCTACATTCAATATGCCAGCCGGGAAATCCAATCCCCCATGGTGAATTCCATGTTTGAAGCGCATTCTTGTGTGCGCCTTTTTTGAAGAACCACAGTGCGAAATCGGCAAAATGTTTTTTGTTCGGATCTTGTATGTTTCCTTTTCCTGAACCCTGTACATTTAATTCGACTTTTTGTTTATTCAGTAAATTATACTGCGGAAATGTACTTACATCAAAATAAACTGCATATTCGGTTATATAAGCATATTTTTTTTCGACAAGTTTCTGCACCATAGCAATCATTTCTGGTATGAACTCGGTAGCACGAGGTGTTTGAGTGGGTTGGAGTGTATTTAATTTTCGAATATCTTCATTGAAAATTTGTATATACTTTTCAGCGATCTGATTCGGAGAAAGTCCTTCGCGCTTGGACCCCTTTTCCATTTTATCCTCCCCTTCATCCTGATCTGAGGTGAGATGTCCGACATCAGTATAGTTTCGGACGAATGTAACCTGATAGCCAAGGTAAAGGAGTGATCTTCTGATAAAATCAGCGCATACTACTGCACGCATATTTCCGATGTGTTGCACCCAATATACTGTTGGTCCGCAGTGGTAAAAGCGAATAAGATTTTTGTCAATGGGTTTAAACTCGTCAAGACTCCGAGTAAGGGTATTAAAAATTTTCATGTAAGAGGAATAAAATTACACCATTATAGCATACCTGGAGAGTCCGAATTTAAAAAGAAAAACGCGAGATAATCGGAAGATGGTCGGAAAAACGAATATTCAAAGTCTGAGAGCTGATTACCCTGCAGTTTTTGTAAAAGACATAGTCGAGTTTCAGAAGATTATTAAAAACCTTTATAAATAATCTGTTGACAAAACGTTCGGCAAAGTTATTAGGATAAAAGCCGTGATGCATGGTTGAATAAATAGTATTTGAGGCTTCTTTGAATCCGTAACTGCTCATTAGTTTCTCCAATTTTTTTCTATGATAAGGGTAATTAAAATCACCAACGAGAACAGTGGGATTTTTTATGTTCATGTCAATTCCCGTCATAGTTTTGTGTAACTGTTTCAGCCGAATGCTGTTCGCCCCGAAGCAGGTAAGGTGAATATTATATGTAGTAATTGTCTTGTTACTTGCAATGATTCGAAAGTTGGAGATAAGTGTTGATCTTTTTGATCTCCCCATTTTCAGAATGCGAATAACATGGGCAACCATATCGAAAATTCCAAACGGGAGGATTACGCTGTTTGAAGATTTATGTTGAAATTTATCAGGGTTATAAAAAGTTGCAACTCCGTAGATAGATCCTGATTTGATAAACGAATTGGAGTAATCTGCCAGTTTGTATCCAAGAGCTTCTACTTCCTTAAGTGATTTTCTTGACGTTGCGATTTCCTGCAGACAAATAATATCTGGTTTATGTTCGGTAATAATTTTTTGCAAACTGTTTTTACCTTTACCAAAAAGTGTATTGTACGTTAAAACAGAAAATTCCATAGTAAATTATTGAGATAAGTCGGGATGGCGGGACTTGAACCCACGACCTCACGGTCACTGGAAAGCATTTCCTTTCCAGTGCAAGCCTTTATACTGTAAAAGTCGGGACGGCGGGACTTGAACCCACGACCTCGCGGTCCCGAACCGCGTGTTCTACCATCTGAACTACGTCCCGTTACCGACTTTTACATGTACGAACCCGCACCTGTTCTACCATCTGAACTACATCCCGAAATCAACCAAAATCACATTATATCAATTTTTCCCGCTGTTTGGCTTCATTTCAGCGGGATCAGGCACACGTGCTTTTTTACGGGCTTGACCAAGACGGGATTTTTGTTTACCCTGTGCTTCAATGGGTTGGGGTTGATTTTCCTGTTGTTTTTTTCTTTGTTTTTCCTGATCTTCCGAAAGTTCTTGCTGTTTTTTTTCATGCTCTTTTTGTTTACTGAGTTGTAAGGTTTTTTCTTCGTCTGACTTGACGAGTTGAAAAAGACGATTTCTCAGCATATCTGTTTTTTGCTCATCTTGACGAGAGTACTGTTCTCTTAACTTATCAAACTGAAGGGGCGTGTGATTTTTGTTCCTTTGGTTTAAGTTTTCGGGATTACTTGATTCTGTTGTTTGTGCATGAGGTTTTTGAGTAATGTGCTCAAAAATACTTGCAGGAGAAAAAGTCTGTTTCAAGTCCGCAGCCGTTTTTCGGGCTGTTGATTTACCAAGCTCTGAGAGTTGTTCGATTATGTCGTCTGACAAAGCACTCGTTTTTTTAGGCATTTTGACTACTTATATATAACTATATTCCCAGCAAAGCTTTTCCTCTCTCTGTCATTTTTTCCATTGACCACGGAGGATCAAAGGTGAGCTCTATTTCGACTTTTGAAACACCTGCATTCTTAAGTTTAGTACGAATATCATTTTCAATAACATCAAAGAGAGGACAGCCAATTGTTGTGAGAGTCATGACAATTTTAACTGAATTATTCGAATTAACCGTAACATTATAAACAAGACCAAGATCAACAATAGACATATTTAACTCAGGATCAATTACTGTTTCAAGTGTTTTAAGGACGCTTTTTTTGTTTATTTTCATAATCCGTTTTCATGAGTATACTTTCGACTTAGTCTCCGATATAATTATGTGTATTCATTGTATCCTATATTGATATGCAATGAAAATGCAAGTAGTAATCTATACTGTTATTTATTTATCTAGTGCATATGTACAAAATTCGATTTGTCCCTCTGGGTGGCATTGTTGGCGTTACCAAAAACATGTATCTGTATGAGATTTATCAGAGGAAAGATGAAAACAATAACACTTCAGATCAATACAATCTTCAAGATATATTAATAATCGACTGCGGAATTGGTTTTCCGCTTGAAAAAGAATTAGGGGTTGATTTTGTTATTCCGGATATTAGTTATCTCAAGGATAAAAAAGACAAAATACGAGCGGTTTTTTTAACTCATGGGCATGAAGATCATATTTCAGCCCTACCCTACCATTATGAAGACTTAGGTAAGCCACCGGTTTATGCAAGCAGATTGACTGCCTCGTTTGTTGAGCATAAGTTCAAAGAGTTTCATATTCCCATAAAAGTTGAAATTGTCGATTATCAGCGCTTGTATCAGCTGGGAGGTTTTATGATAAAAGGAATACGGATGACTCACTCGATTCCAGATACGATGCATTTACTGATAAAAACCCCAGTCGGAGATTTTTATCACGGTCCGGACTTTAAACTTGATCTGACTCCCCCGTATGGATCGAGTCCTGATTTTTATGAAATAACCAAAGCGGGACATGACGGATTAGTATGTTTACTTTCTGACTGTTTGGGTGCAGAGAGGGACGGGCTAACCCTTTCGGAAGCGATTGTGGGTGAAACATTTGAAAACGAAATGCGAAAAACAAAAGGAAAATTTTTTATGACTACGTTTTCTTCAAACATTTCGCGGATCCGTCAGTGCGTGGAAAGCGCAATAAAATTTAACCGCAAAATTGTTTTTTTAGGCAGGTCAATGCGTGAAAATACGCGTATTGCTCAAGAAATTAAATATCTGCCGATACCGGCAACACTTGTTGGAAAAGAGGAGGATGTCATGAAACTTCCTCCGAACAAGATATGTTTAATTGTAGCCGGTTCACAAGGCCAGTATGGCTCTGCCCTTTCGAAAATCGCTTTGAAAATGAACAAAAATATTAAAGTAAAACCCGGAGACAAGATTATTTTTTCATCTGACCCAATTCCTGGGAATGAACATGAAGTGTACGCGCTCATTGAGGAATTGACCCTGCAAGGGGCAGATGTGGTCTACTCTGATATTCAGGATCAGCTTCATGCATCCGGCCATGGAAATAAAGAAGATTTAAAATTTATGATACGGTTCACCAATCCAAAATATTTTCTTCCCATTGGGGGAACCATTCGGCACCAACAGCAGTACCGGAAGATGGTTGGAGAGCTTGGGTATGATGAAAAGAACGTGTTTCTGCTTCAGGAGGGGCAGACGGTTTGGTTTACCAGAGAAAAAGCACAAAAAGGAGATGATGTTGAAACTAAAAATATTTATGTTGATGCATATGGGATTGGTGACGTTGGCCAAGCGATTCTTCGTGAACGCAAGTCTCTTTCCTCTGACGGAATTGTCGCTGCAGTGTTAGCGGTTAACAACTCAGGGGCCCTTGTATCACCACCAAAAATTCTTTCAAAAGGATTTGTTTTTGAGAAAGTCCAGGGAACTCTTTTTGATTCTGCAACAAGACTTATTACTTCTGTTATGCAGAAAACAGGCGGAATACCGGAAGACACAACAGGCATTAAACGCAAAATACTGGGCGAACTTGAGGAATTTTTGTTTAAAGAAACCGGGAGAAAACCTCTGATTATTGTTGATGTTATTCGAGTTTAACCCATGGCAAAACTACCCCGAAGTTTGCAGAATGTTGCCCTTTTTTTTGAGCGATTACCGGGAATTGGCGTAAAAACTGCAAACAGACTCGCCATGTATTTGCTTCGTATTCCCGAAAAAGACTTAAGAGTAATCGGTGAACAGATTTCACAGCTTAAAAGCCGGACTAAAATGTGCAGGAACTGCATGAATCTAACTGAAGAAGATATGTGCGAGGTATGCAATGATCCAATGAGGGATAAAGGGACAATTACCGTAGTTGAAACCGCGCTTGATGTTCTTTCTTTTGAAACAGGAAATATATATAAAGGAGTGTACCATGTCCTTCACGGGAAAATTGATCCGCTTAACTCAATCGGACCTGATGATATTTTTATTCATCAGTTGGAAAAAAGAGTTCTACAGCACTATTCATCTGGATCAGTGATCAAAGAAGTTATTCTGGCAACAAATCCTGACATGGAAGGCGAAGCAACTGCAATGTATATTCGAAACCAGCTGAAAGATGTGCAGAAAAAAAATGCCCTTACATTTCAGATAACGCGTCTTGGGTATGGTTTGCCTATTGGCGCCCATGTTGAGTATGCAGATTATGGAACTCTCTCAAAGTCAATTGAAAACAGAAAGGAGTTTTAAGACACTACATATAAAATTTTAGTTCGTTAGCTATAAGAGATGCAACAGAGACTTCAGTCATTTTTTCAGCTCCCTGATTGGGTTTTAGTTCGATTGAGTCTGTAGTAAATATTCTTGATATCGGTGATTTCTGTAATTTTTCAGGCGCGGATGGTGAAAAGTCATGGTGAGCTACAGCGGTAATAACACTTCTTGCGCCACGGTCAAGACAAAGCTGTGCTGCATGCATAAGAGTGCCGCCTGAAGTAATCAGATCATCAACCAGAATTGCCGTTTTTCCCTTCACATCACCGTATAAGTCAAGAGCAACGCTTTGGTGGATATTTTGTAAGTCTCGCCGTTTTTCAACAACTGCAATGGTATGGTTGGTTTGACCGAATAGTGCGTCACTGAACTTCCTTGCTCGCTCAACTCCGCCTTGATCGGGTGAGACCACTGCAACAGCGGAACTTAAATCATTCGGTTGAGACGAATCAGAAATGTATTTTTTTATGGTATCTGCTAAAAGTGGGAATGCGTCGATGTTTTTGAACGGAATGGAAAAAACACCTTCGGTTGCTTCATCATGGAGATTAACGGTGTACACTTTATAAAAACCAATGGATTCGAGAAAGGTAATCACAACATTTGCGCTGACACACTCTCCTGTTCTATGCTGAACATCCTGACGGGCATATCCAAAATAAGGAATAACTGCAATTACTTTATCTGCTTCTTGTCTTCGAAGTGCATCGCAGAAAAAAAACAACTCTATAAGATGAGTGTCAGAAGGATTTGAAGTAGGTTGAATAACTGCACAAACATCATTTTTAACGGAATCTTCTATACGAACCCGTATTTCTGAGTTTTCGAAACGGACTACCTCTGAACGGGCCAATGGAACATGCAGTTGATCTGCTATTTTTTTTGAAAGTCTCGGATTTGCGGTTCCGGCGAACAACTTCAGCATATGTTGTTAAAATAATGAAAACTTATTGTTGTTGAGAAATTTCAATCAGTTTTTTTGCAGCGAGTTCCTGGGTTTTTTTAACCGCTTCACTAATCGCTTCCGCAATTCGGTTTTCAATAACTCCATCAACCGTAACTTCCAGAATTTGCTGATCACCTCGCATAAGAATTTTTACTCCGTTTCGTTCAATAGTTACCTGTTCCTGCTGGAGGGCAGCTTGCATTTTTTGTGCTTGCTGTTGGAGTTTTTGTAAGTCGCCGAGTCCTGACAATGGATTGTTCATAATGAGAAAAAAGTTATAATGTTGAAAGTAATAACAGTTGATATAAATATACTTTTTCTGTAAACCGTTACGACTTTTATATATTATAGCACTAAAAATTACTACTTATCGAATCGTTTATTATGAAACTCAACAATAGCAATCTCAAGGGGAAGGGACTCGATTGGAGAGTACTTGAGATTACTGTAGGCTTCCTGTAACAGTTTCATCAGCAAAATAATCTGACTGAGAGATAAAGCAAACTGAGCTTTTCCCTCTGAAACAGCCTCTGTTTTTATAAGGAGTTCCTGGTGCAGTTCTCCGAGTAGTTCTTCGATTAAAATCTTGATGCTTCCTCCACTCTCGCTAAATTTTTGGATAAACTGAAGGACAGATTTTACGGACTTCATATCCGAATCAAGCATGTGAAGGAGGTTTTGATTCGCGCGGATTCCTATGTAGTTTTGCGCGTCTTTGAAGTCAAGTTTTTTTAGCATAACGAGCTCTTCAAGAAGTTTTGCTGCATCGCGGAATGAGAAGTCACTGTGATCTGCAATAAGCTGAAGAAGTTCCTTTGAAACAACGAGTTTCTCTCCGGCAGTAATGCGTTGGAGCATATGAACGACTTCTTCTTTTTTAGCTCTGCCGAAGTTGATTTGCACACAGCGTGACACAATTGTTTTGGGCACCTTCTGTAATTCTGTTGTAGCTAAAATGAAAATTACCGTTTCGGGAGGCTCTTCAAGAGTTTTTAATAGTGCATTAAAGCCGTCGGTAGTAATCATATGGGCTTCGTCTATGATAAAAATACGGTATTTACCGATGAACGGCAAAAAAGCGGTTTCTTTCATGAGAGCCTTAATTTCATTTATTCCCCTATTTGATGCCGCATCTAGCTCCAGCACATCTGGGAATGAGGATGAGTTGATACTTGTACAGGATGAACAGGTATTGCATGGTTCGATACCCGCATTATTCGTGGACTTTTTTTGTTCATGCAGACAATTGAGTGATTTTGCGATAATACGTGCAGCAGATGTTTTTCCGGTACCTTTTTGGCCGACGAGAAGAAAAGCGTGAGGAACCGTCGATGAAGAAAGAATTCCGAGAAGCGTATTTCTGGGATTTATATTATCAAGCTGTGCAATTGTGCCGGGTCGGTACTTTAAATAGAACACAAAACATTATACCACGATAACAAAATAACTTGACTTCAATATGCGAGAAGATTCTGAACGCCGTGTTTAATCATTTCCATCACCATCTCATAGACACGTTTATTCCTTTCAGCTGCAAGTAGCACGATCTGCGGGTAACAAAGAAAAACTTCACCCAACAGGTTGAGAGTTGAAGCGTCGTGCTTATAGGGAAAACTCAAAACGGGGAGCGCAATATTTTCTTTTTTATATTTTTGCGCAATGGATTTCATTTTTCTCGAACCGACAAAAACAAAATTAATATGTAAGGACTCGTCCAGTTTTTTATGTTTCAAAAAAAAGGCAATATCATTAGTTAACCGGCGCTTCTGTACGGAATATCGAGATGGAGCAATGATGGTTATCATATTATCTTGCCCGTGTGAAAGTACGTGACATATACCTTCTTTTTTTTGCTCGGAGCCGAATCCGTTCCTTTTTCTCATCTTTTTTTTGAAGAGACGGTTTTTTATAGAATTGTTTTTTTCTCACCTCATCGACGATGTTTTCATCAATAAACATACGGGTAAATTTCCGAAACATTCCGTCTTTTGAGTCAATATTTTTTCTTTTTATAAAAACCATACAAAACACCTCCTTATCTTGTTATAAAACTGAAAGTAACAATAGTACCACGTTAAACTGATACGTTAAAAACATTATAACATTAAAACGCTGAAACTGAATAGGTAACTGCTAAATTTCTTTTATTAAAGCAATAAGTTGTGATGGTGAAAGAGTCGAAGGATTTGAGTCTGGTCTTTGGGTTGAATCATTCAAGAGCATATGTTTTGAAACATGAAAGTACCAGTAGGCTTTTGGGTCTTTCTGAAGGATTTTTTGATACAGTTCTTCAAGATCTTTCTGTACTGTTGGAGGAATTTTTATACGCACATAACCTTTTGCCTTATCTTTGGTGACAACAAGCTGGAAACCCTTTTTTTGTGCAAGCTTCATTGCTTCTTTGTTGTCGGTAAGCAAAACGATTGACTTTCCCCATGCAGATTTAAAGATAAACCCTTCACTGATTTGTTTTTCCGCGGAGACTTTATTTGAAAAAAGAGCAAGTGCACTGTCTAAAAAAGGAAGAGTTGTTTCAATAACCCGTGTGTCTGAACCAACAATGTATTTCAGGGTACCGATAAGTTGGTGTAGGCACAAATCGTAGCGATCTGAAGCAGGATCGGGGTAATCAACCTCAGAGAAATGATCAAGCTCAACCATGAGCTTTATAAGACGAGCTAGGCCCTCCTCTGACTTTGATGGGATGAATCCCTTATGAAGTAAATATGTGAATACTTTTTTTGCTGCTGATGTTTTTTCGGTGGTTTGATGATGATCAAACTTACCGAGTCCGGTATCAACATAGAGTGCATCAGGATCCGAATCAACGGCAATGGAGTTCCACAAAGATCCGCTTGCAACTGTAACTGTTTGGGAATCTTCCCATCCAGGCAAAAATCTCCGGATAAGCCAGATCGATGCAATGGCGTCTAAATCCGGTGACATGTGAGTTACTATTGTTTTCATGAGGTTATTAATCTTTTAATGAGCGACTCAACATGAAGCAATTCAACATTTTTCTGAGTACGTTCTTTATATTCAACTTTATCTCCTGTTTTAGGCGAAATTACGAGCCGGATGGGAATTCCGATTAAATCCGCATCGGTAAATTTAGCGCCGGGTGATATTTCTTCACGGTCATCAAACAATACTTCAATGTTGCTATCAAGAAGAGTTTTATAGAGATTTTCTGCGCGAGTTTTTTGTTCCTGTCCTTTTCCGATAACGATGAGATGTACCTGATAGGGAGAGATAACTTTTGGCCATGTCATACCGTGTTCATCATGGTACTTTTCGACAATTGCCGCCATGGTTCTTCCGATTCCTAAACCGTAACAGCCCATATAATACGGTTTAGCTTTGCCTTCTTTGTCAATAAATGTTGCATCTTTCATGAGATGTGAATAATGATAACCAAGCTGAAAAATATTGCCTACTTCAATCCCCTTTTTTTCAACCAACCGTTGTTTTTTATCTTTACTCATATATCCTTCTTTTGCAAGTGCAATATCTCCTTCCAGGTCCGGCTGATAGTCCCGGTCTATATTCATGTTAAATAAATCCCTATTTATTTTATTTGCTCCTCCGTATGCATTTTTAACTGTTCTCAGAGAAGTATCTGCAACAAGAATCAGTTTTACATGTTTATCAACAATTTTTTTAATACGAACTGGTGAAATAAATCCGGGTTCAGAATGGATTTGATTTCGAATTTCATCATCGGTTGCATGTCGCAGCTCAATTGATTTGGTAAGATGTTTAAGTTTGGTTTCATTTACATCATAATCGCCACGGATAATAGCTAAAATAAATCTTCCTTTCTCATCAACAAATAATACATCTTTTATCTGCTGCCAAAGGGGTTTATGGTGAAGTTTGACTCCGTCTTCCATGGTAGTTCCCCGGACAGCATCAACTTCCTGAAGCGGAAGCGAATCTTCATTGACATTTTTATCTGCGGGAATGAATGTTGCAACGTCTTGGTGAGCTGCGTATGTTCCGTCAGGGGTAACTAAATAGGTACTTTCTCCGACTCCTGATTCCGTAATAAACTCATGACAGTATTCTCCACCGATATATCCATTATCCGATTCGACAATATGTGTTGAAATACCGAGACGGTCAAATATTTTTTTATACGTATCCCCCATTTTTTTATACTCTTTTTTAAATGATTCTTCGTCAATATCAAATGAATATGCGTCTTTCATGATAAATTCGCGGACTCGAAGCAGCCCTCCCCGTGCTCGCAGTTCGTCACGGAATTTGGTGGAAAATTGGTAGATATTAAAAGGCATATCTTTATAACTGATCTGGAATTTACGGACTACATCTACAAACATTTCTTCAGCTGTGCCGCCAAGCGCAAATTCCGCGTTCCGCCGGTCTTTTACTTTCATGAGTTCAAATCCGGTCGTATTGGTGCGGTTTGTTTCTTTCCAAAGCTCTAGTGGATGCAATACGGGGGAAATCATTTCCTGTGCACCTGCATTATCCATTTCTTCTTTAACAACCTGCATAACTTTTTGCTGAACACGCATGCCTAAAGGCAGAAAAAAGTAACGTCCGGCAGATGATTCGCGGATAAAACCCGCCTGAAAAAGGAGTTTGTGAGAAATAAAGGATGAGTCCGAAGGCGCTTCCCGTACTGTTTTCCCGAAAAGTTTAGAGTATCGCATAAATACAATTATAGCAGTTTAGTGAGATGAAGTGTTCAGGAAGCTAATTATGTTTTTGAAACCGAGTACCCAAGCTTGTCTAAGACTTTTCCGACTGTTTCAAGCGGGCCGGATGAATAGGTATCGATGACAAGATGATAATACTTACTATCAAAAAAGTTAAAGTCTCCGTAGATTCGCTTCCATTCTTTAAAGTTTATTTCCTCTCGTTCTTTAATAAATTTTTTTGCATCTTCGACAGATATTCTATCTCGGTTTGCTACTCTGTCAACCCGAAGGGCGTCACTATTGCAAACAAGGAGTACCCGGAGTGTGTCCTTTAAATCTCTTGCCATAAATCCCGCTAGCCATGCTTCAATAACATAGTTTCCTTCTTTGGTGAGGAGCCTTTTCGTGCGTTCATCGAGTTTGTTATGAAAGTCTGTATCGGCAAGACTTGCCAGAGGTTGTACATACTCTTTTGTAAAGTCTCTCAATAGTTGACCTCCTGAAGTGAATTTCCAGCCAAGAGGTTCAAGATTCGGCTTTAGGTTGTTAAGGAGCGTATTTTTACCGGTTGATACTCCTCCGGAAATCGTAAGGTTTCTGTATTTTAACGTCATATAACTACGGAATTAAACGGATAATGTCATTTGCTGAAATCAAAATTGCCAGCGCAATAAGGAACACAAAACCTGCAAAGTTTACTGCTTGTTCAAACTGTTTGTTGACAGGCCTTTTTCTTACCCACTCATAGAGGACAAAAACAAATCTCCCTCCGTCGAGCGCCGGAAAGGGAAGTATGTTCATAAAAGCGAGAGAAAGACTGAGTAGTGCGGTAACATTGATCATGTTTAGAATGAGCTTGCCTCCTGAGGTACGTACAATATCAGAAATTATAGAAAATATTCCGATCGGACCCGAGACAACGCCGGTTACCAACTCTGCGTTCTTTTCTTTTACCGCACTGTGAAGGAGCGATCCTACAGTTGTGTAGTTATATGCCATTATATTATATGAATGAAGGACTCCTGAAAATAGTTTTTGTAGAGGGGTATGGTATGAAATAATAGCGGTATCAAGGAGTCCGATTCCAATTATCGCCCGTTTTAGAACTGGATTGTATTGAGGTATAACTGTGACGACTTTCCGTGTTCCGTTCTTCATGTTCTCTGTTGAAAGGAACACGGTTTTTCCTTCTCCGTTTTTAATAACAGAAATAAGCTCGGTTGCGGTAGTGACGGTTTTCCATCGATTTTCTTCGATTTTTTGCGAAATTTGATATTGAGTAACAAGATCTTCAGGAGTGAGTTGCGCTTTTGCAGCGGGTGAGTTTTTTTGAATTGAGGTTATAACGACGCGCCCAAGTTGTTTTCCAAAGCGGAATTTATAAGGTTGAAGTAATGGAATCGGTTCTGAATAAAACCCGTTTACCGCAAGGAGTATATAGTAGAGAGAAATACCGAGCACCAGGTTCATAAAAACACCTCCCGTTATTATTGCAGCCTTTACTCCAGGTTTTTGGAAGACAAACGCCCTTTTTTTTTGGTCAAAAGTCTCGCCTTTCTGTTTGTCAAGTTCATGATATTCCTCGCCATGAAGTTTTACATAGCCTCCGAGGGGAATAAGATTGAGACTGTAAACAGTCTCACCAATTTTTTTAGCCCAGAGCCGGGGTGGGAATCCGATAGCGAATTCTTCAACAAAAACTCCATTTTTTTTCGCAATAATAAAGTGTCCAAATTCATGGACAACAACGAGGATTCCCAATATCAATAAAAAAACAATAAGACTTATCATATTAAGAATTGATTTTTCAGACTTCTCTGATTTCTGTTTCTTTAACTTCTCTGATTGCTTGAATTTCTTCCATTACCGTTTGGGTTGCGGTATCAATATCTTTTTCTGTTCTAAATTTTTCATCCTCGGTAAGATTTTTTTTATCAAAGAGTTCCTTTACTTTTTTGCGCGCGTCATCGCGGTGTCCCCGGGCAATAGTTCGTTTTTCTTCGATAATCTGGCCCACCAATTTAATATACTTATCCCTTTGTTCTTGTGACATCGGGGGAATGCGTATGACAATACGTGCTCCCTGAGTTTGGGGAGTAAAACCGAGGGGCGTTTTCAGAATTGCTTTTTCAATATCGCCTATCGTTGAAGGATCAAAGGGGTTGATAGCAAGCGCTGAAGATCCTTCTGATACGATGGTAGCAAGTTCTTTCAACTTAAGCTTAGTCGATCCTCCGTACGTCTCAATAATTATATCTTCAATCATTGATGGATTGGCTCTTCCGGTTCGAACAGCTTTCAGTTGTTCTTTCAGATGAATAATAGTTTGAGCAAGATTGTTTTTAAGCTGAGAAAGATCCATACAATACAATATCACAGTTCACCGTAATATGCAATATATGAAGTTACTTATTACCCAACTCCCAGCGGGTGAAGCGAGTAATACGGATGTTTTCTCCGAATTTTAGGACAGACTCTTGAATCAGATCTTTAATTTTTTTGCTGGGATCTCTCACATACTCCTGATCGAGCAGTTCCTCAACCGTCTTTGCGGGCAGTGACGCTATGTGCATCGCAAGTTCCGAACCCAGTTTTTTAAACTCTTCATTTCCGGATACGAAGTCGGTTTCGGAAACAAGCTCGACAATTGATGCAATTTTTCGGTTGTGGTGAACATAGCTGAATAAACCGCCGGCCGATGTGGTTCTATTTGACTTTTCAGCGACCTTAGTTCCGGCGATTTCCTGAAGGTGTTTTACTGCCTTTTCCATATTGTTTCCAGTTTCCTCAAGTGCTTTTTTGCACAGTGCAAAGGAAACACCTGAGCGTTCACGAAGTTCTTTTAGTTTTTCAATATCAACCTTCTGTGACATAAGCGTCGAGAAGCTCTTTCATAACTAATTGTACCGAAGAACCCGAATCGTCATTCATAAAAACAGGGTAAGTAATACTTTCTGGGTTTGCGTTGGTATCCATTGCTGCGATAACTGGAATACTGTGTTTTTTTGCTTCGGTTAATGCATTTTTCTCCTTTTTGATATCGAGAATCAGGATGAGATCTGGTCTTTTTTGAAGGAGACTCAGGCCTAAATATAGTTTTTTCAGTTTTACCAGTTCTTTGCTTAATTTGGTGCGTTCATGTTTAACAAACTTATCCCACGCTCCACTTTTTTTTCCTTCTTCAAGCTCGTTCATTTTTTTTACGTTCTTCATGATCATCTCAAAGTTGGTCAAAAGCCCTGATGGCCATTTTTGAGTTACATATGAGATATTTTTTGCGATGCATTGTTCAGCTACAAACTGGCTTGCGACTTTTTTTGTTGCAACGACCAGTAGTTTTTTTCCTTCTTCAGCGGATTTTTTAAGAACTTCCTTGGCTTTATCGAGCTGTTTCACGGTTTGAGTAAGATCGATGATAGCTGTACCGTTAATCATTTTATAGACATACTTTCTGGCTTTTGGGTGGAGTCGATTGCGTTTGTGGCCGAGATGCACACCTGCGTCGAAAAGTGTTTTAATTCGTTTTGTCTGTTCGTCCATTAACATCCATTGTATCAGCGGAGATGCTTTTTTGCAAGATGATATTGTGTTACAATGGCATCTATCATATGCGTATTGCAATTTTGGGTGGAGCGTTTGATCCGCCTCATCTTGGCCATTATTTGGTTGCGGAGCAGGTTTTGGAACAACTGCATATGGATGAGGTTTGGTTTATGGTGTGCTATCAGTATTTTCCCGAATTTCCTGTCAAATTTTCACATATTTCTTCGTTTCATCTGCGGTATCAAATGGCGCTTTTGAGCGGTCTTCCTGAAAGAATTGTACCATCAGACTTTGAAGCGAAGTTTAACAAGCCAAGTAAAACAATTGATACTCTTCGTTTGTTAAAGGAAAAATTCCTTGAGCATACTTTTTATTGGATTATTGGTTCGGACCAGCTCAAAGATTTTCATTTGTGGAACAATTGGCAGGATTTGGTACAACAGCACAATTTAATTATTTTTCCGCGTGATACTGATTATGTAAATTTGTCTCAAAGAGTAAGGAACGCCTTTCAGTTAGAGTCTATTCCTTCAAATATTATGGTTTTGGATGAACGTTCACTAATTGTGACTACAATTTCGTCAAGCAGTATTCGAAAAAGAGTACGAGCAGGTTTTTCCATTAATAACATGGTTGATGCAAAAGTTGAGAAATATATTAAAGAAAATCATCTGTATACCAGTTCTTTTTCTAACTCTTCATGAAACCGCTTCTTAAAATTGATGCAGGGAAAGCTGAAACAGAAATTATCAGATTTTTAAAAAAAGTATTTTTTGAAACGAGAAAAAAACAAGTCGTTTTAGGCTGGTCAGGAGGTGTTGATTCAACGGTTTGTCTGTACCTTTTAACAAAGGTATTGCGGCCTGAAGAGGTTTTTGTGTATCACCTGCCCTATCAGAAAACATACATAAAAGAATTGATTCAAATGGCGAATCAATTACGTATTCCACGCGAAAACATACGGGAAGTACCTATCAAAAAAATAGTTGACGTTATAATTGAAACGCTTTCTATAACTGAGAAGATACGAAAGGGAAACTGTATGGCGCGGGTGCGAATGATAACCCTATTTGATCAGGCAAAATTACATGATGCTTTGGTATGCGGAACGGAAAACCGGACTGAGCATTTACTCGGATATTTTACTCGGTATGGAGATGCTGCTTCTGATATCGAACCAATTTGCCACTTATATAAAACCCAGATATATCAAGTTGCCGAATACTTACAAGTTCCTCAAACAATTATCAAACGCTCCCCCACCGCGGGATTATGGGAAGGTCAAACAGACGAGGGTGAGTTCGGATTTACTTATAAGGAGGCAGACGAAGTTCTTTGTTTGTATGTTGATAAAAAAAAGACAGTAAAGGACATTGAAAATTTGGGATTAAAAAATGCACGGAGAATTATTGAAAGAGTAAGTACAAATTCATTCAAACACAAACTTCCCTATTTTTTGTCTTTCAAAAGAGGTTTACCCGAAAGCCGGGTTTTGGGTGATTGAATACATGCAGACCAGTCGTTGCATTTTTTTCCGTAAAATGACGCCAAATAGATACTTCCATATAAGGATTCTTCGGGTTTCCGGATGACCCCGGATAAAAGACAAGTTCGCCTGGTGTTCCGCCGAACAAGTTGCTTACATAGCGAGGATTTTTTTTAATACCGTTTATTTCAATGGAAACGGTATCGCCGAACTCACAGCGTTCTTTTACTTCATCATGGGTAATGGTTGTTTTAATATTCCCATAGTTATCAATATGTCCGACATAATATCCCTGAACGGCCCGTATCATATTTATGTGCATTTCCTCAAGGTCGAGTTCGTCTTCCATTTCGTCTACAAGATGTGCTGAAACACGCGAGTATAGGTCTCGGGAGCGAAACTGACTTCCCTTATCAAGGTTTGGATATGTATAGGCAACCGTAATTTTCGGCCGAATCAAGGAAAAATCATAACCGGCATTCGGACCACACACGATTATATTTGAAGCAAGACGGACAACAATAAATTCAGATCCTTTAGCCTGTTCAATCGCCTCTTCCGTATAAATCCTCGGGTCAGTGTTCTGGAAAATAACAGTTTGAGCGGGGTCTCCGTACTGTTCGGTTGTCCAGACAATTTGAGAGATCAGAAAACTGGTGTGAAGCGTTGAGGGTGTTGATGAAACGAACGAAACGTCGCTGTGCTGCGCGTCTTTTAGAAAACCGTCAAATGCAGACTTAAATTCCTGGCAAGTAAGACTATCTGAGGCCCAATCTGCAATAACAATAAGTTTTTTCATAGATTCAACGAAATATTGACTGAACTACCGTAAAACCTGCAGCAACAACGATAATAACAGACGAAACAACCGCAATATAATTATACCACCTGTTATTTGTATAATCCCCCATCATCTCTTTGTCATTGGTGACTTTAAGAAGAAAATAAAAAAGAAGAGGGAGAAGTATTGCATTGAGCGATTGAGTGTAAAACACAATCGAAAACAACGAAATAGAAGGAAGGATAACGATACAAGCTGCAATAATAAGCTGAAACAAAAAGATTCCGTAAAACATTCGTCCTTTTTTGAACGGTGCGTCAAGACTTCCCTCAAAGCCAAAAAACTCGGTAAATGCATATGCGGTGGTAAGAGACACTACTACGACACCCATAAATCCAGCGTTTAGTATTCCAAGACCGAAAAGCGTTGCAGCAAGCTCTCCTGCAAATGGTTTTATTGCAAGCGCTGCCTGTTCTCCCGATACGAGCTCTATTCCAGCCATATACAATGTTGAAGCTGTCGCGACGATCATAAAAAAGGAAAAAAAATCAGTGAGAAAGGCTCCGAAATATGTTTCTGCCTGGGAATATTTTAACTTGTCAGCAGAGAGTTTTTTGTCAATAACATAACTGTTTATGAAGAACTGTCCCCAAGGAGTTATGGTGGTCCCAAGAATAGCAATGGAAGCAAATACGAACTCTCTGGAGAGTACAATACCCTGGGGAATAAAAACACTGGATACAGCTTTTATCCAGTCGGGATTTGCCTTGAAAGCGGAGATGATATATGAAATATAAAAAAAACCCGAAATAAGGAAAATATTTTGGTTTGACCGGTAGTTTCCTTTAACAATAAAAAGAAATGACAAAACAATGATTCCAACAATAAGAACGAATGGGGAAAGTCCAAACATTACTGCAGTTGTTTTTATTGCAGACATGTTGGCAATAACAGTGCCTGTATTTGCTATACAAAGAGCGCCGAATACTGCAAAAGACACCGCAACCCCATATTTTTCGCGAATAATGTCTCCAAGTCCTTTTCCAGTAATCATAGCGATACGAACGCCCATTTCCTGCGTTACCGCAAGCAATATAGTTACGAAAAATAAGACAAATAAAATTGAGTATCCAAACTGAGCCCCTGCAAGTGAGTAGGTTGCAACACCTGCAGCATCGTTATCCGCCATGGCCGTGATTGTTGCAGGACCAAATATTGCTATGAAAGTAAACACATATCTTTTAAGACGAAAATGAAGCGGTAACTGTTTTTGAGGCATGCCGATTGGTTTATCCATAGTTGGGATACATTCGTTTTAAAATGATATCTGCAACATCATCGAAGGTAACGATTCCGACCATTTCCTTGTTTGAGTCGACAACCGGAATTGCGGGCAGGTGGTACCGAAGCATTTTTCGAATAACAATTTCAACAGGGGTTAAAAGGGTTGCGACAATAATATTTTGAATCATATATTTGTAAATATTTGTTTCAGGAGGAAGCATAACGAGTTCTCTTAAGTTGAGTACTCCCACGAGTTGTTTATTGTTATTTACTATGTAGATGGTTGAGAGAAAATCAAAGTCTGCTGTTTCATTTTTCAATTTCTGTAAGGTATCTTTTACTGTGGCGCTTGAATTGACCGTAAAAAAAACGGGGGTTACCCGTTTTCCAAGAGGAGTCTTCGAAAGGAGAATTAATTTGGAAAGAATAGATCTTTTTTTTGCTTCAACCAAAAGAAGGATGTTTTCACGTTTTTTTCTTGAGAGTGTAAGAAGTATATCAACACCCTCATCCGGATCCATTTTTTGAAGAATACTTGCGCATTTTTCTGCACTCCAGTGAACGAATAGATCACGTTGATATTTCAGGTTAAGGTTGCTGATGACTTCTACCGCAAACTTAGGGTCGAGAATTTTAAGAAATTTACGTATGTTCTTTTCATTTGTTTGTTCCAAATGGTCTGCTAAATCTTCCGGTCTCAGATTTTCTAACTTTTCTTCCTCTTTTTTCAGCCGAACCTTTCCTCGTGCAAGATCCAGAGGCTGTATGTCTGCCCATGATAGGAAATCGGACACATGTTTGATCTTAAATTTGTGAAACAATCGCGAAAAATAGACCTCAAGTTTTAATCGTCTCATCAGTCCGAGCCAGCCGACATCTACTCCGGCCACTTTGAGATCGAAAGCGGGAATGATTGTGTCCTGAATAATTACATCGTTGACGCGGACTACTTTATTTCCCGAAATATCGATGATTTGTTTATCAAGCAGATTTTTTCTGATAAATAATTCATTTTCTTCAAGTTCTGCTATTTGAAAAGACTTCTGAAGATAAATATGTGTGTTAATTTTCTTAATGAAGGTGACCGGTAAAATAAGCATGTCTTGATGGATGCCTCGAACGACGAGTTTTGTTATTTTAGCCTGATCCGATGGGGTAAAAATAATATCTTTTAGTATTCCAATTTTAATTTTATCTTCTGTAAATACTTTTTTGCCTTCAAGCTCTGAATAGTAAAGCATATGTATTTATGATATATAAAATCATAGAGTTTTCAATAGGTCTGGACTTTTTGCTTTTTTATATTATATGCTATAATGTAACAGTATATGGATAAAAAACTGCAAATAATTTTGCTTATTTTTTTCCTCTCGTTCTCTCTTTTTGCTACCATTATTTTTTTTAATCAGCCAATTTCTCGCTTTACCCGAGCTAAGGAAGACAGCGAACCTTCCGCATCCAATTCTCTCGTATTTGCATATCCGTTAATTGTAAAAGCTGATGGGAAATCTGCAAGCACAATAAATGTATTTATAAGAAGCGAGAACGGTCTTCCGATCAAAAACAGAAGAGTTACTATTGGAACTTCATTAGGGATTCTTCAAAAAACGCTGTTTACTACCGATGCACAAGGAAAGGCAACTACCACACTTGTTTCAGAGCTTCCGGGAACCGCTGAAATAAATGTAATGTTTGACTCCGTTCCTCTTGCTCAAAAATTATCAGTTAAATTCGAATAATTGTTACTATGATATCCGCAAAAATCTCAAAAGTAGTTATTCCTGCAGCCGGATTTGGCACACGTTTCCTTCCGCAGACGAAAGCGATGCCCAAAGAAATGCTTCCGATCGTTGATAAACCGGTGATTCAATACGTCGTAGAAGAGGCAATTCAATCAGGCGTTAAAGACGTTATAATCGTAACTGGAGCGAATAAAAGAGCAATTGAAGATCACTTCGATGTTCCGAACGAGGATTTGGTAAAAAATTTAGTTGCAGGCAAAAAGAACCATCTGTTAGAAAATATCCGACAGATATCTGACATGGCGAATTTTATCTATGTTCGTCAAAAAGGACCTTATGGAAACGGTACACCGGTACTTGCAGTTGAACCGATAATTGAAAATGAACCCTTCGCAGTATTGTGGGGAGATGAGTTTATTTATTCAAAACCACCCCGTCTTTCACAGATGATTAAGGTCTATGAAAAGTATGGCGGAATTGTTATTTCAGGAGTAAGAATTGATAATAAAGAAGACCTAAAACGATATGGAATAGCTGAGCTTGAACATATTGCAGGAAATGTTCATAAAATCCTTAAGATCGTTGAAAAACCCGATCCGAAAGATGCTCCTTCCAATATCGCAACACACGGCGCTTATATTCTTCCCCCTGAGATCTTTAGTGCATTAAAACGGATCCCACCGGGAAAAGGCGGGGAGATCTGGCTTGTTGACGCAATTAATCTGCTTAAAAAAGAAGGGGTACCGGTTTATGCGACTGTTATTGAAAATGGAAAGTATTATGATACCGGAAACAAATTTGAATACTTAAAGACAGTGGTTGAATTTGCGTTACAGCATACAGAGCTGAATGGAGACTTCAAGAATTTCCTGAAAAAACTGAAGATTTAAGCGAGTTTTTTTATTCATTAAACGGGCTAGGAAAATGTTTTCCGTTTACGTGAACGGAATCCCCCTTTGCTAAAGCATTGGAGAATTTAATTATTGCTTGTTTCAATTGTTTAATTGAAAAAACAAAAATTAAAAGAAAGGAGGTGATCCATCCGCTCCTTCCAGAACGGATACCTTGTTACGACTTAACCCCCATCGCCGAAACTATTCTCCCCCGACGAACGTCGAGGTTCAAATAACTCCGACTTTGTTGGCTTGACGGGCGGTGTGTGCAAGAGGCAAGAACGTATTCACCG
>CAZGYB010000006.1:0-71331 GCA_964530235.1 uncultured Gammaproteobacteria bacterium
ACTACGCCATTGGAATTGACCGAAAAATTGTAACCGCAGGTACGATGTTTTTGGACATTCCAACCTGTTTCACTGCAGCGGGACAACCGAGTTCATACTGTCCTGTCAATTACGACGGTCAATTTCACGGTCCAACCCAACTGCGATTTGCACTGGGAAACTCTTATAATATTCCTGCGGTTAAAATGATCGCTTACAACGGAGTATCAAATTTTATTGCATCAGCATCCGCATTTACCATAACCAGTTTCAAAGATACCTCACGATATGGTCTTTCTCTTACGCTCGGTGGAGGGGAAGTACGGATGACCGAAATGACACAAGCATTCTCCGCATTTGCAAATGGAGGGAAACCCAAAAAACTTGTACATTTGTTAAAAGTAAAAGACCGATTCGGGAAAGAAACATTTCAGTACAAAGACCCAAACTTTGTGGCAGATGTTAAAAAACCGCTAAGCGCACCATCTTTGCTTTCCATTCGAAGTAAACGTGCAATTAGCCAGGAAACCGCTTATATAATCTCACATATTCTTCTTGACAATAACGCACGAAGCAATGCATTTGGCAGTTCGTCGTTTCTCAATATTCCCGGACATGCAGTTTCAGTTAAGACCGGAACTACCGACGATAAAAAAGACAACTGGACAATCGGATACACCCCCAACTTTCTTGTTGCTGTCTGGGTGGGCAACAACGACAATTCACCCATGAATCCCTATCTCTCTTCAGGCGTAACCGGAGCTGCGCCAATATGGAATCGGGTAATGACATATGTTCTCAAGAATCAGGCCGATCTCTGGCCGGTGAAACCCGAAACGGTGATCGGCAAACAAATCTGCAATGATTCAGGAGCTGAAATGACAAAGGATGGAGGGGGAGCTGAAAGTTGTCCTGCCCGTTTTGAGTTTTTTATCAAAGGAACAGAGCCGAAAGGCGGAGGTTCAGTGAAACAATCGGTGCCGATAAACAAAGATACGGATAAAATTGCCGGTCCCAACGATACCAATGTTGAAAACAAGGAAAAAACAATGCTGAAAGATATGTTTTCAACGTACTGTGTCGACTGCAATCATGATAAAGACCCATATACTATTATTCGATTGTAGCAACAGTTTAATATGAGATTTTTTTTAGCTCTGTTCCGTTTTACATACGAAATACTTGAAACGATGGTATTTGCCGGATCTATGTTTATAGTCATATTTCTTTTTATAGCATTTCCAACAAGCGTTCAAGGATCGTCAATGGAACCCAATCTACACAACAACGACCGGATCATAATTAGTAAGATTTCGTATAAAATCGAACCTGTAAAACGAGGAGATGTTATTGTTTTACAGTCTCCATCTAATTCTGACATCTGGTTTGTTAAACGTGTCATTGCATTACCCGGCGAGTCAATTAAGATTCAGTCAGGCTCAGTCTATGTCAATGATTCAATTCTCAACGAACCCTACATTTCTCACGAATCAACAAACACTTGGGAAAATGGTTTTCTCCATGATAACGAAACGTACCTGGTACCCCAGGATTACTTTTTTGTTCTGGGCGATAACAGACCGCGTTCTTCAGACTCTCGTATGTTCGGACCCGTTCATATATCCTCGGTAGTTGGAAAAGCAATTTACCGGTTCTTTCCACCCAACCAAACCGGTTTTGTCCTTCAATAATAAATCCCTTGACAAAATAATATTATACTAGTATACTAGTATTTAATGAAAAACAAGTTTGTTAAAGAACTCGTATCCACAACTCTATCTTATAAATCACAAAAGGATTTGCGAGACTTTTTTATGGGTATTTTTACCCCTCAAGAATTACTGGAAATCTCCACCCGTCTCCAAATCATAAAACTACTTAAGCGAAAAGTTCCCCAACATGTAATTGCTAAAAAACTTGGTGTTGGAATAGGAACAGTAACTCGTGGGTCGCGAGAAATAAAAATGGGACGGTTCAAAGATTTATTCTGCTGGTGAAGCTCTCCTTATTTTAACCTCATTAACATTTATTTTATTTGTTGTATGTTTAACTATAATCAACCAAACCAAAAAGGGTTTTTCGGATCATTCGGGGGTTCGTTTGTGCCTGACGAATTAAAAAAGTCACTTCTCAGACTTACCGATCTTTATAATAAGATAAAAAACGATGCGTCATTTACCTCTGAATTATCATATTTTTACAATGAATTTGTCGGCAGACCAAGCAGTCTTTACTTTGCCAAAAACCTAACTAAAAAAATAGCAGGTGCAAAAATTTATCTAAAGCGAGAAGACCTAAACCATACAGGCGCCCACAAAATAAATAACTGTATTGGCCAGGCTTTGCTTGCAAAAAAGCTAGGAAAAACAAAGCTTATCGCTGAAACAGGTGCTGGACAACATGGAACCGCGACGGCAACTGTAGCTGCATACTTTGGAATGAAATGCGATATCCATATGGGTGTACGTGATATGAAAGCACAAAAACAAAATGTATATCGCATGAAAGTACTCGGGTCTCGTGTTATTCCAGTAACAAAAGGACAAGGTACATTAAAGGATGCTGTTGACTCTGCGCTTGAGTCGTATATGAAAGATACACAGTCTTATTATTTACTTGGGTCTGCAGTCGGTCCCCATCCATATCCGGTAATGGTCCGTGACTTTCAAAAAATCATCGGTAAAGAAATACGAGAACAAATCATGGTTAAAGAAAATAAACTCCCAAACGCTGTTATCGCCTGCGTTGGAGGCGGAAGTAACGCAATAGGGGCATTCTACGAATTTATTTCCGATGAAAAAGTGAATCTTATTGCAGTTGAACCTGCCGGTAAGGGAGCCGGTTCACACAAACATGGGTTAACTCTTCAAAAAGGAAAAACGGGTGTAATCCACGGGTTCAATACCTTAGTTCTCCAGAGTAAAAATGGGCGCATTAGTCAATCATACAGCGCTGCGTCCGGACTAGACTACCCGGGTGTTGGACCAGAATTAGCTTATCTAAAACATATTCGCCGGATTTCACATTCCGCTATAACAGACCACGAAGCAATAAAATCGTTCATCCTTTTATCACGTACTGAGGGAATTATTCCTGCGCTTGAGTCCGCACACGCAGTTGCATATGGAATTAAGTACGCAAAAAAACAGCCAAAACAAGATATTATCGTCATTAATCTTTCAGGAAGAGGGGACAAGGATGTTGAAAACGTATTCGAAAATCATTGTAAAAATATACCATTATGAATTGATATAATTACTTAATATGAAACGCGTGTTTTCAGGAATCAGAGCAACAGGCCGGTTGCATCTTGGCAATTATTTGGGAGCGGTAAAAGGTATGTTTGAGCTCCAGGAGAGCGGACTCTATGAAACCATTTACTGTGTTGTTGATGTCCACACCATCACAACGCCATATAACCCCAGAGAGCTCCAGAATAATAAACGGGAAATTATCCTCGATTACCTTTCCGCCGGTCTCGATCCAAAAAAAAGCATTCTTATTTATCAGTCGGATGTTCCCGAACATACAGAGCTCGCTTTTTATTTTTCTTCAGCAGTATCAATTGCCCGAATGCAGCATCTGCCAACATTTAAAGATAAAGTAAAACAATATCCTCAACATACAACTATGGCATTGCTCAACTATCCCATTCTTATGGCAGCAGATATTCTGGTTTACCATGCAAGTCTTGTACCTGTTGGAATCGATCAGGAACCGCACCTTGAAGTCGCGCGGGAAATTGCGCGAAAAATGAACCAGCAATACGGAACTGAGTTCCCTGAACCGGTCAGGTTTGCAACCCCTGGCGAATATATTCCTTCACTCAAGGGAGAGGGAAAAATGAGCAAGTCAGTGGAGGGAAGTTATATTAATCTTACTGATTCTCTGGACGAAATACGGAAAAAAGTCAGACTTATTCCAACTGCTACAACCTCTGGTGGAGAAATGAACGCGGGGATAAAAACACTTTTTATTTTTGCTCAACTCTTTATTCCTGAAAAAGTTGATTTTTTTAAAAAAGAATTTGAAAACGGAACTCTTAAATTTGTCACGATTAAAGACGAAGTGGCTGATGCAATTTATAAAGAATTTATTCCTTTACAGCAAAAACGGAAAACCCTTCTTTCGGATCCGGCATATGTTGATACTGTATTAAAAGAGGGTGCAGAAAAAGCACGCGCAATAGCGTCCGTCACTCTTCAAGAAGTCAAGCAGAAAATGGGTTTATAATAAATAGGTGAACAATCGTTCTTGACTTTTATCTCCGCATACTATAACATCGTAGCAGAGTATACAGTTGTATTTATAATGTGAAGTTTGGTATTTGAGATTTGAAATTTTTATGATTCCCCTTGCAGAACAGCTTCGGCCTAAAACAATCGATGAAGTTGTCGGACAGCAACATCTTGTCGGCAAAGGAAAACCTATCCGGAAAATGCTTGAATCGGGGAAAATTACCTCAATGATTTTATGGGGCCCTCCTGGGTGTGGCAAAACAACCATAGCACGGCTCATTGCCCACTATGTAGACGCAGAGTTTGTTTCATTTTCCGCAGTTACGGGAGGAGTCGCCGATATCCGTGAAATTGTAAAGCAGGCGAAAGAAAAGACATTATTCAAAAAGCAAACAGTTTTATTTGTCGACGAAATCCACCGGTTTAACAAAGGTCAGCAGGATGCCTTTCTCCCCCATGTTGAGAACGGAACGATCATTCTCATCGGAGCAACAACGGAAAATCCAGGATTTGAAGTAAATGCCCCTCTGATTTCCCGAAGCCAAGTATACGTCTTGAACGCTCTTTCAGATGAAGATATTAAAAAAATTGTTGAACGTGCGATACGGTTGTACCCAAAACATAAGTGGACTTCGGAAGCAGTGTTGCACTTGGTAAAAAGCAGTAATGGAGACGGACGAACCGTCATTAATGCGGTTGAACTTTCCGCTTCAATCGCAAAAAATATAACCCTTAAAGTTGCTGAAGAAGCAATACAAAGAAAGGCAATTTATTACGATAAAAAAGGCGATTGGCACTATGACACGATTTCAGCATTTATAAAATCAATGCGGGGCAACCAACCTGATGCAACACTTCACTATTTAGCGCGCATGATCAAGGCGGGAGAGGACCCATTATTCATCGCACGAAGAATGGTCATTTTCGCGAGTGAGGATATCGGCAATGCGCAACCGACCGCACTTGTTGTTGCCACCTCATGCATGCAAGCTGTCCACATGATTGGGATGCCAGAAGCGGGACTTATCCTTGCTCAGACTGCAACCTTTCTCGCAACTGCAAAAAAATCAATTGCGTCAACGATCGCTCTTCAAGAAGCACTGTCGGATATCGATGAAGAAAATCTTGACCCCATACCTCTTCACTTAAGAAATCCATCCAATAAAGTTATGAAGCAATTCGGTTATGGAAAAGGACACGTCAGATATCCCTGGCTTGAAAAAAAATCAGGAAATATAATTCAACAACAGTATATGCCGGAAAATTTAAAAAAAAGAAAATATTATATTCCTGATTGGAGAAGCGAAAAATAACATATAATACGTTTATATAAGTATGCAAAAAAACAAAAAAATTGTTGTTATCGGCGCAGGTATTACCGGCCTCGCAGCAGCAGCATTGCTCGGCAAGGACGGTTATGATGTAACTGTTTTGGAAAAAAACAGCACTATCGGTGGAAGAGGTCGACAGTATAACGAAAAAGGGTTTTCCTTTGACATGGGCCCTTCATGGTACATGATGCCGGAAGTATTTGATCATTTTTTTTCTCTCTTCGGCAAAAAACCCGGGGATTTTTACGAACTGAAAAGACTTGACGCACACTATAAAGTTTTTTTTGACGATGCATCATCTTATACTATTTTCCGTGACAATAAGAGAATTCTTCAGCTTTTTGAGAAGCTTGAACCGGGCGCCGGATATCGTCTCAAAGCATATTTGAAAAAAGCTCGTTGGATTTACAATGCTGCAATGGGTGAAATGGTCTACTATGATTATGAAAACCTCCTACAGCTTTTGAATCCCCGGACACTCGGACGTATTCTTGGATTCAATATGTTCCGTACATTTCATCAAAATGTTGCCAAATACTTTCATAGTCCGAAAATACAGAAGATTATTGAGTTCACGACGGTTTTTTTAGGCGGATCTCCCTATAATACACCCGCTTTCTACTCACTCATCACCCATACCGACTACAATCTTGGAATTTGGTACCCTATGGGAGGTATTTTTTCGTTTATTCGTGCCTTAGAGTCTTTGTGTAAAACAAACAACGTCACCTTACTTACAAACACTCCGGTAACCAAATTTACCATTTCGAAAAATCTTATTACACAGGTACATTCAGGAAAAAACGTTATCCCGGTCAACGCAGTATTAAACAGTGCGGATTACCGATTTACTGAAACATCCCTCCTTCCAGCACAATACCAAACCTACCCCAGCTCTTACTGGGATTCCAGAACTATGTCTCCTTCTGCTTTTTGCATTTATTTAGGGGTAACCGGAAATTTAAAAAACGTGGAACATCATAACCTGTATTTCGACAGCTCCTGGGAAAACCACTTCAAAACGGTGTATACAAAAAAAACCTGGCCAAAAAAACCGTCCTACTATGTGCATATACCCTCTCTAACCGACCCATCGCTTGCCCCAAAAAACTCACACTCAGTATTTATCCTTGTTCCGGTTGCTGCAGACCTCAAAGACGCTGACCCAATAAGAAAACCATTCGCTGAAAAAATTATTCAGCACTTTGAAAAGATTACCGGGAACAACCTTACGGGAAGAGTAATAGTAAAAAAAATATTCTCGCATGAAAACTTCATCAAAGACTATAACGCATATAAAGGAGCAGCGTTTGGAATTGCGCATACGTTTTCTCAGTCTGCATTTTTCCGCCCGCGAAACAGAAGTAAGAAGCTCGGAAACCTGTTTTATACCGGGCAATACACTAATCCTGGTGTCGGAATGCCTACCGGGCTCATATCTTCGCAAATTGCAAGAAATCTTATCAAACGGTATGTCTGAACCAAACTTTTCATACATCACCAAAAAAGCAAGTAAAACATTTTACTATGCATCGCTTCTGTTTCCAAAATCAATTCAGTCTGATGTTTTTAAACTGTATGCCTTCCTTCGTGCAGGAGATAATATGGTCGACCATAAACCTCCAAAAAGAAAGGAATTTTTCGCATTTAAAAATGAAACTATCAGAACATTGCGATTGAATAGGAATTCTCAAAATCCGCTTATTAATGCATTTTTCAAACTTTATAAAGGCTATGGCTTTAAACGGAAGTGGGTCGTTGCATATTTCGAATCCATGGAAAGCGACCTAAGCATAAAAGAACATACCAAAAAGTCTCTTGATACATTTATCTACGGATCTGCAGAGGTAGTAGGCATGATGATGGCGTCCGTTATGCAGTCCTCAGTTCAAGGACTCCGTCCAGCAAGACTCCTCGGAAAAGGAATGCAACTCGTAAACATCATCCGAGACATTTATGAAGACAGAAAGCTGGGAAGAATTTATATTCCAAAAGAACATCTAAAGCAATACGGTCTTTCTTCAGTAAGTCTTTTCAGTAATGCAAACAATAAACAAAAAAATGCTCTCATACGCTTTGAAGCCAATGAGGCTATCAAAATCTTATCTAAAGCAAAACTGGGATTTCATCACATTCCCCTATCGTGTCGAAGCGCAATACATACAGCCTTTTCTTTGTATGCGTGGACTGCGCGAAAAATGGTACAAAACCCCGAGGCGATTCAGGTGAAAAAAATAAAACCTCCACTACCCGTTATCCTATGGTATGCTTTCAAATATGCCTATCTATCAAAATGAACTTTCGATCCAGAACTACTTTGAAAATCATAAGAAACATATAGTCATCGCCCTAAAGGAGTTTCTTGATACAGCGAAAAGACAGACCTCCCATATTTCCTCCTATCACACCCAAGTTTATTCACAGGTCTATCCGTTTATCATGGGCGGAAAAATGATCCGCGGCGGTCTAGTTATGTTAACCGCAGAAATGTTCGGCAAAAAACCGGACTACGATGTCTACAACATTGCGTCAGCTATCGAGCTTTTTCAGTCATTCTTTCTTATCCATGACGACATTATGGACAACGATTATTTAAGAAGAGGAGAGAAAACCATTTTCGCACAGTATCTAGAGAATCAACAGGTTAAAAACGGAACAGAATACGCCAAATCTATGGGAATCTGTGTCGGCGACATTGTCTTATTTCTTGGGTTGAATCTTCTCAATTTGAATTGTTTTCCCGTGGATACCCGTTTTTCATTAATTCATTTACTTTCCATTGAACTTGTCAAAGTCGGATTTGCCCAAATGGAGGATGTGTCCGGCGGTTACAAAAATATTGAATTGTCAATCGCCGAAATAGAAAACATCTATCGGTATAAAACAGCACGATATACTTTTTCTCTTCCGCTCATGTCTGGTGCAATAATAACAAAACAGTCCAAAAAAACTATTCAAAGTTTAGAACAACTTGGCGAAGAAATGGGTCTCCTTTTTCAGATACATGACGATGAGCTCAATCTTTTTGAAGATAACAAAAAAACGGGTAAATCGGTCGGGTCAGATATTACACAAAACAAAAAAACGCTCCTTCGATATTTTCTCTTTAAAAAAGCATCACAAAATGATAAAAAAAAGCTGCTTGAGATCTTTGGGAATCCCCACTTTAACCTAACAATGCCCAAAGAACTCAAGAATCTTTGTTTAAAATATGGCGTTACTGAGGACCTTGCAAAGATAAAATCCGTCCATCGGCTTCGCAGTAAAAAAATCATTTCACACTTACCCATTACTGAAGTAAACAAAAAAATGTTGATTGCATTACTTGACTTTATTTCAACTCGCTCCAAATAATGAGGGGAGAATATCTAATATTTAATCTTATTGTTCTCGCTGGACCCCTTGCAGGGAAAATATTCTTTTCATCTATGAAATTTCCTCCTTCAAAAAAAGCATTTACTGCAATATTGCCGGTTGCGTTTTTTTTTATTGTCTGGGACTACTATGTGACTGATTTTTTTTGGTACTTTAACAACCAATATACCTTAGGTATTACTTTCGGTAAACTCCCTTTTGAGGAAATTCTCTTTTTTTTTACCGTACCCTATGCCTGCTTAACCCTGTGGGTAAATATTCCTTTCAAGTTGAAGTTTCCGGTTTCTTTCCCTCCTATTTTCACAAAATTAGGAATAATATTGACCCTTTTTTTGCTTTTTTGGGCAATAGTTTTGGGTAAATGGTACACAGCATCAGTTTGTATTGGAGCAGGTATACTATTATTCTATCGAAAATCGTTTTTCCCCACTTTAAAAAGTATTATTATGCTTGTAATTGTATGTGCGCTTACCGGTATTTTTAACTACTATTTAACTGCACGCCCGATAGTTTTATATAACGAGATGTATATAAGCAATATTAAAATAGGGACGATTCCTATTGAAGATTTTATGTATGGATTATTCTTGATATTCCCGATTCTTTTGCTTTACGAAAAACAATCTAAAGGTCTAACTCTGCTTTCTTCTGCCAGTTCAACTCGTCAAAAACCGTTATTCGTGAATCACCAACAACATAAAGGTAGTCATTAATAAACAGTGCTCGCTTTGCCTGAACTCCCGTTACCGCTTTTACCATGGTCAATTTCCGATCCGCATAACTGAATATATATCCATCTTGTGAACCCGGCATAAAAAATACCGAATGTTTTTCATCAGCTAAAAATGCATGATGGTTGTTCACAGCCTCAGACCAATAATCTGTAAGATTAAATTTATCAACCTCAGCTGGACTGGAAGAGTTTGAAACATCAAAGAGCGAAACCTTTACTTTATTGTCTTCCATTCCAACACCTAAAAGCAGATTGTTGTCCAGAGGATGAAGGTATGATGAATAGCCGGGTATTTTCAGCTCTCCGGCAATTTTTGGGCTTCGAGAGTTCGATAAATCCACAACATACAAGGGATCTGTCTGGCGGAAAGTCACCACATATCCCCGTTCTGCAATAAATCGCACTCCAAATATCCTCTCTGTTTTTCCCAGATTTTGGACTGAGCCGAGAGTGTTTAAATCCTTGCTTAAAACAGTCACATCGCTCACCTGCACTGAACTACTCCCAAAACGCCAAAGTAAGCCGCTGCCTTCAATTGTTGAAGCAACCCTCAAATTACCCTGGTACTCATCCATAGCAAATTGATTGAGCAGTCTCCCGGGCACTTCTCCGTTTGCAGAAACAGAAAGTCCTTTTACGTTTATTTTTACAATTCCAGTTTTTTCAAACTCCCTCTGATGCATGGCGCTGAATTTTTTCATCCGGTTTTCCATATTGTTTTCAAAAACCTTCCGTTCATCATTTCCCATTCCCATATACAATTTCGAAATAATGCTTCCTAACTCCATCTGTTTTGCGGGCTGACTGATGTCATACGACAATAGTTTTTCTACTTTTTGCCGAAATTCTCGCGAAAACATATCGGTATTTTCAGCAATAAACTGGGCAAAAAGCACAGTCTGATCAGTCTGGTAGTAGTAGCCTACGTACAAAGCGTTGGACGACATGTATACGGTTGAGTCACTCGAAGAACCTAAAACAGAAAGCGATCCTTCAACTTTACCTGTTTCCATATTGATTTTTGACACTGTATATACTGTATCAACAGCTGTTTGAACGTCGGGATAATAAATACCGCTACATGGAACAGAAAATTTAGAGTCGATAAACGGAATAATCGGACAGGGTTTTTCAATATTTGTGTACGTAGAAGTAACCAAATATAAAAACCCGTGCAATAGACGTGCCTGTACCTGATTTGTATTTTCTTCAAAGCGCACATGCCACTTCTCTACGGGGTTCTGTTTGTCTGAAACATCAATTCCATATATACCTCTTTTATTCCACTCAGACTGATCAAATACCGCAAGCATGTTTTTGTATAAAAGCAAGTCACCCCTCATACGAATAGAACTTACTGTTTTTAAGGTATCTGGAGGAAACGCCTGAACCGTCAGTGTTTCAGCGAGGTATTCAGGCCTTTCCATTATTCCTAGTTTTGGTTCTGATTCAGACTGATTCACGTTGGGATTTACTTCAAGTAATGGAAGTGGTTTTCTTCCTCCGGTTCGGATTGCACGAAGATCGCTTGCATAAAACAAATAACTTCCGTCGGTTTTTAGGATATCCGGCTCATCTACTCCAAACACTTGTACATTTGTTCCTGAAACACGTTCAGGAATTTGTGCCATATTTTCAGAATCACCCCCACCTGAAAGCGGTGCTGTGATTTTTCCCATGGTATCTTCAAACCGTAGTGATGGGTTGGTCAGTGTGTTGATTCCAGAAGAATAGTCCGATCGGAAAGAGCGTTCATTTAAATAAGTTTTAAATTCTTCAGCGCTCAAAAACTTTTTAAGACCGGAAAATTCAGTTTTATTTTTAAATAGTCCGTTCTTGTTTTGTACAAGCGGAATAACTCCATTGAAATTATTTTTAAAAACTGTCAACAGGACTACAAAGATTGCGCCTCCAAGAATAATACCTGACAAAGTTAAGGTGATCTTTTTTGTATTCTGCATATTATTCCATTGTAAAAGAATATTTTAGTTAATGCAAACTTATCCCTACGCCCTATCCCCAAACACTCTTTCTACAACAGTCTTATACCCGCCAGTGCCTCGATACAGCCAGTGAGCAACACGAGTGACAGTTGTTGTAGATACTCCGGTTTGCTTTGCAATCTTTGCATAGGAATTTCCTTTATAAAGAAGTCTTACAATTTCTATCCGATTGGCAAACTCTTCAATCTCAGGAATTGTTAACAAATCCCGCAAAAAACAGGCGGTTTCTTTTTCATCTTTTAAAGAGTTGACGGCTTTTACTAATAACTTTTCCTTTTCCGTAGCAGGACTGTATTTTTCAGTTTGTTTAAAATTGTTTTTCATACAACTATGTTACCAAATTAATATTCTCTTGACAAATGTATATTAACATGTTAATATACTAATATGACTATAATTGCTTTTGGAATTTTTTTCTCAGTCTTCCGTAGCGTTAAAGAAGAAGGACATCATCACCCGCATACCTAGCGGGGCTGCTTTTTTTTGTCTAATATACCCCGCTTTTTTTGCGGGGTTTTTAAAAACTCCGCTCTTTATAAATTCATTTTTTATGTATGGAAAAACGAGAAAAATTACAAAATGTTCGGTTTACCGTTCTTAGGTATCAAGGCAATGAACAAGCAGTCGCTTCATTTATGTCATTGTCAAAATTAAAGCAAGAACAGATGGCAAAAGTCTATCAAGAGGCATTTGCGGGTCCTCCATGGTATGAAGTTTGCGCATGTCCGAACTGTGGACAATTTTCACCGGACCGGAACTGCCGAACTGAAAACTGCAACACAACAAACCTGCCAGAAGCATATCCAACCGAATGGCTCACTCAAACATACTTCAAAGAGATGCTTTGTGAGTTTTTGCCCGGAACTTTAATTCTTGCAGAAAGACCTGATGAAGGAGTTGTTGGTTTTGTAACCGGAGGGTTTTGTACACTCAGAGAACTTGTAGAAAAAAAATACAAAGGGAACCGCCAAATTCTCAACTCCATAACTGGAAAAACACCCGGTCAGTCCCCAGACGACATCGTTTTTTATGAAAATGAGGCGTGTGTACTTCCGAGTGACCAAAATCGTGGAGTAGGTGCAATGATGAGTGATAAACGTATCGATATCGCTCTCGAAATGGGAGCACAGGCTATCTGTACAAGATCGGTTAACCTCCCCTGGCTTGAAAAAAAGAAAACCCAGTATGAAAAGCCGGAAAGAGGTCTGAGATCCTTCATGTTTGTTCCTGACGGGGACACGTATACGGTACCAACAACCGGGGCGAGAAGATATTTCGAATTCGCATTAAAAATGTAATTCCCTATGAATATTACACAACTAACCAAACATCTTATCTCAATTCCCAGTTATGTGAGTGCAAACTGCAATGAGAGAAAAATTGGCGATTTTATTTTTGAATACCTGAATAAACATACAACGCTTATTGTTATAAAACAATGCGTTACCAAAACAAGGAACAATATTATCGCTTATTCACCCTCCTGTGTACAAAAAAATAAATTAGTGGTCGATACGTTGTTTGTCAACCACATTGATACGGTGGAACCAAAAAAAGGCTGGAACAAAGATCAGTTTGAAGGCATTGTTGAAAATCAAAAAATATACGGTCTCGGCGCATATGATACAAAAGGAAATGTTGCGGTTTTAATGAAGCTTGCGGAAAAAGTCGTTAAAGAAAAAATTATGTTTTTGTTTTACTGCGATGAAGAATATGACTTTCTGGGTATGAAAACATTTATTCACAAATATAAAGATACATTAGCAATCAAAAACGTTATTTCTACGGACGGTTCATCATTACAGATAAGAAATTATTGCAGAGGTTTGATTGAATTGGACATTCAAGTTTTCGGAAGAACAGGACATTCAGCAAATCCAAAAAATGGTGTAAGCGCAATTACCGCATTTATAAACATTGTTAAAGATCTAATTGAGTCAATCCAAAATAACTTTGAGGAAATTTTTGGAAAGCCCACACTTAATATTGCTTATGTACGCGGTGGCCTGTTAAAAGAACAGAGTAAAAAACAAATCGTTCTTGGAAAAAATGGAAATAACTTACCGGACTATCTCGAATCTACCCTCGAGTTTCGAACAAATACAACAGTTAACTTATTATGGGTAAAAAAGAAATTAAAGAGACTTGCTCAAAAATACGAAGTTACTATTACTATTTCAAAAGTAAGACATAATCTAACCGCATGGAAGTCTGATACAAAAAAATTATCATATCTTGAAAAAGAATTAAAAAAAATTCACCCCAACGTTTTTTTTGATGCTGTTAGCACATCGGGTTATGTTGATATAGCAATGCTAGCAGAAAACTTCAATTGTACCTGCTGTACTATTGGAGCGCTCGGAAATAATGCACACGGAATAAATGAGTATGTTGAAATACCGTCTTTGTTACAACTCTACCAAATACTCTTATCGGTATTCTAACATTACCCCTTTTCCACTTCCCAAAATTCCCTGCCTTTTTTGTCCCAGGGGAAGCGGAGTTCATCAGGATCCTGGAGATTGTATTGACTATTAACCAGATAAAAAATTGTACCGCTCCTACGTGAAACATTTACAACACCGTGTGCAACACCGCGGGGCACGAGCACTATTTTTGATACACCGTTTCCCATGACTATTTTCATTGAAACATCTTTTGTCGAAGAGGCAGTCCGGACATCCCATAAACCCAAAATCATATGATCTTCCGGCGGTATAAACCACACATCTTCCTGTTTCAGATGCAAATGCCATGCTTTTACTGAACCGGGCAATAGCTTTGATCGATTGATCTGACGCACCTGCACTTCAGGAAACAACTCAAGGAATCCTTTCTCATTAAGCCGGAACAAGTCTTCGAATGTTCCGTCCTGGCCGGAAAACCGTTTTGACTCAACTATCTGCACTCCGTTAATAACTGCCTGTTTCGAATAGTCCTGTACTGTAATTTCAGAACTGTTCATAAGTTCTTCTTTTGTAAGATCTTTCATATTGAATAAATACTAATTAATAATCTTTAAATTTCAGTTTTATTATACCGGTATTTTTTGCGCATTTCATTCTTAACCCATCTGTCTTTAATATTTCGCTGATCCGAAGACAGCAGTCTCATTGTTTTATTCTTATCCCGCGCAACTGAAAGTTCATACAGCATGATTCCGACCGATACAGATAAATTAACACTGTCAACAAAACCGCGCATAGGAATATAAACTAACGTATCCGCGGATTTTTTAACGGTTTCGCTCACTCCATATCCTTCATTTCCGAAAATGACTGCAACTTTTTCTTCTGGAATATTGAATTCGGGAAGTTTTTTTGCATTCGGATCAATAACCGTCGCAACAAGTTTGAATCCGTCTGACTTAAGACTCAGCAAACATTCTTCCGATCTACTCCAACAAACCGTGTCAACCCATTTATTGGCTGATGAAGAGGTTGCGTTCCCAAGTTTTTTCGGGTCGAACATTGTCTCAGTCTCAAAAATAAAGTGGGCTGTCTGAATACCAAACGCATCACAGTTACGCATTGCTGCCAATGCATTATGAGGATCGTGTATGTTTTCAAGTACAATAACATCCTGGTTGCGGAGCGCAAGAACATCCGCAAAGCGTTTTTTTCTTCTCTCCGTAATAAAAGTATTATCCATAATATTCCTTCACTTTGTGATACCATGCACAAAAAGAACAGTCTGTGGCAGATTCAGGAATCGGACCCTCAAGAATAGAGATTGCTTTTTCAATCCGTGTAAGAACCAATTCGGGACGCCCCTCAACCTTCACTATGTTACATACCATCGGAAATCCATTATGAACATTACCGCTTAAATCCGGATAGAAAAAAATAAGATATCCGTAACCGGCAATAGGTAGTTTATTCTCACTCAAAAGAAAAAGGTATTCGTCTATTTGATTCCGATATGCTTCCAAAATTTCTTTATCCCGTGGATCACTACTTGACGTCTTAAAGTCAACAGGAATATAACTGCCATGATCGATAATGCATTCATCAAGTTTTCCATAAAATCCGTATTGTTCATTTATGCGATGAAAATAAGCTTCCTTAAAAGGATTCTGTAACAGTCCATTCAATTTACCTTCGATAAGCGGTGGAAGTTTTTCCGATTCACGATATTCGTTAAAATAATGCTTTAAAACAACGTCGAAACGAGAAGCAAGACGCGACTGGATGCCTTCCGGTTGCCTGATTTTTTGTTTATATGCAAGCCAAAAGCACCGCCTACAGCGATTGACTCCTTCAATTGCAGTGTGAGAAAGCCATTGTATCTTCTTTTTGGGCTCTACTTCAAGAAGCCGAAGCTGATTGTCTTGTTTTTTTATCATGTACGAACTAAAAAATTCCTCCAACACGGGCGAAAGAGAATTTTACACGCTCTGCTTACGGAGGCACAGGTGGCTGGAGAGAGAATCGAACTCTCGACCTAACGCTTACCCGCCTGCCAAAGCTTGCCAGCATGTGCTAGGAGTGGGATTCGGACCCACGACCTATCGCTTATGAAACGATTGCTCTACCGCTGAGCTATCCTAGCTTATGGCAAGCGGAGGGCAGGTGAAACGTGTGCTCTACCGCTGAGCTATCCAGCCTCTCAATGCTGTATAATTATACAATATATGCCTGCTAAATCAGTCGAGTTATCTATTGTTATTCTTTCATACAACACATTTGAAACTACTCGAAACTGCATTTCTTCAATTTACCGATCGCTCTCTCATTCTGCTCTTGCCTACGAAATAATTGTAATCGATAATGCCTCACCGGACCAATCAGGAACTCTCCTGAAAAAAGAGTTTCCTGCTATTTCGCTTATCCAAAACACATCAAATCTAGGCTTTGCAAAAGCAAATAATCAAGGAGTAAACGAGTCATCGGGCGAATATCTTCTTCTGCTTAATTCTGATACAATAATCCGCGAAGATGCCATAGAAAAACTCCTAAAAATATATAAAAGTAGACCGGACATCCATTTTCTCGGTCCAAAACTGCTCAATTCTGACTTATCACCTCAACCTTCAGCTGCACCGTTTTATTCTCTGTTTGTTGTATTTTCGGCTCTTTTTCTGAAAGGAGACTACTGGGGACTGAGTCGTAGCTCGCCAGACCAGTTTACAAGAAGCGACTGGATTTCAGGTGCTTGCATACTAACAAAAAAAAGTTTTTTTGACAAACTCCACGGGTTTGACGAATCTATTTTTATGTACATGGATGAAGTTGATCTTCTCTACCGAGCACACAAATTGGGCATGAATACCTTTTTTACTCCCGATGCAATGGTTGTTCATTTCGGAAGCGGTTCAAGCAAAGGGAGAACCGAACCCATACTTCAAGTATACCGAGGTTTTCTCTATTTCTACCAAAAGCATCACAGCACACGAGAGCTATATTTGCTCAAATATATGCTACAATTAAAAGCACATATAGCGTACGGAATCGGAAAGATTACTCAAAATTCTTATTTGATCAAAACATATGAAAAAGCTCTTAAACTGGTTGGATAATCACCTCATTAAAATACTTCTTGTCGGATATATTTTTTTTATTCCGCTATTTCCAAAACTGCCTCTTCGGATGATTAACTACACATACATTGCACTCAGACTTGAAGATCTGTATGTCGGACTCATTACTCTCGCATTTGCTGTTCAAGTGTACCGTAAAAAAATTGTACTTCAAAAAAAATTTCTGGTCCCTTTTATCATCTTCTGGTCTGCGGTGTTTATTTCATTTCTCTGGGGGTTTTTTATACAAAAATCCATTGTATTTAAGCATCTTGGACTCCTCCACAGTATTAGAAGAGTTGAGTATATGATTAATTTTTTCTTTTTTGCTTCATCCATACAAAACAAAAAGGACTTCTTTTTTTATTTAAAAGCACTTATGAGTGTTGTCGCACTCGTCTGTTTATACGGTCTGGGACAAAAATATCTGGGTTGGCCTGCAGTCCAAACAATGAATCCCGAATATGCGAAAGGTTATCTTCTCATTCTTGATGCAAACGCCCGGATATCGTCAACATTTGGAGGTCACTACGATCTTGCAGCGTTTTTAATATTTCTTATGCCATTAATACTGGCATGTTATTTAGCATTTCAATCATATTCCTATCTTGGTATTTTTGCTCTCGCCCTGTTTGCACTCGTTCTTACCGCTTCACGCATTTCGTATGGCGCTTATATTCTTTCAACACTCCCATTCCTCCTATTTGTCAGAAAATTTAAACTCTTTTTCCTTGTAATCATCCTTACTGCAGGGCTTACCTTAGCATCGGGCAACCTGACGAAACGGCTAACCCGAACCTTTCAGCAAAAACCTATTTTTATCGATAAAACAACCGGTCAAACCACAGTCCCGCGCAGATTAAAACCTGACGAACTCCCAATCGGCGACTTTGTACCAAATAAAAACATAATTGCGGGTCAGGCTACCGGAGTAAACGCGGGTGCCCTCAAACTGAATCCAAAAGATGTTTCTGATGCAAAAGCGAATCTTCGAGACGACATCGTCAATGAGGCCAGACGCGCAGGAAGAACGCTTACCAAAGAGGAAGAAGATGCTCTGGTTGAAAAAGCATTCAATAATCTAAAGGTTGTTAACGCAGTTCTTCCGGATATTTCATTTTCCACACGATTACAGATCGAATGGCCACGCGCCGTTTCAGCTTTTTTGAAAAATCCCATTCTCGGAAAAGGACCTTCATCAATAACCGAAGCAACAGATAATGATTATTTGCGATGGCTCGGCGAGTTTGGACTCCTTGGAACTATCAGTTTCTTCTTTATCCTTTTCCTTATGGTAAAACAACTGATACAACAAGCCAAAAAAGTGAAAAAAAATGAAAAGTATCTCATCATCGGACTCCTTTTTGGATTATTTGGTCTTCTTGGAAATGCAAGTTACATTGATGTATTTGAAGCTTCAAAAGTTGCCTATATGTTTTGGATGGTCATGGGTATTTTTATCGGCTGGACACAACGATATGAAAAGACATGATTGGATTTTACTGGGCGTAATTATTATTCTTGCCGTTCTTCTGCGCTCCTATAAATTAACTTCACCTTTGTCAGACGCCTATTCCTGGAGACAGTCCGACACTGCTGCGGTTGCCCGCAATTTTACTCGAACCGGATTTGATTTGCTTCACCCTCAGTACGATGATCTGTCTGCCATTCAATCAGGAATTGAAAATCCAAAAGGACTTAGGTTCGTCGAAATGCCCCTTTACAATGCTCTGTTTGCGCTGTTTTATAAAATCGCCCCCTTTATCCCGATTGAGGTCTGGGGTAGGATTGTTTCAATTCAATTCTCTCTTATTATTATCGCTATTTTGTATTACTTAGCACTGAAAGAGGCGAATAGAGTCACAGCAGTAGCCACAGGATTGATTTATGCAGTATTTCCCAGTTTCGTTTTTTTCTCTCGGGTCGTACTTCCCGAGACGCCTGCACTTGCGTTCACATTTCTTTCAATATTATTATTGTACCGATCGCTACACATCAAAAAAAACGCAACCTCACCGCTTCTTTACTTGTTGGCAAGTGTTTGCTTTGGGATTGGCATTCTTATAAAACCAACGGTAATTTTCTACGGCGTTGTCCTATGCTATTTATTTATCCGAGCATACGAGTTTGAAGTAGTAAAAAAAATACAGCCATACCTTTTTTTTGTAATCGCGTTTATTCCTTTTGTACTCTGGAGACTGTATATACAACAGTATCCTGAAGGAATACCGGCAAACGACTGGCTTTTCACACAGGTAAATACTTTTGAAGGGCAAAAAAATATTTTTTTAAAACCCGCTTTTTTCCGATGGATTTTTTTTGAACGAATAAATACCATGATTTTCGGCGGGTACCTAACTGTTTTTTTTATTACAGGAATTTTCTCTAAAAGAAAAGCGCTTTTTTTACATTCAATTTTATTCTCAGCCTTTTCATATCTCTTTGTTTTTCAAGGTGGAAATGTGCAGCACGAATATTATCAAACACTTATTCTCCCTGCTCTAGCACTCTTTGCGGGAGCCGGTATAGCAACATTTCTCTCTCACCGAAACGTATTTTTACACCCCCTCGCTTTAACTTTCGGTATTGGAGTCTTGTGCGTGGGTTCATTCTTTTTTTCATATTACTACAAAGTTAAGGACTTCTATACTTATCCGAAAGATCTCAATCTTATGGCAAAAATAATTCAGACCTTTACCAAACCCGGCGACAAGATTGTTGCAGATCGGATGGGAGACACTACCTTGCTTTACCTGTCTGACCGAAAAGGACTTCCCCTCCTTTCACACAGTTTAGAAGAACTCCGGAACAAAGGCTTTTCATATGTGCTTACGGATCAAAAAGAGTCAATAAAACGGTTGAAAACTGATTCAACAGTACACACGCTTTTTGAAAATGATCAGTTCGCACTCCTGAAACTATGAAGATCCTCATGCTAACCCCTTATCTCCCATACCCGCCTGCGTCAGGAGGCCAGATCAGAACTCTGAACTTGCTGAAGTATCTGCGGGCAAAAAATGAGGTTACCCTCATATCTCTTTATAAAAATGATTCTGAAAAAAAGTATCTTTCATACCTCAAGCCCTACTGTAAAAGTGTGTATTTATGCAAGCGCCCTGAAAAACCATGGCAAATTAAAAATATTATTCGTTCAGTCTTTTCTCTTGAGCCGTTTTTAATTGTTCGAAATTACTCATTCCAAGCAAAAGAAACACTCCGCTCTATTGTTGAAAAAGAACGCTTTGATGTCATCCATGCAGAAACTTTCTATATCATGCCCCACATACTGAAAACAGATATTCCGATTTTGCTTGTTGAACAAACTATTGAATATAAAGTGTATCAGCACTTTGTAAATTCCCTCCCTTTTTTTATCCGGCCGTTTTTTTCCCTTGACATACTGAAGTTAACATTCTGGGAGCGATATTACTGGAAAAAGGCTTTGTTGGTAGGTGCGGTATCCGAGTCTGACAAAAAATCAATCCATGAACTCGAACCGAACATTAATCCGGTCATTATTCCAAACGGAGCAGGAGAAGAAATGATTGCAAAAACCCTGCCAAAAAAGAAATTAGACAGTCCAATATTACTATTTGTTGGAAATTTTTTCTGGCTCCAGAATACCGAAGCAGCGCAGTACCTGATTGATAACATATTCCCCGGTTTATTAAAAATAATACCATCCGCACGTCTATTGATAGCCGGTCAGAATGCAAAAAACAAACTCAAACAATCGTTGCTTTCGTCCCGTATTCAAATTGTTGATATCAATCCAAACGATTCAACCCTCGTTCGATCCCTGTATAAAAACGCTACTCTATTTATCGCGCCAATATTCGGCCCCGGTGGCACCCGATTGAAACTTCTTGCTGCTATGGCAAGCGGTGTTCCCATTATTTCAACAAAAACCGGAATAGAAGGACTTGCGGTAAGACACAACAAGGAAGTGCTTATCGCAAATACTCCTGAAAATTTTATCGAGCAGACGCAAAATATTCTTGAAAACAGAAAAAAATATGAAACAATTCGATCCAACGCGTTTTCTCTCGTTAAACAGCAGTACAACTGGAAGAAAATAGCTGAAAAACTTGAGATTGTTTATCAAAATATCAAAAAGGCATGAATATAGGGATCGATATATCGCAGATTGCTTTTCCGGGAACAGGGGTTGCTCGCTTTACAGACGGACTCATGAATGCAATTTGTTCTTTTGATACGGTTCACCGATGGACTTTTTTTTATTCTTCTTTGCGTGTTCCCCTTTATCAGGAAGTCAAACAAAAAATACAGTCATCAAAACATCGGATTTTCGAATTCAGAATTCCGCCAACTGTTTTATCACTCATTTGGAATTCCGCACACATATTTCCGGTTGAATTGTTCATTGGACCTTTTGATATTTTTATTTCTTCCGACTGGACTGAACCACCAAGTAAGCATAAAAAAGTTACCATTGTCCACGATCTTGCATTTATGCGGTATCCTGAAACTGTCCATACAACCATATTGCAAACACAAAAAAAACGTATGAGTTGGGTCGCAAAAGAATCACAGTTGATCATCGCAGACTCACATGCAACACAAAATGACCTTAATTTTTATTTTCCGAATACTCGGAATAAAGTTAAAACTATATATCCAGGCGTTGAGCCATCAAAAGAACCTCATAAAGATCCCGCTCCTACCCTCAAAAAATTCAATCTTCAAGAACCTTTCATCCTTACAGTCGGGAAGTTAGAACCTAGAAAAAATATTTCTTCTCTCCTAAAAGCATACCAAAACGTATCCCGAAAGAAAACAATGCCCCAGCTGGTTATTGTGGGTGAAAAAGGATGGGATACACATTTAACTACTCTGCTTGTACAAAATTCCGGAGTCAAGTTGCTTGGTCGCATTGACGATACTGATCTTGCAACATTGTATGCAAACTGTTTATTTTTTATCTATCCGTCTTTATGGGAAGGATTTGGCTATCCGGTTATTGAAGCAATGCATTACGGCGCTCCTGTTGCGGTTTCTCATACCTCATCTCTCGCTGAAATCTCAAATGGCGCAGCTTTTACCTTTAATCCCTTTAATATTCATTCCATAGAAAACGCCTTTGAGACTCTGTTCCAAAACAAAACTCTCAGAGCAAACTTGAAAAAAAAGGGTACAATAAGAGCACAGGAATTTTCCTGGACTGCCTATATAAAGGCTTTAGAGTTTGAGTTAACAAAATTATGAATATTGTATGATAATAGGCGTTGATGGAAATGAGGCTAACGTAAGGGAAAAAGTGGGTGTATCTATGTACACACTAAAACTGCTGGAATATTTTCAGAGGATAAGCAGTGCTGAAAACAAGTTTATTGTTTTCCTGAAAGACCCCCCCAGAGACGAGCTTCCCTTCCAAACCGCCTACTTTAAATATCACGTGGTTCCGGGTAAATTCGGTTGGTCACAGCTTTTTTTACCAATCTCTCTCGTACTGAAGCACTTTACAAAAAATCGTATTAACGTATTTTTTTCCCCCGCCCACTACTCTCCGCGGTTCCACTTCTGTCCTACGGTTGTCACCATTCACGATCTTTCCTACTTTCATTACCCTCAAGAATTTTTGAAAAAAGACCTTTATAAACTCAAAGCTTGGACTCAGTATTCAATAGAACGGGCAAAACATATCATAGCAGTATCACAAACAACTAAAAAAGATCTCGTGCGTTTTTATCCGTTTACCCAGCAAAAAACTACTGTTGTCTACAACGGCATGGAACGCGAAAAGTCCGAAAATGTTACTCCTTCAACAAATTTTAAGTTTCTTGATCGGAACTCATATATTCTTTATGTCGGAACACTTCAGCCAAGAAAAAATATTGTCAATCTGATTCGTGCATTCCGCATATTCCATAACACCAATCCGCTTTACAAGCTGGTCATTGCAGGAAAACGGGGATGGCTTTTCGACCTCATATTCAAAGAAGCACAGGACCTATATGTCAATGAGCATATCGTATTTCCGGGATATGTTTCCGATGAAGAACTCAGTACACTATACCGGAATGCATTTTGTTTTGTACTCCCCTCTTTATACGAAGGTTTTGGTATACCCGTTCTCGAAGCTATGAGTTACGGTGCGCCGGTAATTGCATCTTTTAACTCAAGTCTTCCGGAAGTTGGAGCAGACGCTTGTCTTTATATTGACCCACACAGTCCTTCAGATATTGCAGAAAAACTCGAAGTGCTGAAAAAAAACAGTTCACTGAGAAAGGAACTGATTAAAAAGGGAAAACTTCGCGTCCAGTCATTCTCCTGGACAAAGTGTGCAAAAGAAACGCTTGATGTGATTCATAACTCTTTATGAGTATCCATATTATTCCTGACTCGTACTCCGCCTCACATTACAATGAACTGGTCGATCATCCGCTCCAATCATGGGAGTGGGGTGATGCAAGAAAAAAAATGGGTTTGTCGGTCTATCGCTTTGGAGAAGGAACTGGAAACTCACTTAAAAAAGTCTATCAAATGACGATACACCCGATCCCATATACCCATTTTTCCATCGGCTATATACCTCGATCAGCATTTCCGTCGTCGGATTTTGTTCAGTTTTTACTCCGGTTTGGCAGCAAACACAATATTATATTTATCAAGTTTGAGCCAAACGTATTGGAAGAAAATAAACAAAAGGATCAACTCTCTCTAAAACACACCACCTTTGTTCCATCGCCCCACCCTCTATTCCCCAGGTGGACACAAGTAGTTGATATTTCTCAGAACGAAAAAACATTACTTGCTCAGATGAAAGCGAAAACCAGGTATAATATTCGGCTTGCGCAAAAAAAAGGCGTCACCGTAAAAGAAATGTCGGATGATGAGGGTTTCGTTATTTTCAGCAAGCTGTATTTTGAGACCTGCAAGAGACAGCATTATCACGGCCACAATATTGAGTATCATCAAATTGTGTGGGACTCCTTAAAACACCATATCGGTCATATTCTAGTTGCATGGTACCAGGGAACTCCTCTCGCTTCATACCAATTGTTTCATTTCAAAGATAAAGTCTACTATACATACGGAGGAACATCACCGTCTCATAAACACGTTATGGCAGCGAATCTTCTCATGTGGGAGTCAATCTTGTTTGCTCAAAAACTCGGCGCAAAAACATTCGACATGTGGGGATCGCTACCTCCTCAGTATGATTCCTCCCACGATTGGGCAGGTTTCACCCGTTTTAAAGAAGGATACGGAACGTCATTTCGGGAATATATCGAGGGGTTTGATCTTCTGATTAAACCTTTTTTTTACTCACTGTACGGTATCGTCTACTCAATTCGCCAACGTCTTCTTCTCAGGTTTTGATTCTGTACCAGATTGAACTGGTTTTTTGCGCAGCTGAAGAGCAACTGGCAATACCTGATTTACATGATCAACGTATACAAAATGCAGGTTTTTTAATACATATTCCGGAATATCCTCCAAGTCTTTTTTATTGTCTTTTGGAAGAATAACGGTTTTAATACCAGAGCGATGCGCTGCAATAACTTTTTCTTTTACTCCACCAATTTCAAGCACCCTCCCGCGCAGTGTAATTTCCCCGGTCATTGCAACATCACGCTTAAACGGACTTTTTGTAAGCGCTGATACCATTGCGGTTGCAATAGCTGCACCTGCTGAGGGACCATCTTTCGGAACCGCACCCTCAGGCACGTGTACATGAATATCGATTTTATGGAATATATCTTTTTGCAAACCGTATTCTTCATAATGAGACCGGACATATGAAAGCGCCGCCTGACAGGATTCTTTCATAACTTCGCCCAAGTGACCAGTCAGAGTCAGACTCCCCTTACCAGGCATAATTGCAACCTCTATAAAGAGTATGTCTCCGCCTGCCTGTGTCCACGCAAGTCCCGTGGAAATCCCAACAGTATTTTTTTCTTCAATAATCTGTGAAGAATATTTAAACGGACCCAAGTATTTTGACAGATCCGCGGAAACAATGCGATTCGTTTTATGTTTTTTTTCTACAATCTCACGGGCAATTTTTCTGCAAATTGTTGCAACCTGTCTTTCGAGTTCGCGAACCCCCGCTTCTCTGGTATACCTGCGAATCATCGTCCGTAAAACATCATCTTGAATAGCAATGTCGCTCGCAGAGAGACTGTGCGCTTCCATTTGTTTTACGATTAGATAGTCTTTGGCAATGTGAAACTTCTCATCTTCTGTATATCCAGGAAACTGAATGATTTCCAGCCGGTCAAGAAGCGCTTCAGGAATGGTGTCCAACATGTTCGCGGTGGTAATAAAAAAAACATTGGAAAGATCATATGAAACTTCAAGATAATGATCTGAGAATGCGTGATTCTGTTCGGGGTCAAGCGCTTCAAGGAGTGCGGCAGATGCATCACCGCGATAATCTCGTCCGATCTTATCTATTTCATCAAGCATAAACAAAGGATTATTTGTACCAGCCTGCTTAATACCCTGAATAATCCTTCCTGGCATAGCACCGACATATGTTCTCCGATGACCACGTATCTCCGCTTCATCCCGAACTCCTCCCAATGAAACTTTTACAAATTTTCTGTTCAAAGCGCGTGCAATCGAACGACCAAGCGATGTTTTTCCCACTCCGGGCGGACCGGTAAAACAAATTATTGTCGGTTGGTATGCTTTTTTTAATTTCGTTTTATCGTCTTTTTTCTGACCAGAGAAACCGCTCTCTTTTTGTTTTCGCAGTTCTAGAACAGCAAGATATTCCAAAATGCGTTCTTTAATTTTTTTAAGTCCGTAGTGATCCTCATTCAATATTTTCTCTGCATTATGAATATCTATAGATACATTCGTTCCAATAACCCAGGGAAGTTCAACCAACCAATCTAAATACGATTTGATATAAGAAGCTTCCGGATTAAAATGCGACATTTGTGAGAGACGTTTCAGTTCTTTCACGGCCTTTTCTTCAACGGTTTTCGGCATCTTAGCCTTTGCAATTTTTTCGCGGTACTCTTTAATATCACGGTCTTCTCCTTCTCCGAGCTCTTCCTCAATGGTTTTCATTTTTTCCTTCAGAAAGGTTTCTTTCATGCCTCGCTCAAATTTCCGTTGGGTCTTCGCTGAAATGTTCTGTTCAATCTCCAGTATCTTAACCTCTCGGTTGATGTAGTCAACCTCTCTTTCCAGTCTTTTCTTCGTATCATTTTCTACAAGCAAATCCTGTTTTTCCCGCTCATTGATATCCAATACCATAGCGATCTGATAGGAAAAATCCTGAGGAGTCCCTACATTCAAAATATTCATCAAAAATACAAAATCAACAGTCTTTCCAAGATTAATAGCTTTCTTAACATGTGTCGAAATATGCTTTACCATTGCTTGGATCTCCTCATCATTTACCATCGTATCCTGTATGGGTTCAACAGAAGCAATAAAATAGGGCTCCTCTTGTTTAAACTCTTTTATTGATACTTTTTCTACTCCTTTTACCAGTGCATTTATCTCACCTTTTTCACCGACAACGGTTTTATCAACAGTAACCAGCACACCAATCGACTCAAGATCCTCTTTTTTGGGATCCTCAATTGAGGATGTTTTTTGCAAAACAATAACCATTTTTTTATCGTTCTTTAATACTTCATTGATAGTAAGAATGCTTTTTTGTCTTCCGAATACCAAAACGTTTTCTGTTTTGGGAAAGATGATACCGTCTCTCACTGCAACAACTGGATAATTAGATTGTTTAGACGCTCCAACTAGAATTGTCATATATTTTAGCAGTATAACAGAGTATTTGCTAACTGTCAAATGATAATTATTTTATACTAACAGAGTAACCCAAAATTATAAAAATGTATCAATTAATAATACAAATATTACCTAAAGTCTTGTAATAACGACTCAAAATTTTTGTTCCTTGGTCGTCCATGAAGGGGAACTTTTTTATCAAGCTGAGGTATTTGATCATGAAAGGTCTGTTTCGAAACCTGATACACAATACCAAGCGGAAACTTTTCGGTTGTAACTTCTCGAGCTTTTTGTAACGCTAATGCAGAATCCGTTTTTTGATATGTTGCATCAAGTTTATACACCCGTTTCATATAATACTGATAGGTGTTTATTTTATTGAAAGTAACACACGGCTGGAGGATGTTGATGAGTGAAAATCCTTTGTGCAGAATTCCCTGCTTAATCATTTCGGTCATATGGAGTGAATCGCCCGCAAAGGTCTGAGCAACAAATGTAGCTCCTTGAGTGAGCGCTAAAGAAAGCGGATCCACCGGCTCTTCGATTATTCCCTGCGGGGTTGATTTGGATTTATATCCTTTTTGTGCAGTCGGAGCACTCTGACCGGTAGTAAGACCATACACTCGGTTATCATGAACCAACACGGTAATATCATGATTTCCCCGACACGCGTGAAGCAAGTGGTTTCCACCTTCACCGTAACAATCGCCGTCACCGACAATCGCAATTACATCCATGCTGTGATTTCCAAGCTTCATGCCAATTGCATTGGGTATAGATCTTCCATGTAAGCCATGCATTGCATATGCGTTTAAAAAATCGTTCATGTTTCCGGAACATCCGATACCAAATGCAGCTAAAACGCTTGAGGGGTCGAGTCCCAATCCGACAAGCGCAGACTTTATTGCCACCCCTATTCCCCAGTCACCGCAACCCGGACACCAGGTTGGCTGGTATCCAGTAAAATCTTGAACTGTTGTCATAGAATTAAATTTTTGCAACTGAATTAACAATATCCTCCTGAGCAAGCGGACGTCCATCAAACCGGAGTATTTGCTTTATAAACTGGAGACCCGTTTCCATCTGAAGCAACTTTCCAAACTGTCCTTCTGAATTATTCTCAACCAATACATACGTTTTATCTGTCTTTATGAAGGATGCGAGTCTTTTTTTGTCCAACGGGTATAGATGAGTAAAATGAAGAATGGCGGTATTTTTTCCATTTTCCGCTAATTTTTTTCGCGCTGCAACAAGTACGTTCTTACTCGAACCCCAGGAAATAAAGACAATCTGAGCAGAATCAAAATCACCGATTACTTTCGGCCCCTGAAAATCCGACTGCATATATGTTTGAATCTTTTTTTTCCGTTTTTCAACTTGTTTTATACGCTCCTCACCCGACTCTGTAGTGTGTCCATCCTCCAAATGTTCATAAGAATTGGCTTGATAGTAAAAACCTTTTACTCCGGGAATAAGACGAGGTGATATACCATCGCTTGATGATGCATCATAACGGTTGTAGCGGGTGCCTTCTGACAGTTCTGTTAGTATTTTTCCTCTATTGACCCTGTAGGACTTTGCAAAAGAATGGACAAACGATTCGTTTATACTGCTGTGTGATTCTGAAAGAAGCATATCCGACATGACAATTACCGGCAGCTGATACACATCTGCCAAATTAAATGCCTCTGCGGTAAGTGTAATCATTTCCTCTGCGTCGCCCGGTGCCAGAACTATTTTGGGAAACTCACCGTGTCCGGAAAAAACAGTAAATAGCAGATCTCCTTGTTCTGTCCATGTGGGCATGCCTGTTGCAGGCCCTGGTCTTTGGGCAACAAAAACAACAATGGGTATCTCGGCAATTCCGGCGAAAGAAACCGATTCTACCATGAGTGCATATCCTCCACCTGACGTTCCGACAGCACTTCTTACTCCTGAAAAAGAACTTCCGAGCGCAGTATTTATCACCGCAATCTCATCTTCCGCATGTCTTACTATCATCTGGGTCTTTTCCTGCCATCCCGCAAGTGTCGTCAGCACGGATGAAGACGGTGTCATCGGATATGCAACATATACACGACAATCCGCGATAACAGCGCCGAGAGAAAAAGCCTCATTACCAGTAAGCACTAACTGCGGTTCATGGGTTACTTTTTTCAAAAGCGGTTGAATGAGCTGCGGATATGTTTCCTTAATATAGGTATACCCTTTCTCTGCAAACTGCTCGTTAAAGGCAACGACCTCTAGGCCTTTTTTTCCAAACTGCTGGGTAAACAAACTGTTGAGTTCGCTCAAATCTGTTCCCATCAGAGCAAGAGAAGCGCCTAAAGCTATAGTGTTCTTCATAATCTGCTGCCCCTTGAGCTCTGACAGGATTTTTTTGAACGGAACGTGAATAAGCTGCCGGTCTGTTTCGGGCTGAAATTCTTCATTATCGTAAACTATATATGCAGACTGTGACAGACGGGATTTGTGCAAATGAAATGTTTGCTCATTCAGACAAACCAACATATCAATCAAACCTGTACTTGTCCGAATTTTTTCGTGAGATACAACCACTTCATACGCATTATGCCCTCCCCGAATAAGCGAGGGATACTCAATGTAGTCAAATACTTCATAGCCGAGTCTTGCAGAAATCTTTGAAAACGACAAACCTGTTGTCATTATTCCAAAACCCGCTTCCCCTCCAATCTTCCAAACAAAAGTACTCATACTTACTTTGGAAATACTTTGTTTCCGTTTTCGTCTTCAATGATAATTGCTGCAACCGGACATCCTTTTGCAGAATCAATAATTGTCTCATCAGAGTCGGATGGCGCGGTTTTTAAGAATATGGCTTTAGCTTCAGAGTCAAGCAAGAATGTATTTGGAGCAATCGCAATACAGGTCGCTGCACCGATACACAAATCCCGATCAACCCACACTTTTAATGTGCGGATCTTGACCGGTCCTGAAGGATTTTGAGGATCGAGCAAAGCTTGATTATCCATAACGCGAAAAAAACTAAACTAATAATGCATGAAGAGCTTCAAGCGCAAGCATTGCGCACTTCACTCTGTTGGGACCAAGTTTTATTCCCAACATCTTAATCATAAACGGCTGATCGAGTTTTCGCAACTGATCCTTTGTTTTTCCGGCAGAGTATTCACAGAGTAATGAAGCAGATGCTTTTGAAATTGCACATCCCTGTGTCATGTGCGACAGTTTTTTTACTTTCTTGCCCTTAAATGATCCGAATAATGTTATCTCGTCCCCGCACAGCGTATTGCTGGCTGAAACTTTTTTATCATACTGTTTCGGTTCTCCAGAATTTCTCGGAAATTTATAGTGATCGAGTATTCGTTCCTGGTACAAAGACGTCGTCATGAAAAATCAATGAAAAATTTTGATAACACGCTGTAATCCACGAACTAACCTTTCAACATCTTCTTCAGTATTGTAAATCGAAAAACTTACACGGCACGTCGCAGTAATCCCAAATCTATTATGCAGTGGCATGGCGCAGTGATTCCCCGCACGAACCGCTATATGATCTTCATTCAAAACCTGCGCAATATCATGTGCATGCACCGAAGGCAAAGAAAAACTGATTATTGAAGACCGGTGTTTTTTTGGTCCAAGAATTTGAATCCCCGGAATTTTGATATTTAAACGGTCATAGGCATAGCTTATCAACGTAGATTCATGCTGTATTAACCTGTCCCACCCTACTGACTGCAGATACGAAACCGCTGATTCTAAAGCAATAACACCTGCAATGTGCGGAGTACCTGCTTCAAACTTATGCGGAGCCAGTTTGAACCGAGTTTGCTCAACATGCACGGTTTCAATCATCTCACCTCCAAAAAGAAACGGGCGCATTCTTTTCAGATGACTTTTCTTCGCCCATAAAATTCCTACTCCTGTTGGACCGAACATTTTGTGGGATGAAAATGCAAGAAAATCGCATCCTAATGCGCGTACGTCAACCGGCATATGTGCAACTGCTTGAGCGGAATCAACAATTATGATGATATCCGGATTAATCTTTCTTGCCTGGGCAATAATGCTCCGGACCGGATTTACTGTCCCAAGTACGTTAGAAACATAAGTCAATGCAAGAATCTTTGTCTTTTTGGTTATTGCAGTTGCAATGTTTATAAGGTTTCCTGACTGGTCACAGTCGATAACCGTAAACCGAGCACCTTTTTCTTTCGCAAGCTCCTGCCATGGCACAAAGTTTGAGTGATGTTCAGTTATGGTTACTGCAACTGCGTCTCCTGAGGAAACCAAATCTTTCCCGAATGCATACATGATTAGATTAAGAGACTCTGTAGTATTACGCGTAAAAACCACCTCATCACCCGATTCTGCATTGATAAATCGTGCAATCTCCGATCGTGTTTTTTCATACTTTTCGGTTGCTTTTTCAGATATATCATAAATACCTCGGTAGATATTTGCACTGAATTGTTCATAATATTCGCGCAAAGCGTCAACGACTAACTGAGGTTTAAGGGAGGTTGCCGTTGAATCAAGGTAAACAAGATTGGGACTGTGAGTAAAAATGGGAAAGTCTTTTTTAAAACGGTTGACCGTGTTCATACAAAAAAGGATTGGGGAAATTGTTTTAAACCCTTCAAGGCGTCAGGTTCAAGCATTCGTATCCGATTATACAGATCGGTTATAAATCCATCAACCAACAACTTCTGCCCATCGCGCAAAGAAATACCGCGTGTTTCTAAGTACTGGAGAGAGGCCGTGTCTACCGGACCAGTTGTTGAACCGTGGGTGCAAAATACCGAGTCTGTCAGTATTTCAAGAAACGGCTGCGAAACTACTTTTGCAGACCGAGATAGCATAAGGTTCGTATTTTTCTGATATGCATGAGTTCCTGTTGACTCTTTTTTGATTCGAATTAATCCGCTGTATATAAACTCTGAATCTCCATCCATGACGCTTTTTACCAAAACATCAGACGAAGAATCCGGTGACGAATGATGCTGTGTTGTTTTTAAAAAAAATCTTTCCTTCTTGTTCCCCTGGTACAGACCAAATACTGAGAGTGAAACTCCAGATGTAGCTATATCAAACTCCACTTCTCCCGAAACATTATAAAAATAAATCACAAAAACTCCTTGCCTCGTGAACTTCATTTTTTTTTCGTCAAAATCCCGTAGATATATATACATAGTATTAACCCACACTTCCCGACATCTCCAAATTGATAAGCCTGTTAAGCTCAACTGAGTACTCAAGCGGAATTTCTTTTGCAACCGGCTCAATAAATCCGTTGACCAACATGCTTTCCGCATCGCCTTTTGAAAGTCCTCTTGACATCAGATAAAATAATTTTTCCTCGCCGATTTTTAGAATCGTTGCTTCATGCTGTGTTTCACTGTCCGGCTCCTTAATCCGCATTAAAGGATAGGTGTCAGACCGAGACGAACCGTCTAATAGGAGTGCATCACAGGAAACATATGCAGAGGACTTTACTGCTTTTTCAGCAATGTGCACTAATCCTCGGTACGAAGTACGACCTCCGTCTTTGGCAATTGATTTTGAAATGATGCGGGAGGAAGTCCGTGGCGCTAAGTGATACATTTTTGCGCCTGCATCCTGAAGCTGATCCTTGCCTGCATACGCAATTGAAAGCACTTCACCCTTTGCAGATTCACCAACAAGATAGACGCTCGGATATTTCATAGTTACACCGCTTCCGATGTTGCAGTCAACCCATTCCATAACTGCGTTTTTTTCAGCCCGCGCCCGTTTGGTAACTAAATTTAGTACGTTTTTGCTCCAATTTTGAACGGTAGTGTATCTGACACGGGCAGACGGTTTTACAAAAATCTCAACCACTGCAGCGTGCAACGAATCAGTTGTATATATTGGCGCCGTACATCCTTCAATATAGTGCACAAATGATCCTTCCTCAGCAATAATGAGAGTCCGTTCAAACTGACCGAAACGTTCTGCGTTAATCCGGAAGTATGCCTGCAAAGGCAAATTAAGACGTACCCCTTGAGGCACATAAACAAACGATCCCCCCGACCACACCGCTGAATTGAGAGCAGCAAATTTATTGTCGTTTTTCGGGATCAGTTTTCCGAAGTATTCCTTTACAATTTCGGGATGCTTGGATACCGCGGTATCCATGTCGCAAAATAACACTCCTTTTTGCGTCAGTTCTTTCTGAATACTTTCGTACACGACTTCCGATTCAAACTGTGCACTTACCCCGGCAAGGAATTTTTTTTCAGCTTCGGGAACACCGATCCGGTCATAGGTTTCTTTGATTTCCGGTGGCAGATCCTCCCATCGGTTTACCTGTTTGTCTGTTGAGCGAATAAAATAAACAATGTCATCAAAATTTATACGGGATAGAGATGGTCCCCAGTTAGGTAAGGGTTTCTCTCGAAATGTTTTATATGATTCAAGCCGGTAACGGAGCATCCAGTCGGGTTCATTTTTAAGCCGGGAAATAGTACTGACTATCTTTTTCGATATACCCTTTTTTGTCTTATAAACAGAACGCTCGGGAACTGAAAATCCGAACGCATAATCAAATTCGAGTGAATCTTCATGGGTTTTTTTCATATCCAAATGTATCGATCCTACGAATAAGCGACGCTCCTCCTTGTTGGGTCAGCTTTCCCTTTTTCATAATAAGCACCCTGTCGGGTTTTATGTATTTTAGAATTTTTCCGTAATGAGTGATAAAGACATAAGTGCTTTTTTTGCGGTATTTATTCAGAACCGAAAAAATAAGTTTGAGCCCGTCAACATCAACACCGGTATCCACCTCATCAAACAACGCAAACTTTGGCTGGAGAAGTACCGATTGGAGGATTTCAAGTTTCTTTTTTTCTCCGCCAGATGCTCCCTCGTTGAACGAACGGTTCATGAGATCTGCACTGATATGGAGTTCTTTTGCAACGCGTTCCATTTTCCGTTTAAGCTGTAAAACGTCGTGTTTTCCGCCCATAGCAGTACGAATGAGTTGAAATACACTAACTCCCGAAAGGGAGAGCGGCGACTGAAACGACATAAATATACCTTTTTTTGCCCGTTTGTCTGGACTCAAATCCATAATCGATGCCGTGCCGAATTTGATCTGCGATTCAGAAGCAAGCACATATGCAGGATTTCCCATGATCACATGCGCAAGGGATGATTTTCCTGAACCGTTCGGACCCATAACCACATAGATTTTATTTTTTTCGAAGCGATAGGTTATATTATGAAGAATTGTTTTTTGCTCAACTGAGGCAGTAAGATCAGAAATGTGGAGCATGCGATATTTTACGTTAATATTTCTTTTAAGGTAACCTGTTTCAGTTGTGTGAGAAACATATCATTCAGCTTTGTTTTCACCGCATTCTTGTGATGACAGACAGAATCGTACCTGCATTTTTTTTTGGAAGAAAGGCATTTGAGAAAGGTCAGTTGTTTCTCAAATATGCAAAGGTAGTCATACATCGAGACATCTTTTATGGATGGCGAAAGAATATATCCTCCAACCCGCCCCTCACGGCTGATAAGAAGTTTATGACGGACTAAAACGGCAGCGATCCGCGCGAGAAACCGGGGAGGAAGATCCGTTCTCTCAATAAGTTGAGAGAGCGGTGTATACTCCTTGGCTTTGGACAACTGCTGGAGAATCATTAAACCGTAGTCAGACTGCTTATTCAGCATTAACATATACATCTATTGTAATAGTTATATGCCAAATTGCAAGGGGAAACTGGAGTACGCAAATATTTAGAATTATTTTGTATAATATACTATGAGTCATTCTGAAAATTTTTCGGTTCGGAATCTTCTCCAAAAACCGGCGGATATGGTAACTCATCATTATCTAAGTAGACTACGAAAACTTGGTTTACCGAACGCAAATCAAATTACCGCTCTTCCGGACGCGCTCTCTGCATTGAAGTTAAGATGTACAGAGATAGGCTTATTTTGCTGCGACTGGGATGGAGTAATAAAACAGGGATACTTTGATGGTCTGAACGGAAATGAGGAAAATAACAAAAGAAATCTTTGCGCACTGAAAACAATGACCGGATTATCTGAACAGGTTGTCATCTGGTCAAGCAGAATCCACGTTCCAGAAATGAACTTACGCGTTTATGCAGCGCTTGAAGCTTTTCTCGGAACCGATGAAGGAATTAGCCACTTTCCTTTTGTAACTGGTTCTGACCTGCGGGCATTAAGTCATGAATTGCTTACTGAAAATCCACATGTAAATCTAGACCTGCAGTTTGGGTTTTCAAAGGCAGTAAAAAAATCCTGCAATATGGCAGAACGGATTGGGGAGGTTTTACAGCAAAACAAACAAGTAGTTGTTGTTGGAAGCAGCCTGATCGACCATGTACGTATGGAAGGAATTGTAAGATACTGTACACAACAAAATATTCCTCTCACAAACCTCCACTACTTTACCACAGGTAGAATTAGCTGGTAATTCAGAAAAGGTTCGAATTGGTGAAACTCTGATAATATATGACAAATCAAGAAACGTTCTACAGATGGACAAAAAAAATTGAAGGGATGCAAAGACATTTGATTCGAGTAGAACCAGGTATATATTCGGTCGAAGGAAGTCAGACCATTGGGACGGGAGATGTTGATGTTTTGATCCACCCGTTTTATGATGAAATCTACCATCGCTATTATGTCGATGGATTAACCGGATTCTTAAAAACACATGCTGGTATCTTGTTGGCTCTTCATGATAACGGGGATTTTGATCATTCAATGGAACGAATACTCGAGGCAGGAAAATGGCATGACACATATGGGATAAAAACGTATTATCGTGATTCGAATCCTTCAGAAGTACTTTGGGAAGATGTCGGCGAATTTATCGCAGGTTTTCAACCGAGAGTATGCCGGGTTTTTGGAGTATATCTTATCGAAGGTCAAACTCCAGATAAATCGGGATGTGTTGGTTGGGCAGCTCATCAATTAGCTCTTTTAAACAGATTTCCTGTTCAGATCATTCCAGATTTCTCCAAACACTGGAATCCAAAAAAGGATTAGTGTGTTTTAAATTTATAAGTAAAAATTCGTATTTATTCTTCAACCCGTTGAGCAAACATTATTTTTGCAACACCCAACCTTTTTTTTGCTTTACTTGTGATTTTTGGATATGGAAAACGGCTTCTTTTCAATTGTCCTTCTGTTTTATCAATACTGTGTAATAATGCCATTTGAAAATAAAAAGGCCATCTTGAATCTGCTGTATATATTAAAATATCGTTTATATTGTATCCGTTTCGAATAAGCTTCCGGGACACATCTAAAAAATTGGAAAACATATCAGGGCCTACATGATGACGCAAAATCCGAAAATCACAAAGATCCAGTATTACAACCGGAGTTCCGCCGGTAGGCGCCTGAAGGGGAATTCGTCTTCTTTTTTGTGCTAAATTTTTCCTGTTGCTCAGAGTTACGTCGAACTCAACCACAGGGCATCCATTCGGACGGTATACTAATAAATCCGCACCTTTCTGATGCATTTTGGGAGGAATATTAAGGTCGCCATTTTGATAATCGACTGTAACATCAAGATCTGTGGGCGTTAATCGCAAAATGAAATCAGAAGTCGGACCAAATAAACGAGGATACGCTTTCATCATCATTGCATACACCATCACCTCAGCAAATAAAGTTTTTCCCCATCGTTGGTCATCCGTTATACTTACTGCCGATAAATATTCTTGAAGCGCAGCTACACGAGCATTGACAAGTAAAGGAACAGATGTATATTCACGCGTTCCTGTCCCGTTTAACAGTGCAACGGGTTGAGAAACATGGTCTCGGTAATCTTGCAATAACTGTTTTATATGTGGGTTTTCAGGTCGATATACTCTTGGTCCTTCTACATGACTCATAATACAAAAACGTATTATATACCCTTATAAACTTACCCGCAAATGAGATTTTCATATGTACACCTCAGAGGTGGTAGAGTAAATAAAAAAGTATCTATTTAATGGAGTAATAATCTGCCCGAATTGGAATCATATTGACTGGCTAAACCAAGCATTGCTTGAATAAACAAACCTTTTGTAAGACTCGAGTTTAGCATTTCTTCACTGAGCATGAATTCTACCAATTTTCTCACCTGAGGGACATCTGGTCCATCCAAATTAACAAAACGGGCCGGGGAAACATGGAGAGGCCCAGTAAATACCACATCGGTTTGAACTAAATCGGAATGGTGGGGAGCACAAGCTAAAACAATTGTAGTTAAATAATTATTATCAAGTTCCATACCCATTCTTTCAATTATACCCTTTTTAACAATCTAAATCAAAAATACTTAAACATATTCAACGCTACTATAATGTAAACTAAACCCGTCTCTCACCGGAAGGGTTATATTTTTCTAAGTACAGCATTCTATCTCCTTCAAACAACCGCACGAACATTGAACTTGCACAGATTTCGTACTGTACCCCCCCCGTTGTTAAACTGAAAAGGTTGTGTTTGTCCGGCTCTGTCGATTCCTTAAACGGAGGATGATCATACTTGTCGTGATGCTTTCTTGCCCAGCTTAACAAAGTAGATACTTTTGCAAATCGCACGCTCTGACATGAGTTGCATTTTGCTCTCCCAAACATCGCTAAGTCCATATTGTAACAATGTTTAAAAATTAAAAAAATCTAATATTCTATTCTGCTTTTCACAAATTTTTCTGTCTCTTTATCGCAAAAATATACAAAACACCCTCTCATTGCTCTGCTCAACAGAATTCTATAGGCATTTTTTACTAAATGAATAAAGTTCGCTTTATTACTTTTTGCTAACCTATCATATGAGTTTTCCGGATGTGCTTCCCAATGGTTAGTTTCGAATCGGTACATCAGATCTTTACCAAAGATAACTCCAACGTAATCAAACTCAAATCCTTGAATAGTATATATGCTTCCGATTTGGTGTACACCGTTGGGGTCGTAATACCATAACGAAGCCGGAGGAATACCTTTTGCTAACGTATCGCCATCCTTACCTTCCCAGGACATTGAAAAGTTATCTATCACGACGTCTTTAACTAAGGTTCCGTCTGATTTTGCATTACTCCAGGGCCAGCAGAAACCAGCAACCAGTCGGGCAGAGTTGAGTTCTTGTTTGTTTTTTTCCTTTATCCAGCTGTATAATTCGTGCGGAGATCGTGCAATTTTAAACTCAAAGTCGTTCTTATTGTTCCATAATGCCTGTGTTGTCTTTTTTATATTCAGAGTCTGTTCGACCCATTGAACAAATTTATCTGAACCTTGACACCTGAACTGTATTTGCAGATTATATTCAAATACTTCACACCCAAGCCTTTTAGCGTTTTCTTTTATATAGGTTGACGACCCTACTTCGTTTGCTCTTACATTTTGCCGGTCATCTATAAAAAAAACGGGTGTTTTTGATACTTGTATTAATTCTTCAATTTGAGGTATATTTGACTTATTTTCTTTTTTTGTAAATCTATTATTGCTCGAAGCCCTTATTCTGTGCGATTCATCGGCAAGTAAAACATCAATCGAGTTTTTTTTTGCACCAATATAGCTATTAAAGTACTTAAACTGATAAGAACCTCGTCCCCCAATAATTTTTCTCAAAGTTGTAGTAAAAGATTTTGAACCTGATGCATAGTGCACATTTTTTCCTCTTTTCAACAACTCCGCCATTACGTTTATAGCAATTACAGACTTACCTGTTCCCGGTCCTCCGTTTATAATAATTACTCCCTTTCGACTGTTATTTTTAAAACTTTTAATTTGTTTGAGGATTCGTTCAAATGCCAAAAGCTGATCATCTAACAAAATATATTTATCATTGTTCGTGATAACGTTGGAAATATGTTTGAGTAATTTTTTGCTCGGTTTATATTGACTTTCCTCAATCCGACTTAAAACCGATTTCCCAAATCCTTTACATACACTTTTATAAATAAATTTTTTCAATCCCTCTACGTCATTTTCCAAAAACAATGGGTATTTTTCATAAAAAATTCTATACACATCAGAAAAAATTGGATCATCTTGCGAGGATTGATAATTATGCAAGAAAGAACATGCGCTTAACTTAATCGGATTTTCTTCGTAAAAGGCGGTATGATTTTCTTGAAGAAATTCTTTGTAAGATCCGACTTGGACCGAAGGGTGCAATACTTCCCTCATTCCTTGACCAGTATACGTTAAGACTTTTTCCGAACTCGCAGCGTCGCATTTTTCCCATTGTTTTAACTCAATGATCACTGAGGAATCATTGTTAAGGCTATTTTTACCACACACAATACAGTCGATTCGCCTGGAGGTTAACGGTAATTGATATTCAAGAATTACACCTTGATCATATAATTTTGAGTCTTGAAAAATAATGCACATCATTCTTAAAGAATTTCTCCAAGAATGAATTTCAGGTAAACCCGGTCTGTGGTTGTTCTCGTATATAAATGCAGAAGTTAGAATGTCAACAATTCTATTTTGAACGACATCTTGAATAAAGTCTTTTGAGGTACCCGAGTAGAGTCTCATATTCACAACCTTGTATATTTTGTTGCAATTCCTTTCGATTTATGAATCGGATATTTTTGAGCATTTTTTCTCATTTTTTTCTCAATTGCATTTTCAATATCTATGCCAAAATTATCTGCAAATTCAAAGATAAACAAAGCGATGTCTGCAAGCTCATCTGACACCTCTTCAAAGAATTTTCTTGATTTTATTGATTTTTCTGACTCTTTTTGGCTTTTCCAAAGGAACAGTTCAAGAAGCTCTGAGGATTCAATTACTAGTGCCTCGGCCATATCTTTTGGGTTATGAAACTGTTTCCAATCGCGTTCATCTCGAAATTTCTTTATTTTTTGAAGAATGGGCCTAAACGGCTTATTCATGAATGACATTTTACCACTTCTGTAGCTTATAATCCACAAAAGGAGGCTGAGTGCAGAATTACAAATAATAAATATACAAATCTACAAATGGGTTTTTTGCGACCCTAACTCCCACGACCTTACAGGTTGCGATATATACAAATTCAAGCTTCAGGAAACAAACTAGAGAAGTAAACAAATCATACAAATAAAAATAGAGGGAAAAAGTTTCTTTTTGTTCGGAGATATTTTATTTTGTCTTTGGTTTTTTACCAAAAACTATAATCCAGAGAAGTATTATGATGACAAATATGCCACCAATAATGAGAAAGTTCTGATTAATAAGAGTAAGCTGAATGTTATTCATACGTATGCTTAAAATATACAGCCAATTGATAATACAGTATAGCAAAAAAAGTATTCAAAGCAAAAATAAAAACACTGTATATTTGAGTAAGAGATGTAGCTGCAATAATAAAATATGCTGCAGATATATTTATAAAAAAATCAGGAAGAAGAAAAGCATAATTCTTCATATGTTACAGAACATTGAACATCAAAATAAAAGTCAATGGACTATAAACGACAAAGAGGATGGTTTGGATTGTTAGAATAAGATTAGAAGTGATTAATTACAAATTCACAAATATAAAATCAATGTATTTGCGACCTTGAAAGTCACAGAATATACAAAGGGTTCCATTTCACAATAGCTTTGACGTGTAAACAAAACTAAAATATGTTGTTATCGAGACGCAGAAGATCCACTCGATGCAAGTCTTGCAAGGCGGACTTTATGATCCTCAACCATATCTCTCATCCCGCCGATCATCACTACTTCTTCCCGGAGCGATTTTATTTCAAATAGAATCGCATCTTTAAATAGAACGATTTCGTTTTTCAAATCAGATGTTATCTCTGTTTTTATTTCATTTTTAATTTCTGTCATAAACCGCAACAGTTCCCTTATTGTAATGGACAAATCTTCTTTTGTTGCATACCTGGCAAGTTCTTTCTTTAGTTCTTTTTTAAGATCTTGTTTTGTCACAAACGTTTTTTTTAATTTTGTTATATCTGCGTCGGTTATCATGGTTTGTTTATTTAAACAAAAAATCAATAATGAATCAATAATAAAACAAGTTAAACTATTTGTCAGTCGTTTATATGCTACACAACAGCAAATTTAGACAGTTCTACAAACTCATTCGTGGCATTCTGTCCAATTCTTCGATATTTTCAACAAACAGATTTTTTTTTGCTTTATAGTAAGCAACAATACCGATCATTACCGCGTTATCACCGCTCAAATAGGAGTATGGAGGAAAAATAATTGAACCGTGGTACAAACGGACCATTTTCCGCAAGAGAAAACGAAGTCGCTGGTTGGCCATAACTCCTCCGCCCGCAACAACACGATTCGTTCCTGTTTGGGTAATCGCATACCCGGTTTTAGCAACAATTGTTTCAAACACTGCCTCTTGGTATGAACTGGCAATTTCTCTCAGTTGTTTAACAATTTCCTGTTCGGTTTTTTTCTGAAGAAAATAATACAGCGATGTTTTCAGACCGGAAAAAGAAAACCGGAGATCATTGCTTTGAATCATCGGACGGGGAAACCTAAAAAATTCTCGATGAGAGACCTCTTCGGAAAGCCGTTCAATTACCGGCCCGGCCGGATAGCCGAGTCCAAGCAGCTTCCCCGCCTTATCAAGCGCCTCACCGGCAGCATCATCAATAGTTTTACCAATGACTTCATAGTCTAAATGGTCTTTGAGTAAAACCAATTCAGTATGTCCACCTGACACAACAAGAGCCAGAAGAGGATATGAGATATCCCGTTTGGGATTTCCATTTTTGTTCTGCACGAATGCGGAGTAGATATGGCCTTCGAGGTGATTTACCGCAATCAGTTTTTTGCTGTACTGTTTTGTGAGTTCCTTTGCTTTGCGGATTCCCACTTCAAGAGCGATTGCCAAACCCGGCCCTTGTGTAACCGCAACCGCAGAAATATCATCCATCGTCATCCTTGCCTTTTTCAGACATGTCTCAATAACTCCATCAATCCGCTCTTCGTGCGCTCGTTTTGCAACTGTCGGAAAAATACCCCCCCACTTTTCATGGAGCACAATCTGAGAAAAAACAACATTAGAAAGAACCCGTCTTCCCGCAGTTATTGCACACGACGTTTCATCCGCTGATGTATCTATCGATAGAATTATCATTTCACATACTGCTCAATAGTAATGGAACGTTTTGACTCACCCTTATACTGAATATGGACAATAACAATATCCGCTTTTTGCTTCAAACGATTTAGTAAAACCCCTGACTTTTCACCCCATTCGAAACAAAGAAAAATACCTGGTTGAAAATACCTTTCGAGCGCTAAGTGATCAAACTCTTCCTGCTCTTCAACATTGTATAAATCGCAATGGATAAACGTTTCAATGAATCTGCTTTTTGTTTTATACTCGTAATAAATTACATAGGTCGGTGAAACAATATCTGTAACAGCAACTGCTTCACCCAGTCCTTTTGCAAATATGGTTTTCCCAACACCCATCTCTCCCTGTAATATTACAACGATTGGTTTGGCAGATTTTTGTTTGAGCAGATCACTCATCAGGTCTTGAGCATATTGTTTTGTTGCCATTTCAGAGTCGCTCGTAAATACACGGTTTGAGTTAAAATGCAGATCACCCTTCCGAATAGTTTTAATATCCGATGTTGAAAAATCCAACACAGTGGATGGTTTGTTTTTTGGTAGCGCCCCTGCATCTACGACCAAATCCAAGTAGCGTAGTTTTTTTTGAGGAACTGTTTTAAAAAACGAAGAGATAGAATAAAACGGCGGTTGGCCTGATATATTTGCAGACGTTGCTGTGACAGGAGATTTATACACACTCATCAAACTGTTCAAAGGCTGAAACAGAGGAATCCGGACTCCTAAGGTTTTTCGTTCTGATTCAAGAAGTAACGAAGTATTCTGTTTTGAGGGTAGTACAATCGTATACGGTCCCGGAAGCAAGGTCTGAAGCGTTTTTTCCTGTGAAGAAGACAGAGCGACAAGCTGCTTCATCATGGAAAAATCTGAAACAAAAACTGAAATTGGTTTCCCTTTCGGTCTGCTCTTAAACTTCAGTAAACGAGTAATCGCTTCGTTATTATTTGCATCACAGAGGAGACCGTACACGGTATCTGAAGGAAACACTACCAAACCTCCTTTTTTCAAGGTTTTCACTGTACCTGTTACACTATTTTTATCAAAAGGAATAATCTGCATAGTTCTATCCGCAATTTTATCAAAATCTGCTACAATAAAGCCTATGAAAAAACCAATCAAAAAAACAGCCCAGTTTCAAATTAACTTCGATCTTAAGAATATTTTTATTATTTTTTTTGTCATTGTTTTTCTCGTCTATGGATTCAACTCAATTACAAAGGAGATGGGACAGATTGAACCGGAAAAGTCTATAACTGCAGTTATAGCAGATATAAAAAACAATAAAGTTAAAAAGGTTGAAGTTATAGACAATAAACTTTTTACCTATTACAAGGACGATAAAATTGCAGTTAGCTACAAGGAATCGAGCGACAGTTTTCTTAAAACGCTCCGTGACTCAGGTATCACTTCGGATAATGGAGTACAGATAATTGTCAAAGACACACAGGGAGCATCCATGATCGCTAATATTTTATGGAATATCGTTCCGACAATTTTAATGGTCGCTTTTTTTATATTTTTGTTTCGCCAGGCTCGTGGAGCACAGGATTCAGTATTTTCCTTTGGCCAGTCGCGGGCAAAACGGTTCAACAAAGACCTCCCAAAAACAACCTTTGCGGATGTTGCGGGGGTTGACGAGGCAAAAAAAGAGCTTGAAGAGGTTGTTGATTTTCTGAAGCAACCGGAAAAATACAAAAAACTGGGTGCGAGAACACCAAAGGGTGTCATTCTTGTTGGCCCTGCCGGGTGCGGAAAAACTCTTCTAGCAAAAGCAGTGGCAGGAGAAGCGAATGTCCCGTTTTTTTCTATAGCCGGATCTGAGTTTATGGAAATGCTTGTTGGAATAGGCGCAGCACGGGTAAGAGATCTTTTCGCAACCGCCAAAAAAAATGCTCCGGCCATTATTTTTATCGATGAAATCGACGCTATTGGACGGGCTCGCTCTGTCGGTGCAATGCCTTCGCATGATGAACGCGAACAAACATTGAATCAGATTCTCGTAGAAATGGACGGTTTCAATCCGACAGAACAGGTTGTTGTCATTGCTGCAACAAACCGAGGCGATCTGCTCGATACCGCCCTTCTGCGACCCGGCAGATTTGACAGACGGATTATGGTCGACTATCCGGATCTGGAAGGAAGAAAGGCGATTATCCGCATACACGCCAAAGGAAAACCGTTTGCAAAAGCAGTTGACTGGGAAAAGGTGGCAAAACGCACCGTTGGTTTTTCCGGTGCGGACCTTGAAAATATGCTGAATGAAGCTGCTATTTATGCTGCACGGCATGCAAAGTTAGAAATATCTATGGAGGATATTGAAGAAGCTGCAACCAAGGTAAAACTGGGACCCGCGAAAAAAAGAATTCAATCGGATCTGGATAAAAAACTTACCGCATACCATGAAGCGGGACATGCGATTGTCAGTCACTTTTTGTCTCATACCGATCCTGTTCACCGTATCTCAATTGTTTCACGGGGCATGGCACTCGGTTACACACTGATCCCTCCTGCACAGGATAAACTCCATGAAACCAAAAGTCACTTGATCGAACGCATGGCAGTCATGATGGGTGGACGCGCTGCCGAACAAACGGTATTCAACGAAATCACCACCGGAGCAGCAAACGACTTTGATCAAGCAACCCGTATTGCAAAAGCTATGGTTGTGGAGTATGGTATGAGTCCACTTGGCCCCATTAATTTCGGCCCAACCATGGATATCACCGAATGGGGAAAATCATATTATGAACAAAACTCGGTTTCGCAGGAAACGCTATCCCTGATAGATACAGAAGTAAAAAAGCTACTCGATACTGCGCTTGCCAAGGCGGTCCAGACACTGAATGAAAAAAGAGAACTTCTTGACAAAGTTGCCAGCGAACTGCTGACCAAAGAAAGCCTGGACGGAGACGAGTTCGAACAGTTAGTCGGAGAAAAGAAAAAAAAACCAACGTTGTAATTTAAGGTTTTTCATGCGTAAATTACTCCTTATCGATGGAAATGCCCTCATGCACCGAGCGTTTCACGCGCTCCCACCCTTTAAAACGTCTTCAGGCGTTTCAACCAATATTGTGTATGGTTTTTTCTCCGTCCTTCACAAATCGGTTACAGACTACCAACCGACTCATTTAGCAGTCTGCTTTGATACACCTGCAAAAACATTCAGAAACGACCTGTATGATCTGTACCAGGCACAGCGTCCTAAAGTTGATGATGACTTTATATCTCAGATTCCCCTTGTAAAAGAAGCGGTTCAAAGTGCTCAAATCCTGCAAATGGAAAAGGATGGGTTTGAAGCTGACGACCTTATCGGAACAAGTGCCAGACGGTTCCCAGACCAGGTTCTTATTTTAACCGGCGACAAAGATATAATGCAACTGGTTGATCAACGGACATTTGTTATTTCCCCTCAGATCGGTTATGCAAAATCACAGCTATTCACCAAAGAAGAGGTATGGAATAAACTCCATGTGTTTCCTGAACAGATTCCCGATTATAAAGCGCTTGCGGGCGATCCCTCCGATAACTACCCCGGCGCAAAGGGTATCGGACCGAAAACAGCCCAAAACCTTATAGAAGAATTCCATACGGTTGAAAATCTGTACGAAAAAATCCATCAGGTTAAAAACAAACGCATGCAAACACAGCTTATGGAATCAAAGAAAAATGTACTTCTCGCAAAAAAACTCGCAGTTATTGTAACTGATGTATCATTGCCCGCAGATCCGGAATCGGGATTGTTTACCTGGTTTCATGAGGACTTAAACCGCTCTTTGCTCAAACTTGAAATGTATTCGCTTTCCAAACGGCTTTTTGAAAAAAGAAAGAAAACTATCGCCCGTCAACCACAAATAGCGGAGCCTGATATAAAACCCCAGTTAGAACTTTTTTCATAATCAATGTTTATTATCACCCCTGACCTAAAACAAAATATTTTCTACACACTCTATTTTACCGTGAGCCACAACCTGCCTGTTTTTTTATATGGATCGGGCATTTTTTACGCGGTAATCCACTCGCTGATCAGACCATCCCGAGCTTCGGTACTCCTTTTACTCGGCTTTATCCTCCTCTTATTCGCTTACGAATATGACAAACATATCGTCCACTCGCTTCGCGAACAAACCATAAACGCCCTCATTACCATTCAGGAACATAATAAAGTGCGCAGAATCATTAATATCCTTACCCTCAAGGCAATCCCTGTGCTTACTCCCCTTTTGGGATGGTTTATGGTTTTAACCGGTATTTACTTGCTCTTTATCCGTATAAAATTGAAACGTAGGTAATAACATTCGGTGTATACTGAGTGAATGCGTGTCTTTCTTCGTTTTTTCTATTTTGGTATCGTGCTTATCTGTATAATGGGTGCAGTTTTCTGGATACAGTTTTTTCCAAAAGAACAGAAACAAATACCCCAGAATCAAATAACTTCTCGCCAATCGAAAGAAACAGTAAAGGTAATACGGGTTATCGACGGAGATACGATAGAAATCGAAGGTGGCAAAATAGTCAGATATATCGGTATTGATACACCGGAAACAAAACATCCGGTAAAAGGGATTGAATGTTTTGGCAAAGAAGCAAGCAACTTCAATAAAAATCTTGTTGAAAAAAAATACATCCGTATGCAGAAAGATGTATCAGAAACTGATGTCTATAAAAGACTGCTTAGATATGTGTGGCTTATTGATTCCCCCACTGCAACGCAAGATGGAATATTTGTAAATGATTATTTGGTGCGAGAAGGATACGCGTATGCTTCTGCATTCCCTCCTGATGTAAAATACAGTGAGGAGTTTATTCGTGCAGGACAAGAAGCAAGAGAAAAAAAGAAAGGGCTCTGGAGTATTTGCTCTAACAATTGATTACGCTTTTCGTTTCACAAGTCTATAAACCGGTACGATTTCTCGTATTTCGCCATCCTCCCCTTCAATAATATTGGTTCCGGAAACTCTCTGATACTCTTCCAGGTAACCGGATAAAGACTCCTGCAAATCTTTTACTTCGCTTTTCAGTTCATTGATTTTTGCGGTAAGCGCTTCAACTGCCGGTTGTTTGACAATCCGCTGTTTCACCGCATTTCGCTCTCGTGTTGTTTCCTTGACTTTTTCCGATTTCTCATGAAACTCAGAATCATTCTCAAACGCGTCCTTATACATGGAAGACTGAAGTTTAAGAGAGTCTTTCACTTTTTCGATGTCTGCAACATACCGGTTGATAAGAGCGCTTAGCTCAATCATGCTCATCGATCCGGTAACTCCCTCGATTTTTTTAGGTGAAACAGTGTCTTGATTAGTATCCATAACGTTTAACTATACAGGACCTTATTCAGTAATTGCAACCGCATATTTTTGTAAAACAGCTTGAATCCCAGTAGAGTACTGGAATGCTTTTTTTGGCCGGTTTACAATCTGTTCGGGTAAGTTGTATTGTTTTGCGAGCGCTCTCAATAAATACTTTTCAATACCACCCTTTAATTTGAAACCCGAAGGAAGACGGACTGCAAAATCAATTACATCCTGCTCCAGAAACGGGTTAATCAACGTTAGCCCGAAATACTTTGCCATTGCATTATCTCTTTTTTTATCAATTTCGAGCAATGTGAGATCTTTTTTTATTTCACTATTCATATCGGTTGCTGATTTATATTTATGATATCCACCAAACAGTACATCCGGCCCCTGCCCGGTAAATACATGGCTTATTCCCATTTCCTTTATACTTTGAAACACAAAAAAATATGCGGATGCGAGAGAAATCTGCATCAGTGTTAACGGAATTCCCTTGTCAAATAATAATCTCTTTACTATGGGGATAGAGTTCATCACGATTTTTGCTTCTAGATCAACCCATGTAAAAGGAACTGAAAGAAAACCGCTCATAATTTTTACATACGGCAGATCTTTGGTTTTTGCAGTACCCATAGAAACAACGGTATACCGCTTGAAATAGCGGGATACGAAAAAACTAACAAGTGATGAATCGATCCCGCCCGAAAGTAACACTGCGGGATTTTGGACATTTTGGGAATATGTTTCAAAATGCTTTGATAGAATAGAATTCAGCTGTTTTCTATAGGAATACATATGATATTATATCAATCCAAATCCTATTACCCGAAAAACTTTCCGATACACCTTGAGTCTTCGCTCCTGCATCTTCTAGATTACTTGCAACAAAACATTCAGACGCTTGATTCTTCAAAAAAGCTTAAAAAACACATCCATCTGTATCTGAAACAACATTATGACAATCTTTTCACTTCAATAGTCCCTTCCAACTGGTGGCTAAACTATGTGCTTGAACGGCATCGTAATCGTTTTTCTCCATCGTTTGTCCGTCAGATCAAACCGTTTCTCACCAAAACAAAAACACGGTCGCTTTCCGGAATTGTTCCGCTTTCCTTATTTACAAAGGGTGTCGGCTGTCCATTCAACTGTGCATATTGTCCTACCGAACCCGGAATGCCGAAAAGCTACCTATCCGATGAACCCGCAGTCATGCGCGCGGTTCGAAATGGATTCAATCCGGGCAAACAAACAGAAAGTAGACTTATTATGCTCTATCTTTCCAATCACCCAATCGACAAAGTCGAGATTATAATTAAAGGCGGAACTTTTTCTTTTTACACCCGAAGATACCGAACTAAATTTATTTCCGCAGTTTTTGCTGCCTGTAACTCGAACATTAAAAATAGTGTCGCTTCGGGAAAAACACCGGCGACTAAAATACTCTCACTTCAAACTGAACAAAACACAAACGAAAACGCAAAATCACGGATTGTTGGAATTAATATTGAAACTCGTCCGGATTATCTTGACCGATCGGAGCTTGGTTTCCTTCGAAAACTCGGGGTAACCCATGTTGAAATCGGTGTTCAGATACTGAATGATGAAATGTATCGAATGATTCACCGAGGTCATACTGTTCAAAGCGTCGTTAACGCAACCCGTTTGCTGAAAGACGCAGGATTCAAGGTCGGATACCATCTCATGCTCAATCTCCCCGGAAGCAACCCACAAAAAGACTTAAAACTTTTAAAGCTTGCTTTTGAAAATACAGATTTCAGGCCAGACCACCTTAAACTGTATCCCACAGCTATAACGCCGTACACTGATATAAAAAAATGGTATGAAAACGGAACATACCGGCCATATCCGCTTCATGAAATGTCCAATGTGATTGCTGTTTTTAAGTCCGAGTCTATCCCCGTCTGGACAAGAATAGGCCGATTAACCCGTGACATCACCTCAACTATGATGGAACACAACCCGTTCCCCCCCAATCTCAGAGAAATTGTCCAGAAGACGATGAAGGAAAAAAATATGCACTGCAGATGCATCCGCTGCAGGGAAATAAAAAATCATACGGTTACCGGAAAACCTCAGCTCCGAATTATTTCCTACCGTGCAAGCCAGGGTACTGAATTTTTTCTTGAATATATTGATAAAAAAGAACACTCTCTTGGTTTTTTAAGATTGAGACTTCCTTCATACCTTTTTGATAAAAAGGAAAAACCTCTTTACTCCTGCCTTAAAAACTCCGCCATAATACGGGAACTTCATATTTACGGTCAGGCAACTGAAATTGGAGCACGGAACAAAAAACATATTCAGCACCGAGACTTAGGAAAAAAACTACTTATGCAAGCGGAGAAAATTGCACGTGCAAACAGAATTCACAAAATTGCTGTCATTGCGGGTATAGGAACCCGGCCGTATTACCGCAAGTTTGGTTTTTCCCTTCATCAAACCTACATGGTTAAATCTTTAACCCTCGAGGTTAAACGTGCCTGAACACTGGGTTGAAACTTATTTTATGGTTGAGATAACAATAAAAAATTGAGGGGAATTTGGTTGTTATTATCAGTTTGGATAGTGGCACTTTTTGTATTTTTTTCCGCTTCCGCACCAGCAGGGATCATTTCGGTTCGGTTTATCTTGTTTTTGACCCGGTGGAATAACACGAAACTCACCTTCCTGTGGTTGCTGTTGCTGTTCTGCAACACGGGGAAGTTGTTTTTCATCTGATTTTTTCTGGGTAAACGGATCAACTGACGAAGCGGATTTAAACGTCATTTGTTTTTCCTGCGGAACAGGACTTTGCGGACCTTCCGCAATTTCTACTTTAAAAATTCTTCGCGTTGCTTCAAAATAAATATCCCCTATTAATCGCTCAAACATCGAAAATGCCTCGTTCTTGTACTCAACCAGCGGGTCAAGCTGTGCGTATCCGCGCAGATTAATACCCTCGCGCAGATCTTCTATAGCAGTCAGATGATCAGTCCAGTACTTATCTATTGATGCAAGAAAAATACTTTTGACAATATCCCGCCACAGCTCGTTTCCAAATTTTTTCGCCCGGGCTCGATATGTTCGTTTTACCTCGTTCATAACAGCTGTTTCGATTTTCACTACTTCAGACGTGTGCATTATGGTTGAGCTATCCGAAGAACCGAGTGGAATAATAAATGAAAACTCTTTGAGCATTTCATCCTTCTGTTCCTTGGAAATCTGAGCTTCCGAATAAGAATGTTGCGCAATAATACTCGAAACCTCCTCTTGAAAAACATTCAAAACAGTTTCTTCAAACGTACTTTCTTTATCTTGAGACTGCATGACCATTTTCCGTCGGAGCGAATAGACAATTTCGCGCTGTTTATTTAAAACATCATCAAAATCTACGAGGTGCTTCCGTATATCAAAGTTAAATCCTTCAACCTTGACCTGTGCCTGCTCAATTGCCTTTGAAACCATTGCGTGAGACAGGGGCTGATCTTCCGGAAAGTTAAAAAACGTCATAAGGTTTGAAATCTGTTCCCCTCCGAAAATCCGCATAAGGTCATCTTCAAGCGAAACAAAAAAGCGTGTCTCGCCCGGATCCCCCTGTCGACCCGACCTTCCTCTCAACTGATTATCTATTCGACGGGACTCATGACGTTCCGTTCCCATAACATACAAACCTCCCAGGGAAACCACCTCATCATGCTCCTTCTGCCATGACATGCTTTCTTTTTTATTTCCCTTTTCTTCAAGGGTATGATCACGCATTCCTCCAAGAATAATATCCACTCCTCGTCCTGCCATGTTCGTTGCCACTGTTACCGCTCCCTTTTTTCCGGCGCCCGAAATAATCTCTGCCTCCCTTTCATGATTCTTTGCGTTCAGCAATTCGTGAGGAATCCCACTTTTTTTCAGTAGACTGGAAAGGAGTTCATTTTTTTCAATTGACGTGGTACCAATAAGTACCGGTCTCCCTTTCTGATACTGCTTGGCAACTTCATCTACAATCGCATGGTATTTCCCTTTCTCTGTTTTGTAGATCATATCCGGGTAGTCTTTTCGAACCATTGGTCTAAACGTTGGAATAACGACCACGTCGGTTTTGTATATTTTATGAAACTCCTCTGTTTCTGTCGAAGCAGTTCCGGTCATACCGGCGATTTTTTTATACCCACGGAAGTAATTCTGCAAGGATACTGTTGCAAGTGTTTTTGACTCCCTCTGGATTGCAACACCTTCTTTTGCTTCAATCGCCTGATGTATCCCTTCAGAAAAACGGCGCCCGATAAGCAATCTACCGGTAAATTCATCAACGATCACTATCTCACCGTCTTTGACGATGTAATCTTTGTTATCTTTGAACAAAGTATGTGCTTTTAAAGATGCCTCGATATGAAAAAGTGTGTCAAAGTCTTTTTCATAGATATTGGTTACTCCCAGTATTGACTCAATATGTGCTATGCCTTTTTCAGTAAGATTTGCGGTACGTGATTTTTCATCAATTACGTAGTCTTCTGTGGAATTTAGAGTCTTTACCACCTGTGCATATTTATAGTACTTGGATACATCTTCATCAAACGGCGCTGAAATAATGTGTGGTGTACGGGCTTCATCAATGAGAACAGAGTCGGCTTCATCAATAATCGCGTACTGAAAGCCTCTTTGAACCAGTTCATTCGGATTTCCTCCCATATTGTCCCGCAGATAGTCAAACCCGAACTCGCTGTTTACTCCATAGGTAATATCTGCGTCATACGCCTCTTTCCTGCTAACCGGCTTTAGATGTTCGAGTCGCCAATCATGTGTTGACTTATCCGAATAATCGGGATCATATACAAAAGAACGGTCCGCAATGATGGCAGAAGTAGTAAGCCCGAGAAAATGAAACACCATGCCCATCCAACCGGCATCCCGTCGCACCAAGTAATCGTTCACCGTCACGAGATGGGCGCCTTTTCCAAATAGTGCATTATAGTATAGTGCAGTAGTTGCTGAAAGCGTTTTACCTTCTCCTGTTCGCTGTTCCGCAATTTTTCCTTCATGAAGTGCAATTCCAGCGATTAGCTGCACATCGTAGTGACGTTCGTTCAGAACCCTTCGGGCAGCCTCACGTACCAAAGCAAAGGACCAGGGGAGAAGTTCTTTACCCCTATTTGAATCTGTTTGCAATTTTTCTTTTATTTTTTCTGTCTCTTTTTTGAAGTCTTTATCCTTAAGAACCCGTGCCTTGTCCTCAAGTGCATTTATCTGAACAACCTGTTCGCGTATCCGCTTAAGCTGTTTCTCATTGTAATCAAAAAAAGATTTTAAAAAACCAAGCATAGGAGAAATAAATATAAACTACTTAATAAAGTACTCCTGAGGGATTATGATATATTTTTTTGCTGTGATCGAAACTTTTGAATCAATCTTCTTTCCCTCAGCGAGAACTCCAACAAAGTGAATTGTATCGCCTTCTTTCACTTTTGAAAATCCCGTTTTTTCAAGCTCAGACGTTTTAATGTTCATCATAAATGGTGAGGTTGACGATTCAATATCAATGGCATACTCAGATTTATCCAAAGTAAGCACTTTAAAAGAAAAATCTGTCGTGTTTATTTCTGTAATAGTACCTGACTTTACTATGTATCGTTCATCCACATATACCATATTTGCCTGAATTGTTTTTCCTACTATTGGCCCTGCCACAATAATATAGTTACCCACTTTAAGATCGCTTGTTTTCAGTTCTTTTTTCACACCGGTTGAGACGGCATAAAACTGTGTTAATTCACCGTCAAGAGTGATTTCATAAGTCATGGTTTCAATTCCCTGTGTCGTTGATATAACTAATGTATTGTCTTTTACCGAAGTTATAACACCACTCACCGCTTTCTGGTCTTTTTTTCTCATTTCAGCAACCTTGTTGGCCACCTTCTCTTTCAGTTGCTTTATGGTTGCATCCTCCGGTATTGCCGATACTGATGCGGTTGCAGAATCTGTTGAGCTTTGCGCAAAAATTCGCCCTCTCTGAAAGGAGAAAATTACAGCAATCAAACCGAATAAACAGATTAATTTTTTCATAGTTCTTGTGTATCCATGTAGTAAATATATAATTCCTTTTGTTGGGGTTTTTGTTGAGTATCTTTCGGATAAACGGTAATGGTTATTGCATTTTCACCGAGTGCTAAAGGAAAATCTACTGAAAACGATTCCTGTGTGTTTTTAAGTACCGCATCTTTTATGGGTGACTGAATCATAATGAGTGAATCTTTTGTTGTTTTTCCGGTAATGGAAATAAATTTTTTATCAACAATGCTGTAATTCGAAGGACTTGTTAACTCAAACTGAAACACGAAACCTCTCTGAGGGAGCGGTGTAACAATTTGGGATGATTCACCAACTTCCTTTTTGCCCACTGTAGTACTGGTTTTGCTTTTCGTCTGAAAAACCATAATTATCGAAACAACAAGACCGAGTGTTAAGCCGAAAACGATTGCAATAATTGTCTCTTTTTTCATTGGGAAATACCTGACGTAAGTAACTCGTTAAATATCTGGGGGAATACCCTGACTATATCATCGTTATTATACCACGTTCCCATTTTGTCATACAAACGGTCAGCGGAAGACTTCAATAGGTACGAGGCAATGACAGCTGATACGAATGCAGATGAGCGGGAGTAAAGAGATGCGATGATCCCCGCAAGAATATCTCCGGTCCCCCCTTTTGTTAAACCTGCGTTCCCCCCCGTCACTATTACCGCTTCTTTCCCGTCCGAAATAATATCGTCAACTGCTTTTACAACTAAAATACAGCGAAAGGTTTTAGCAGTGCTTTTCACCACCGAAACGTTTTTGTCCCAGTTGACTGATGAAGTTGACAATCTGACTCCAAACAGCTTTTCAAATTCTCGCAGATGAGGAGTTAGTATGGGAGGAGTCTTTAGAGCAGATAACCAGTTTTTTTCCATCATCTGAAGAGCTCCCGCATCAATTACATATTTTTTATGAGGATATTCCAATAACAGATGTTTCGTAAGAAAATACGTAAAAAGTCCTTCATCCCTATTCTGATATGTCAGAATCTCTTTGAAACTAGGATTCTTGGTGATTGTTGGTCTAAAATCACTCCTCATCATCCCGGGACCGATTAAAATCACATCGTCTTCTTTAGCGTATTCAACTAACTGCTCCTGTTTGACCACGATGCCGTTTTGAAACATTTTTTTGTAGGCTGTAATGATCTCATTGTTTTCTTCTGTAGAACAGTAATGAACCATATCAACGATATGTGAGGCTGTTTCCGCAGCCCAAAGCGAAGCGCTGTGAAAAAGTGACGATCCGCCTATTATGAGCAGTTTTCCATTTTGCCCCTTGTGAGAATATTTTTCCGGCTGTTTATATGCATCGATAAAGGGTTGTACCGAATTTAAATCTGAAGTACGGGCAATACTGTATTTCATAGTTTCTTTGTTATAATTTTACCGTATGGCAATCACTCATATGCACCTTCGCAAACGGTACTCGGAATTCTGGGATCAGCGTGGTCATAAAAATGTTCCAGCGATTCCCCTTATCCCAAAAGACGATCCCACTACTTTGTTTACCGGATCAGGTATGCAGCAATTGGTTCCGAATCTACTCGGCGAACTGCACCCGTTAGGAAAAAAATTATACAATATCCAACCGTGTTTCCGTTCCCAGGATATTGAAGAGGTTGGGGATAACCGACACACCACTTTTTTCGAAATGATGGGAAACTGGTCTTTGGGTGATTACTTTAAAACAGACCAGCTCCAATGGTTCTGGGAGTTTTTGACAAAGGAACTCGATATTCCAAAAGAAAAACTATATGTTTCCGTCTTCAACGGATCTCTTAACCTCCCCGCAGATGACGAATCCTACGCTATCTGGAAAAAACTCGGAGTTGAAGAAAATCATATTTTTAAATATGGACCTGAAAAAAACTGGTGGTCACGCGCCGGTGTGCCGGAAAATATGCCGGTAGGTGAACCGGGCGGGCCTGATAGCGAAGTATTCTACGAATTCACGCAGGTACCCCATAATCAGAAATTTGGAAAGGCATGTCATCCGAACTGCGACTGCGGACGGTTTCTTGAAATTGGAAACAGTGTTTTTATGCAGTACAAAAAAAACAAAGATGGTTCATTTTCTCCGCTTCCTCGACCGAATGTAGATTTCGGAGGAGGGCTGGAACGGATGTTATCCGCGGTAAATGATAATCCTGATATATTTAAAACCGATTTATATTTTCCCTTAATTGAGTTAATAGAAAAAACATCAGGAAAAGATTATTCAGATAAGCAATACGTCTCAAAGATGCGAGTAATTGCAGATCATATAAAAGCAGCGACATTCCAACTTGCTCAGGGCGTTTTGCCATCTAATAAAGAACAAGGATATGTTTTAAGAAGATTGCTCCGCCGTTCGGCAACAAAGGCATATTTTATCGAGAAAGACAGATTAGATAGTAATTTCTTCAAATTACTGGTTCGTTGCGTGTTTCAAATTTATTCAAATTATTTCAAGGAAACCAGCTTCGTGCAGATTGAAAATGAAGTTAGTAGAGAACTTCGTAAATTCAGACTAACGCTTGAAAGAGGTTTAATACAACTAGACAAAACCCTCAATGACAAAAAAAATTTAGGGTTGGCAGCTTTTAACTTATCTCAGTCGTATGGATTCCCGTTGGAAATCACTATAGAAATATTAAAAGAACGAGGAGTAGTATTTTCTGAACATGACCAAAATCAATTTAACGAGGCGAAACAAGCTCATATAAACTTATCGAGAATATCATCTGTGGGTAAATTTAAAGGTGGGCTCGCAGACGAAAATGAACGAACATTGCATTATCATACTGCGACACATCTTCTCCATCAAGCTCTTTTTGACGTACTAGGAAGCGAAATTAGACAGGAAGGATCGAATATTACTAAAGACCGGCTAAGATTCGATTTTTATTCGACAAAAAAACCGACACCCGACCAAATAACGAAAGTCCAGGAAGTGATAAATGCAAAAATAAATGAACAGCTCCCTGTTGAATTCAAAATTCTCCCAAAGGAGGAAGCAGAAAAAATAGGTGCGAAATCTTTTTTCCGGGAAAAATATCCGGATATGGTAAAAGTGTACTTTGTCGGTAATTATTCAAAGGAATTCTGCGGAGGACCCCATGTAGCAAATACCAAGGAAATCGGAAAAATTACCATCTATAAAACCGAAAAAATCGGAAGCAATATATACCGAATATACGCCAAATAACCTGTCATGAAAATAAAAGATTCAGTATACGGATCATTTTTTCTGTCATCACCGGTTATTCTGGAACTTATTGCAAGTGCACCTATACAAAGACTAAAAAAAGTATCCCAGATGGGTCCGCCCGATGAGTTTTATCATTTACCCGGATACAGCCGATATGTGCATAGCATTGGCGTTATGCTTCTCTTGAAACACTTGGGCGCTCCTGAGGCGGAACAAGTTGCGGGTCTTATCCATGACGTTTCTCATACTGCATTCTCACATATTATTGACTGGGTTATTGGGTTGGGCCAAGTTGAGTCTTTTCAAGATGATCAGCACAAAGAAGTCGTCTATAAGACCGAGATTATATCCATACTCAGAAAATACGGTCTTGATCCAGCATACATTCTTGACTATCATCATTTCCCTCTTCTTGAACAAAACATTCCCTTACTTTGCGCGGACCGAATAGACTACGCAATTCGAGAATTCCAACCAGAGATCGCACAACTTTGTTTCCGGGGACTAACAACAGCAGATAGTAAAATTGTTTACAAAGATAAAAAAACAGCCCAGGTTTTTGGATATAACTTCTTGTTGCGTCAAAAAGTCCATTGGGCTGGGTATGAGGCAGTAACCCGTTATAACCTTTTTGCTGAAGCGCTCCGCATCGCTTTGCACTATAAACTTATTTCAATGGATAACTTTATGGGCGAAGAATCAAAGATTATTGACTTACTCAATAACAGCAACAACAGAACCATACAAAAAATCTTAAACACACTTAAAAGCAAAGATCTTTCAACCTTGCCTAAAAACAAAACGGTAACCCGTAAAAAATTCCGATATGTTGACCCTCTGTATCTTGATAAAGGCAAGTTGTATCAACTTTCCCATACAGATCCAGATTTTTTAACAGAGATAAACCAAGCACGAATAAATAATCTTAACGGAATTAAGGCAGGCAGAATAAATGCATTATAATTACATTTATATATGAAAAAAACACTTTGCACTTTTAACGATTTTCTAAAACTCGATGTCCGATCAGGAGAAGTGGTCGAAGCAAGTAATCTTGAACACTCCACGAAACTCCTGCAGTTACAGGTTGATCTCGGACCGGATTATGGTTCAGTCACCATTCTTTCAGGAATTGCAAAATTTATAAAACCAGCGGATCTTATCGGAAAAAAAGTACCGGTTGTCGCGAATCTTGAACCAAAAACAATGGCTGGTTCTGTTTCAAATGGATTTATTCTCATGGCTGACCTCACGGATCATTCGCCCTGTCTTATTTTCATTGACCCCTCCGTACCAAATGGTACTGTCATCTGCTAAGAACGCTGTTGACAATTTGATTAAAATACTGTTTAATCATAAAACTATGAGAAAAAAAACTGTTCGCCAAAAACCAACTGCTCCGCTTCATTCATCTGAAGAAACAAAAAAACCCACCGCTTCGTTTAATAAAACACCGATACTTGTCGTTTTAGGCCTTGTGGGTGTTTTTTTACTCATCAAAATCGTCACTATGCAGTCCGGTCAATCCATAAGTGCAATTAAAGAAAAAGTGCTCCCAAACACTATCAAAAAAGTACTCGGAAACCCCGATCAAAAGTTTAAGATAAATTCTGTTAAGGAAAACAGCGGTGTGTACGAATTTGAACTCGAGCTTCAGGGTAACACCAATCAAAAATATACATCATATATTACCAAGGATGGAAAAATACTGTTTACCTCCGGAATTAAAGTAGACGAACTCAATAAGCAAAACAGTGCCCAACCGACTCCTCAAAAAAAACTCAGTTGTAATGATCTCCCCAAAGCAGAGGAACCAAATCTTACCGCGTATATAGTCGCAGATTGTCCATTCGGTTTGCAAATGCAGCGGGTTATTAAAAAAGCTCTTGAAGAATCTCCGGATCTTTCTGGCGCATTGAACGTTAAATATATCGGATCGGTACAAAACGGGAAGATCACATCTATGCATGGCGATAAAGAAGCTCAGGAAAATTTGAAGCAGATCTGTGTTCGTGAAGAACAAAAAGATCTATACTGGCCGTATGTATCCTGCTACATGAAGGAAGGGAAATCAGAAGACTGCACAACAACTGCAGGAGTGAACAAAACAAATCTCGACGCCTGTATTAAAGATCCTCAACGGGGTCTCGCATACGCCCAAAAGGATTTTGATACAGCAGACTCGCTAAAAATTGGAGGGTCACCAACCTTACTTCTCAACAATACACAAATCGTTTCCGAATTCGATTTTGGTGGACGGAATGCAAATAGTCTCAAAGACATTATTTGTTGTGGAAGTTCGGTAAAAGGAGATTACTGCGGAAAAAGCTTGTCTAAAACAGATATGGCGACTTCTTATTCATTAACCGATGAAGCTCCTGCCGGTAACGGTGGAACAAACGCAGCAAACTGCGGACCAACACAGTAACCAAAATTTGTGCTCTTAACGGGATTCGAACCCGTGGTTTACAGGTTGAGAACCTGTCGTCCTAGGCCGCTAGACGATAAGAGCAGTATGGTATAATTGTATCATCGTTTTTTAAAAATTCTATGAAAAAAGTACAACTCACAGAAGAAGGATATGCCCTATTACAGCAAGAGCTTCAATCTTTAAAAAAAGAAAGACTTCCTGTTGCGATCGAAAAATTGCAGAAAGCCCGGTCTATGGGCGATTTAAAAGAAAATAACGCATATTCATCTGCACGCGACGAACTTGCGCTTCTTGAAGGAAGAGTACAAGAAATTGAAGATATACTGAAAAATGTCGAGATTATTAACCGCGCATTAAAACAGAATGAAATTACCATTGGTGCCCGTGTCACTATCGCAGTCGAAGGAAATAAAGAACAGTTTCACATCGTAGGCGAATACGAAGCAGATCCCATGAATAAGCGGGTATCCCACACTTCTCCAATTGGGCAGGCCTTGATGGGCAAAAAAGTCGGCGACACAGTACAAATCGAAATTCCTTCTGGCAAAATCATATATAAAATTGTTGATATTAAGTAGTATTTCCACGGAATAGTTTTTTCAGCGCGGAAAACCCAAGTTCTACTTCAGAATCTTTCAATAAAATAGTAAATTCTGTATTGGTTGAAACAATATCAATGATATTAATATTGTTCCATGCCAATGTTTTTAGAATCCGATAGTACACCCCGGGCATCTCAACATTTTCCTGAGGCAGACGAATGGTTATCGCGGTCAGATTGCTAAGTAACGCAATAACTTTTTCATTTTTAAACACCGTTTCAAGGCGTTTCAAAAAAAACATATTCGTAATTACCGCAGTTTCAAAAACTCCCTGTGTGATAGTACAGAATAGATTCTTTGTTTGGGCGCCAGGATGAAATAGTTTTCCAGCCTTCTCTATCAATCCTTCAGAATTCTCATAGGTTATTTCGACAAGTCCTGAGCGAAGAATCATTTCAGGAACACCATCGAAAATACGATTTACGTTTCGTGTTTGGACTGGAGCACGGTATCGTCTCAAAGCCATAACAACAGCTCCTGTTTTCACTGATTTATGCAGTTTTTTTTCAATCTCCGGACTAAGAAAACGTGCAAGTGAAGATAAGTTGATAATTCCCTTTTGAAGCGCTTCTTCAACAAAAGGTTCTTTGTGAACAAACTCAGCAACCACCTCAGCGATTGTTACCATAGTGTTAATATTTTAACACTTTATATCTATTTTGTAAATATATTACTTAAAATTGACAAAATAAATATTATTCTTATAATTACGTATGTTTCAGTTTTACCTATATGGCAGCGGAATTACCAAATAACGGGAACGGATATGATATCCCTGCGCACCCTGGTCCAAGCAGCGTTGGTGAAATCATATATCCGCCTGTACCAGCAACAGAGCAGCGAAAAAAAGGTTTTTATCCTCACGTTGTAGAGGATCAATCATTATTGGTCTCTCTCGTCTCTGAATTTGCCCAATTCCCTTTTGGTGAAGAAACAGAAAGTGGACCGGTAACAAGATACAGTGAACGGGTTGTTGTAGTAGGTCGAGTTCTTTTAGATCTAACAGAAGAGGCCCGCCAAACGCTGATACCTTTTGTTGAAGGGCTCATTCCACTTCAGGGTTGCGGTGAAGAACTCCTTGAAGATTGTTGCATCCTTTACCTTGGGAAAAATCAACCTGACAGAACTACTCCATATGAGAGGTTAGAAACACAAATATCACAAGTGACTCAGGTCTTTTCTGCTCAAGAAGAAACCACTGGACATGACATGTCTCCATTTCAAATCAGAATATTAACCGAAAGTGAGAGAATTGATCCTGCAGTAGTACGCCAGTATGGAGAACTCTATCAAGTATTCGGTTGGGAATACATAGACGTCGTTAACCTTCTTAACAACCCACACAATACGTTGGTTGCTGCGTTTGAAGGTGAAAGCATAGTTAGCTCAGGAATGGCAGAACGGGCTAATCTCACAATACGCCGTGGAGAACAACACTTCCCTTTTATCATGTATGAAATGACCGAGGCTGCAACACGCGAGCCACACCGCAAACGCGGTCTGTATACCGCAGTAGCAACAGAAATGATGCGCTTTCTGGCTTCAACAGATGTTCACCTTGCTTATGCTGAATCAAATGCGGAAGCGCCGGGTGTTTTAAAAGCTGCTCACCGTCTTGGAAGACATCATAGTCTAAACGCACTCGAACAATTTGGCTTTCCTGCTCGTTTACTAGAACAGCACGTAAGGATTTCTGCTGGAATGAATGATCGTAGGCCCCCACAACAAAAAAATGATCTTCTCCCAACATTTATGTCCCGTAATCAATTAATACAACAGTATGGATCATAAAAAAACAGTAACTAGCTTATTGAAAAAACTTGTCGCAATTCCATCAAAATATCCCGATGAACAACAAATTGCAGATTTTATTTTTACATATCTTTCGAATCGGGGTATCACGGTATCAAAGCAGATAGTTGAAAAAAACCGATACAATATCGTAGCAGAAAAAGGGGTGGGGGAAAGGTCCATACTTTTCTATGGACATTTGGATACGATTGCTGTCACCGACGGATGGAAAACAGATCCGTTCAAACTTATTATCAGAAATGACCGCGCATACGGACTCGGCGCATGGGACATGAAAAGCGGTTTAGTTGCAAATATCGTTACCTTTCTCAATACTCCGGTAAAACACACAAAACTCAAACTTGCTTTTTGTGTTGATGAGGAGAATATTTCAAAAGGAGGGTATCACCTCATAAAAACTCATTTTTTTAAGGACGTCGTCTGTCTTGTTTCACCTGAACCTTCATTCAAACACAAATTACAAGGGATAGTAACAGGAAGAGTCGGTCGAGCACCTTATATCATTTCTATACAAGGAATTCCAAAACATTTCGGGTATTATGATGAAAAATGTGATCCTTCTCTTTTCACCGCAGATCTTATTCAAAATCTTCGAAACCTGAATAAATCAGTAAAGGAAAAAAAACAGTTTATATATGTAAATTCTATAAGCACACAAAGAACGGGTCTTTCAACTCCTTCGCGTATTACCCTTGAAATCGACACTTCAGTTCTCCCACCAACTGAACATCAAGACATGAAACAATATATTGAGTCTATAGTAAAGGAAGTTTGTAGAAAATATAACGGTTACTTTTCCGTATCGGTGGAATATGTTTCGCGAGAAACGCCGTTTCTTGAAGGATACCAAATCAAAGCATCTGATCCCTATCTTCCACTTTTAACAGAAAGCATACGGAAAATAACTCATAAGAAAGCACAACCCTATTTCCGTTCATCTGTCGCAGACGACAATATTTTTGGAAGCGCCGGAGTATCAACGCTTGGTATCGGTCCGGTCGGAGGAAACGCGCATGCCCCAAATGAATGGGTTTCCCTCTCATCAGTGTATTCGTTGTATAATATACTGCAAACATTTATTCTGTTAGCAGATCAAAAAAGAAAGCTATGATTTGGGTTGATCGTGAGGTAAAAAAATTGATGGACCGGAAACTACCCCTTGAGTGGGTTGATGATATGAAAACTCCTTCTGGACGTATTCATGTCGGCTCGCTACGGGGGGTGCTTGTACATGATCTCGTATATAAAGCGTTTCAGGAAAAAGGAATTGCGTCTCGTTTCTCTTACGTTTTTAACGATATGGATCCGATGGACGCAATCCCTTCTTATCTTGATCAAAAAAAATGGGGGGTTTACGCCGGTAAACCTCTCAATAAAATCCCATCTCCGGTTGAAGGATATAAAAGCTTTGCTACATTTTATGCACAGGAATTTATCGATGTCTTCAATTCGCTTAACTGTCATCCGCAGATTATTTGGTCTCATGAACTCTATGAGTCGGGGAAGATAAATAATGCAATCAGACTATTTTTAGATAATTCTGAGAAAGTTAGGGAAATTTATAAAAAAGTGACGAAAAAAGAACGGAAATCTGATTGGATTCCATTTAATCCAGTCTGTGAACAGTGCGGAAATGTCGGTACAACAAATGCATATCTTTGGGACGGAACATATGTCCATTACCGCTGTGAACCTAAAATAGTTGATTGGGCAACCGGCTGCGGGTATGAAGGCAAAACAACTCCCTTTGACGGTAGGGGAAAACTTCCTTGGAAGCTCGACTGGCCAGCTCATTGGAAAGTCATCGGAATCACAGTTGAATCATCCGGTAAAGACCACATGTCTTCGGGAGGTTCGTATGATATGGCAATACATTTTTGTAAAGAAATTCTAAACATAAAACCTCCAGACTCGCTTGGCGGATATGAGTGGTTTACGGTAGGCGGACGGAAAATGTCTTCTTCAAAAGGGATCGGAACTTCTGCAAAAGAAGTTACTGAAATCCTTCCTCCTGAAGTATTTCGTTTTTTTATGGTAAGGACCCCTATCACAACCCATCTCGATTTTAACCCATTCGGCGAAACAATACCCAATCTGTTTGATGATTATGACCGGTGTTTGAATGCTTATTATGACAAACGCGAAGGTAAAATTCCTGAGGGAAAACAGGGAGACGTACTCTCTGATTTCGCACGCATTATTGAACTTTCTGAAGTTACACCGTATTCAAAAAAAAGACCTTTTCTTCCCCGGTTTAGAACGGTTGCAAACCTGTTGGCTGCTCATAAAAATCCTGCTCTCCATTTTTCTCAAAACATAGGAAATCCTCTAACCGAAACGGAGAGCGCTATTCTGACCGAACGAATTCATTATGCAAAAATATATATAACGAAGTATGCGGGAACTCGAACTTCCCAAACAAATGAATCAGAGAAAAAATTCGAGATGAATGCGAAGCAAAAAGAGTTTCTTTCTTCTCTTGCTGGTGCTTTAAAGCAGCTTTCACAACCGGATCAAGAAACCATTCAAACCGTTTTTTTTGCTGAAATAAAAAAAGCGGATCTGCCTCCAAAAGAAGCATTTCAAGCGTTCTATCAAAAACTCACCGGAAAATCATTCGGCCCGAAAGCAAGTGATTTTATCCTATCAATGGGAGTTGAAAATGTTGTTAATAAACTATAAATCAATGTATGAAACAACTGCTTTTGGCAACACACAATAAGGCAAAACTGGGTGAATTAAAACTTGGCGCACAAGCGCTTGTTGATAAAGGATGGAGCATATTATCTTTAGACGATGTCAAGATCACGCACGATCCTGAAGAAACTGGAAAAACATTTGAAGAAAACGCAACTCTCAAAGCTCAGTATTATGGAACCGCTTCCGGCATTCCCACTCTTGCAGATGACGGCGGTCTTATCATACCGTTTTTAAACAATGAACCCGGAGTGAAGTCTAAACGGTGGCTCGGCCGAGAGGCAACTGATGAAGAGCTAATCGAACATACACTTGTCCGGCTTAAAGACGCAAAAAAAAATGACAGAGTTGCGTACCTGCAAACCTGTCTGTGCTACTTTGATCCACAAACAAAAACAACACTTACTCGAATTGAACGAATTCGCGGGCACATTGCGGAAAAAACGAGCGGAAATCCAACACACGGATATCCTTTCAGAGCTCTCTTCATTGTCACAGAATATAATAAATATTACGACGAATTAACAGACCATGAACATCACGCAATCAATCACAGGCTCCGAGCTCTTAGATGGATTGTGGAAAAAATAATAAAGAGTTGTTAGAATGCATATATGCTTTCTGTTGATTTTATCCGAAACAATAAGAATAAAGTTCTTGAAACACTCAAAAACAAAAACCGTGTTGCTGATATTGAAGGGATACTAAAACTTGATGAACAACGAAAAGAATGGATTGAGAAGTCCCAGAAACTAAGGGAAGAGCGAAATTTAATATCAAAAAAACCTCTGAGCGAAGCAACGAAAACCCGTGGAAAAGAAATTAAAGAAGCGTTAAAAAAAATCGAACAAAGTTTAATTGAAGTTGAAAGCCAATTGCAGTCACATCTAAGTCAAGTTCCAAGTGTACCTCTTGATGAAGTACCTATTGGACAGGATGCATCGGGCAACGTAGTACAAAGAACGTGGGGAAAACCGCCACAGTTTGACTTCACTCCTCAATCGCACATTGCACTGGGAACTGCCCTTGATGTCATTGATTTTGCCCGGGGAACTAAGGTATCCGGTTTTAGAGGATATTTTTTAAAGAATCAAGGCGCTGTGCTTCACATTGCAATACTTATGTACGTTTTGCAAAAATTGATTCAAAAAGGATATACGCCGATCATAGCACCGGCAATTATAAAAAAATTTACTCTGTTTGGCTCCGGACATCTTCCCTGGGGAGAAAAAGAACTATACAAATTAAACGGTGAGGATAATGACTCATACCTTTCCGCAACAGCTGAAATTCCAGTCACTGCTTATTACAGCAATGAAATTCTGGAAGAAAAGGAACTTCCGAAAAAATTTGTTGCACTTTCACCCTGCTTCCGCAGTGAGGCCGGTTCATACGGGAAAGATACAAAAGGCTTGTACCGATTACATGAGTTTTGGAAAATCGAACAGGTTATTATCGGGAAAAACAGCATAGAAGAAGCGCGTAAGACTCATGAAGAGTTACAACAAAACGCAGAAGAAGTTCTCCAAGACCTTGGACTCCCCTATCAAGTACTCCTTATGTGTACCGGCGATATGGGAGAACCGCAGCTTAAAAAATACGATATTGAAACCTGGATGCCGTCGCGAAACGGATTTGGCGAAACGATGAGTAATTCAATAATGGGAGATTTCCAAACCAGAAGACTAAATATTAAATACCGGAAACAGGATGGAACAAAAGAATATTGCTTCTCCTTTAATAATACCGCGCTTGCTTCGCCTCGAATTCTTATTGCGCTTCTTGAAAACTTCCAGCAAAAAGATGGATCGGTAATTATTCCAAAAGTTCTGCATTCTCTCACCGGTTTTAAAACAATTCCGGTTGCAAAATAAAAACCCGTATGTATAATATATTCATCTTATGAACACAAACCGTTTATCAGTTCTTTTTATTCAGCTTATTCTCCCCCCGCGGGCGGATTAAGGTATTGAATAAAAATACACTAACCCGCCTACCGGCGGGATTTTTTGTTATATGGCAAAAGAGTTAAAACAAAACTCCCCTCACGAACTTCTTGTTCGAATGGGTATTGTTCCTGAAAGGAAAATTCATGATAAAGTTTCTGAACTAAGTCGTAGAAATTTTGAGTGGGTTAATCTTGCAAGTGGAGATGTTCCAATCGGACCTGTACTTGAGGCAATAAAAACAAGTGATACATTAAACCCGCCCCGGACAGGTCATATGGGCGGAGTCTGGCAAACAATAGTTCAAGGCGGTGGCGCAGAACTTATGCTCAACGAAGCTGTAAGACAGCAGGAAGTCGGATATCCGCTTATTTTCGATTTTAACGAAATACCGTCTGCAGACGGAAGGAGTGGAGATACACTCTATCATCCTGCAAGTATAAAAACAAAATCAGGCTGGGTCGATCTGGATCTGTATGACGCTCAGGGCAATCCACTTGACCGATCATATCCTATATACGCGCCTTACGCATTTACTAAAGTTAAAGGAAGTCTTGTTCCAATATCTGCTATTCATAAAACAGAAATGAAAGGTATGGGTTCTGATATTGCATTTATATCAGAAGTCTTTGTAAAGAACGCACCAAGAGTTCGCACATTGCTTAATGGGCTTTTGTCGACAGCAAGTTATGGCGATGACGATCCTCGAGAACAAGAATCCCAGGCAAAGATACTAAAACTCATTGTTGACAGATCGGTAAACAAAGATGGTCGCGTCAGAGACACTCAATTAAAAAGAAGTAGGGGTAAATTTACCTTAGCGGGTACTGAATATTCACAGGAACAACTCGTAGATATGATAATGTTAAGTCTTGAGATCGCCGACAATCCAAACATATTCAGAGACCGTTACTTTGAAATCCCTGAACATATGCCTCGGATATCAAAAGAGCTATTAGCAGCAACAATGGCCGTTCTTGATGTTGATTTTACCGACGGCACCCAATCCCTTACTCCCATAAATCCTCATTTCCACTGGGGAGCATTCCAAATGGCAGGAGCACCTCCGCTTCAAGAAGGTTATTTTTCAAGTAGCGCTGGCGGGATTGCACACCTTATTACTATGATGAGATTAACTGACAAAACTATTCCTCCTGTTTACTATGTATTAATGCCAGCGTCAATATTCACACTCCTTCCGTCATCTTGCTACCCTAAAGATGTAACCGCAGTAGCTGAACTCTTTCAGTTAATTCATGAACGTTCAGATAGTTATAAAGGAAAACCGAGCAACCAAATGAAGGCTATCCAGGACGTAGTTCAGGACTGGTATTCCCGAAATCAAACTATATTGTCCGATTCGTTCAAAAGCAGGTTTTCACCCTATGATTCGACTCGAACAAATTATATTCCTTATTCGCCTGAATTAACAACGCCTGAAGGATTTGATACCTTAACATTTAGACAAGCAACAATAGCAGTTGGGTACTTAAAACAAGTTGTCCAATAAACTATGACTATGCCTGAAGCAAAGGAAACAACACAACATATAATCGATAGTCGGTTTTTGAAAACATTCAGTTTTGGTATTAACGGAGCGGGGGGTGGGGGAAATGTACTGGAACTCCATAATCCTTCTCGGCAAGAAGGTATTATTGGACTTACTGAAGAAATAGGAAGCGAATGCTTGCCCTTACTCGCTCTTGATCAATTGAAACCTGATGCAACTATTTGCTGTGTTGCCCGACTCGGACGACCTGGAGCTAAAGCCGATCAATACGGATCACAAGTCTCTGAAGCACTGTGTGAGGGATTAAGCGCACTAGCTAAAAAACTTAACAAACCGTTTCCTACGGCTTTATTTCCCGTAGAAGCGACTGCTGGTCAAATGGCCCGGGTAACTCGTGCTGCCTTGGCTGCTTCCAAAAAGCTAAATAGACCTATTGGTTTGGTTGATGGCGATGTTTGTGGCGGTCTCGCGGTTCCTGCTGTTCCTCTCGCCAATAATATACACATATCTCTCAATCAACATCCCGATATTTCATTAATTGAGTTAAGAACATACCCTGACGGAAAAGTAACACCACATATTGAGTTATTATCCCTATCAGACCCACTTCAGCTTGAAGTATTCCTCAGGGAAAAAGCCTCCCAGGCAGAAATGGGCGCGGTTTGGTTTGCCTGGTTATTTACTGAGGCAAAAAATTTTTCTCGGCTATTTACAACGGGGTCTATCACTCATTCATGGAATGGAGGCCAAATCATTGAACAAGCAATTTCAAAAAACCAACACCCTGCTGATGCTTTATTGGAAAAAAAATTTATCACTCGTATTATAGCGGCAGGCAGCGTCACAGATGTAACTCAAGAAAAAGCTCCTGGCTTCGCACAGTTTTCATACGCGCTCAACACTCCTGCGGGTTTACTTAAAGTTGCTGCGCGAAATGAATACATAGTTGTTTACGACGCTTCCGGTCGGGTATTATCAAGAGCGCCATCTATTATTTGCGCTCTGAACGACCAAGGACCCATTCAGTCTCATGTATTACAGCGTGGAGATACCATCAGTATTGTTGAAGCCGTTCCTCAGAGCTTACAGAATAATCCTTCCAGTCGAAATGACTGGATAAAAATATGGGAATCTTACTGGAAAAATCAAACTCAGACATGGAATCATCCATACTAACTCTATGAAAAACTCAAAAATACCAATTATTGATTTACATTCGGATTATGTTCTTGCTTGTTATGAAAAAGGAATCCCATATAAAAGCGCAAAACAAACTAATATGAAAATGTTAAAAGCAAACAACGTAAAAATTATTTTTGCAGGTTTCTCATATGATGATTTACTGAAAGATACCAAAAAACAACTGGAGTTACTCCTTCGTGAAACAAAAAAAAATAAATGTACAGTTCTCATTAAAAACAGTAAAGATATAGAAACAGTTTTTAGAGAGCAAAATTCTCTTGGATTTATCCTTCACCTTGAAGGATCGGAAATCCTCGACGGATCTTTAAAAAACTTAGAAAATCTATATATAAAAGGATTACGTTCATTAAGTCTGACACATTCTGAAAAAAACTCACTCGGGTCAGGAAACAAAGACAACCCAAACACTCCTTTAACGTCTTTCGGAATACAAGTCGTTAAAGAAACACAACGCAAAAAAATTATTTTAGATCTCGCGCATCTTAACCAAAAATGTTTCTTTCAAACGGCCCATATGATAAAAGGACCCCTTTTGGTATCTCACAGCTGTGCTTATAGTTTATGCCCTGATCCACGAAATGTTACCGACGAACAGATAAAACTAGTTTCTCAAAGAAACGGAGTTATCGGAGTATTTTTTTCATCTAAGTATGTCAAACAAACAAATGACGAGGTTACAATCAACGATGTCGTTGATCATTTCGTACATATAGTTAAAGTTGGTGGAATTAATTGTGTCGCAGTAGGAAGCGATTTTGGCGGTATCACAACTGGTCTACCGAAAAATCTTGAGAGTGTTAATTCATTACAAAATCTGAAACAAAAATTAAAGAAAAAAGGGTTTAAGACAAAAGATATAGAAAAAATATTCTATAAAAACGCACAAAGAGTTATATCTCAATTGCTCACATGATTCCCTATCGACGATTTAACACTATTGGCATTCTAGGCGGTATGGGTCCTGAGGCGACAATACAACTTTTTCATTATATTGTAAAAAATACACCGGCAAAAAAAGATCAAGATCACCTTCCTATTCTCATTAACAATCTTCCTCAAATCCCGGATAGAACACAAGCTCTTCTATATGGGGGTGAAAATCCCGTTCCCTATTTGGTTCAAGCAGGTAAAACACTTCAAAACGCTGGAGCTGACTTTATAGTAATACCCTGCAATACAAGTCATGCTTTTTATTCTGATCTTCATTCAAAATTAGATATCCCGATTTTACATATGATTGAAGAAACTACTCAGTATATTACCAACAACTATCCAAAAATTAACAAAATCGGACTTCTTGCTACAACAGGAACAGTACATATGAAGATTTACCAAAAAAGTTTAAATAAAGCGAATATTAAAGTGATTATTCCATCAGAAAACGTCCAAAAAAATATGGTAATGAAAGCAATATACGGAAACTTTGGAATAAAGGCTGGTTTTCTAACAAGTTACGCAGAAGAACTACTGAGTAAGGCAGCAGAATCACTCATCTCACAAGGAACTCAAGCAGTCATTATGGGATGTACCGAAATTCCCCTGGTACTCGCTAATCAACGGGAAAATACATTATTTTTAAATCCTACTGAAATTCTTGCGAAAAAAGCAGTACAGCTCGCTATGCTCCCAATGAAACCGAATAAATATTTTTACTCAGATCAGAAGTACATGACTTTTGAGGATACATTTGAAAACTAATCTCTTAATACTTAAGGACTCTTTGTGGGGGTTGGAGAAGTATTGAAAAGATATTCCCGGCAGTTTGCTTTCGTTTCTGTTCCTTGCGCAAAATACTCCACCCGCCCGTAGTAGCATTGTTTTTCAATAATCGACTCAGGTTTTGCAAAACCAGTATTGCTCCCGTATTTCGTAAGCAAATAAGTCATTACCCTATTCCATATTGGTGCAGCGCCGGTGACTCCGGATGAAAGGTAGGGGTTCATCGGGGTATTATCGTTATTTCCAACCCAAACCGAAACAAGAAAATCCGGTGTAAACCCAATTGTCCAGTTATCTTTTTTCTCATCCGTTGTTCCGGTTTTTACCGCAACTTTGTATCCCGGTATTTCCAGAGCGGAGTTTGAACCAAACGCAGATCTTCGCGCAAAATTGTCCGAAAGAATATCTGAGATGAGAAATGCTGACTCTGCTGTCTGCACCCTTTTTTTCCTAGGCTGAAGACCAAATATTTCATTACTATTGCGCTCAACTCGAAGAACCCCACCAAGATCAACTTTTTCACCTCCATTCGCAAACACACCAAACGCCGTCGCCATATCAATCATTCGAACTTCACCTCCACCAAGAGTTAGAGAGAGACCGAAACGAGAAGAATCATTCCACGTTGTTATCCCAAGTTTCCGCGCGTAATTAACAAACGATTCAACTCCTAAGCTGTTTAAAACACGCACCGCTGGTATATTGTAAGAGTTTGCGAGAGCATAGCGAATTGGTACTTTTCCATGAAAAGCTCCATCATAATTAACCGGCCGATACGCTGGTGAACCTGCTATCGAAAATACCACAGGACTATCATCGATCACCGTTGCTGCGGTAAATCCTTTTTCGAAGGAAAGAGCATACA